>NZ_JBANFK010000001.1:0-319433 GCF_037861105.1 Rhizorhabdus argentea
CCATGCGACGACGATCTACGGGTCCCTGAAAGACCCGGAACTCGTCTTCATCCAGCATGGATGGGGCAGGAGCTCCAAGCTTTCCTATCATTGGGTCCCAGGCCACGCCTGGGACCATCGCGTGCTGCGCAGGGATGGGCGCCATGGGGCTGATAGTCGACAGCCAGAACGAATCAGGACGAGGCTCGCGACTTTCTAGGGGTCATGTCACTCTTTGTGATGGATCTTGTGCCAGGCAGCCGTTCCAAACTGCTGGATGATCTCGATGTGCTTCATCCTCGCGACAGTCCTTTTGAACTGTCCCGCCTCTATGTCGATGAGGCTGCAAATATCTACACCCGATTGAGGGAACTGGAGACGAACGGCGCGCCTAAGAGGGGGTGAACGAGGCAGCTTCACTGCTGTCCTCAATTGATACTCTTAGAGGGTTTTTCCTGACGCCGTTTAGATTATACAAACTTCATGCCGGCACGCAGCCATGGGAGCGTGCTCGCTGAAAAAATGAGGGATGCGCCATGCCTTATGTCAGTGTGAATGGACTTCAATTTTATTATGAGGATCATGATTTCACCGATCCATGGGACGATAGGGAGACTGTCGTCATACAGCATGGATGGGGTAGGAGCTCGAGCTTTTTCTATCGTTGGGCTCTGTCCCTTATGGGAAACTATCGTGTGATTCGCCGGGACATGCGCGGCCATGGGCGCTCGGAGGATCCATCTCCGGAAGCCGAATGGTCCGTCGATATCCTGGTGTCCGACATGATAGGTTTCTTGGACGAGCTTGGGCTGGACAAGGTCCATTATATCGGTGAGTCCGCAGGCGGCGTGTTCGGCGCAGTGCTCGCCGCGAAGGTTCCCGAACGTCTGCGATCGCTGACGCTGATGTCCACGCCACTCTCCGATCCAACACGTGGCTCCGACAGTTATGGATATAGCGATCTGGCTGAAAAAGTCGCAAATACACCGCCGGAGATCTTTGTCGATATGCTCATCAAGGGCGGTGGCCTCGTTCCGACCAGCGCCGGGCATGAAAGGTGGATACGGCAGGAATGGTGCAAGAATCGTTCTGAAAATCTTGCAGCCGTGGCTCGGCTGTTCCCCAGCGTCGACTTGACTCCCTTGGTGCCGACCCTCCGGGTTCCGACGCTGATTCTGGCGCCGGCCAACAGCAAGACTGCGCCATTTGCTGATCAGAAGCGTATGCATGAACTCACTCCAAATTCGCGCATGGAGGTTATCCATGGCCGCGGGCATGAGCTATATTTCGAGCGTTTCGAAGATTGCCTTGCGCCCTTCCTGGCATTTCTCGCTTCGGTGAAGGAGGCCCCCCAAGCGCACGCCTGAGCAAGATTCGCGTCTTATCCGGCTTGACCCCGCGCCAGAAGGGTGAATTGCTGCCAAAGAGTGGTATGAGAGGTGCCAAGGCGGAATCTGCGTGAAAAACAGATTGAGGCAGCCTATGTCGTGTGACAACGGTCAAATGCCTGCATAGCTTGTGACCTCGGGAAAGTGGGACGCCGATAGGCGTGGCGTCTCACCTTTTTCCGAGGCTACAAGCTATCTGCCGAGTCCAAGGCTGGAGTTCGCATCCGACTGAAAGTCGGAGCGGGTTCTCCTGCCGGTGACTCTAAAATTGGTTTCGAAGGAGTGGTTTATGCAGAAGTACAAGAGAGGGCATGCGGAACATCGCGGGATCGTCGATGCTCCGCTTGATGATGTCTGGGAGTTGCTGATAGATTGGGCCAACTTCGAGCGCTGGTGGGTCAAGCCGGAAGATGGGGGCCGTCCCGGCCCCAACATCGCCAGCGTGGAACTGGTGGGTGAGCCGAACGAGGTGCCGCGTACCCGCGTTGTGCGCCACGTCACCGGCTCGGCCATCGACGAAAAGCTGTGGTTGCAGGACAATGAAGCCAAGCGCATCGTCTATGACATGAACTTTCGTCCCAGCACGAACGGCGCCGTCCTGCGCAGCGAGTTCAGGAACTATCTGGCGACGACGATGCTGGATGCCTTGCCTACCGGTGAGACCCTGATGACGTTCAAGTCCGAGTTCGACGTGGTCGAAGAGGCGGACTTAAACTTGATGATCTCGCTGATCGAGCGGACCTACTCCGATGCAATCGTCAACGGATTCAGACAATATTTCGCCAAGCAGCAAAAGGCGGATGCTGTTTCGGTCTGACCTAAAGGTGTCGCGGATCCTGGCGGTTGATCTCTATTGGCGTGGAGCCTTCTTTTGAATAGCCGACATTGGGCCCAATAACCGTCATTCTGCCCTTATGTATGGATGAAGGAGAAGATGATCATGGCTGCCATTCAACGAGGAGCGGGATGCCGAGAGGGCATCATTGATATCGATGCCGACACGCTCTGGGAGCTGTTGACCGACTGGGGCACCATGGACTGGTGGGGCAATGAGTTGCAGGAAGCGGGCATGAAAGTCAGCAAATGCTATCTCGAAGGGGAAAAGGGGCGCTGCCCCCGGACAAAGGTTCTTGAAAGGTCGAATACCGAAGAAGGTGGTCTTCCAGTCATAAATCGAGAGACGCTGATCCATGAGGATCCCCTCGCACGCCGGCTCTTTTACAATGGTACCGACGGCTTCATCGCGGGCGTACGCAATTATCTGGCGACGTGGGCGCTCGATCCTCTTCCGGACGGCCGAACTAAAATGCACATCTCATCGGTGTTCGATGTCGTAGAGCCCGGCAGCGTGGACCATGTTCGCGAAGTCGTGGAAGCGGTCTACGAGATGATCTTCAAGGGCCTCAATGGATATTATGCTTCCCAAAAGTCGGCGGCCTGAAAGCCGCGACTTCTAGAAAATAGGAATATCAACAGACTGACGTTGTCGTGATTGGTGGCGGTTGGCGCGGGGCTGCCGGCCGCCTACCACGCGGGGACCACGGGTTGCATCACGGTCCGAGATCATCCTGGCCGGACTTCAGATGATATGTCGTGTGTGGCGAGAAGCCGAGTCTGGCTGCCACACGGTCATTCCATTCATAAGGATCAGCCCTGAGAACCGGATCTCCAGACTGATCGAAGAGCACGGTCTGATACAGCATCCGGACGGGGATTTCCTTCGGCAACGGCACGTAGGACTCCTCGCCACTCGCGAGAGCCTTTTGCCATTGTTCGGCGATCCCGCTGTCGCGCGCCAATAGCGCGGCGAAACCGAGCGCATCCTCGACCCTGACGCAGCCATGGCTTCGCTGACGTTGCGGCATCTGGAAGAGCGACTTGGCCGGAGTGTCATGCAAATAGATCGCGTGCTCGTTCGACATGTCGAATTTCACCCGCCCAAGTGAATTTTTCGGGCCGGAGCCCTGGACGATCCAGCCGTCCTTCCAAAACATGTTGTTGGCTCTGAGATAGCCCGGCCCCTTGAGCGCGATCTCCTTTTGCTGGATTGAGCGCGGTACCGTCCATGTTGGATTGGCTACCAGCCGGTAGATCGGCGATCCGAGCTGCGGAGTTGGCCTGTCAGGCCGCCCGACCACCACTCGACGCATGTCGACAAGCTTGCCGTCTCGCCAGTAGCTCAGCCGCGCCGCCGCCAGGTTCACGTCTATTCGAGTGGGAGGCGAACTGCGATCGAGCCACCGCAGGCGCTCCATGTTGACGGCTATGGCACGCGCGCGCTCCTCATCGGACAGGTTGAGGATCGTGATGGCGTCGTTTCCGATCAGGCCATCAGGAGCGATGCCGTAATCGGCCTGCATCTTCTTCACAGCAACCACTATGGCCGGCGTATAGCGGTCGCCGGTCGCTTGTGGGCCGAGATAGTCATACTCGATCAATTGTCGCGCAATGGCGGCCATCCGTGGATCGCGCGCGCCGGGCCTGATGGGCTCTGCGTCGGCCGCTATGTGCGGCTTCCTACTCGTATCCGGCTTTCGCAGTGCCAGATATTGGTCGGAGAGTCTGCGGTAATTGGCATCTTGCGGTGCAAGGCTTTGAAGCCATTCCTCCAGCTTGCCCGAGCCGAGGGCGACATGCAGATCATGCCTCAGGTTGGGCCGTGGCCGCGGTACAGTATAGAGCTCGTAGAGCTTTTCCGGCTCGGCTACTCCACGCGCTAGCGCTCCGGCGAAGGCCAGCGCAGCCTGAGTAAGCCGGGCGTCCCCCTCGGCGCTCCCTGGCTCTGCGTCGGTTTCGAACGCGATCCGATCGAGGCCGTGAGCAGCCCGCGCCTCGATCGCCTTCTTCAACTGGGCTGCACTTTCCCGGTTCCAACCAACCTGGGCCTCGACTTTGCTTGCGTCCCCCTCCTCGGGACGAAAGCCACAAGCCGATAATCCGAAGGCCGAAATCAAAAGCACCGAAGCGACGACAGATCTGCGCACACACTCTCCTCTGACACAGGTTACAACGCCCTCGAGCCGATCAGGTGCCGACCTTAATAACCGAGAGGCAAACTCGCGCGTCGGTGGCATCGCATACGAACATTTCGACGGGCGATGCCGGCTATTGGCGGTTAATCTCGGGTTGGCGGGATCTCGCCGGCGTGCGAGGTTTTGGCCCTGGCGCCCGCGGCGCATATCTGGGCCGCTCCTATGCGAACGCGAAATACTCACGGCGCATCCAGGCATTGCCTGCAGCTCATATTTGCGTGGAAAGAGCGGTAATTTGCCGTCGAGATAATCGGGCCAATTGCGCGAACTCTGTCACCGCGATCATCCGAAACTGGCGCGCCTGATGCGTCGACGGCTCATCAGGTATCCGGACAAGGTTTAGCTTCCCCATGCCGGAGCCGTGCCAGCCGCAACAATGCGTAGCGGGCAGGCTGTGGATTAGTAAAGTGCCGAACGAACTCGTCCGGAGCAAGCCTCGACCGTCTCGAAATCTTCGAGGTAAAATACACGTTGATCACCGCCCAGCTCCCCGTGGCGGCTGCGCCCCTATGCGGCTTTAACCTTGCGCGGCGCCACAGGTTGAAAGGCCGTCGACAGCACGGTCTGAAAGACGAACCCAACTGAAGTCGGGAGGGCAGAGACGCCGCTGCCTGAATGTACGCTTGCCTGCAGACCAAGACCGTGCATGCATATCAGCAGCATTTCGGCACGATTCTCGAGTTCTTCCTCGGTATATCCTTCAAGCACGGGGTCTATGACCTTACGAATTGTCTCTAGGAATCGCCTAGCCGCCCTTACGGCCATTTCTTTGACTCTCGGATTGCGCCCAGCCTCGGCCTGAATCTCTAGCCAAAGGATCGTGCGGTCGCCTTCAAGAATTGAAGGAAGCTTGGTAACAAACGACTCGATAATAGATTCGATGCTCCGATTTTCGGACTGGACTACCTGACTTATGAGTAGCATGAACTCATCCATGTCATGCTCTATAAGCGCTGTCATGATCGCTTCTTTATTCTCAAAATACTTGTAGATGTGCCCCGCACTCATTGCTGCCGTAGCGGCGATGCGACTGATGCTTGCGGCGTGGAAGCCATGATCGCGAACGCATGCTCGCGCCGCGTCGATGATCTGAGTTCGCCGCCGCTTAATACGTTCTTCTCGTCGCGCCGTCATGGACGTCCAACTCCTTCGTATCGCCTTCAGCGACAGCCCCTGCCCGTTAGTCTGCCAAATTCCATGGCTACAACGTTTAGTCCAGAAAAAAAGCGAACATACACGCCTTGCTCCTCTTCGAGCGATCTCGGATCGATGTGGTCACCTTCACGGTGACGGAGCGATCCAAATCGTCGCTATTGGCTTCGATGCGGTCAAGCACAGCGCGCAGGCGCGCATCGAACGCAGACCTGCCCTGCTACCCCCGCGAACTGGCGGCGGGCTATTTCCGTTCCGAGGCGACGCTTGAACTGCGCACCTTCCTGGGAACCGATGCCCCATGTGCGGCTCCAGGGTCCCGCGCCGGCGACAGCACGCCTCGAAGCGCCAGTTCGAACCCGGCGGCAAGGACCTGGCGCTCGCTGGCCGGATGTGTGCCCGCATGGATGGCAAGGGCGCGCGTCATCACCAGCAGCATTTCGATACGCACGTCGATTTCCTGCGGGGTAAGCCCTTCCAGCACTGGTTCAATAATCTTGCGGATTGCGTTGCGGACTCGGTGATCTACACGCACGACCAGTTCTGACACTTTAGGGTTGCGTCCCGCTTCGGCCATCACCTCTAGTGCGAGTGCTGCGCGATCATGGTCGAGCAGCCACATGATCTTGCCTGAAAAGGTTCTGACGATCATGTCCACGTCCAGGCCCGTACAATCGCCCAGTTGAGTGATGTGCAGCATGAAGTCTTCGAAGTCGCACTCGCTGAGTGCGATCATGATCGCCTCTTTGTTCTCGAAATATTGGTAAATGTGCCCAATGCCCATCGATGCTCCCGCGGCGATGCGCTTCATGCTGGCGGCGTGGAACCCTTCGGCACGAACGCAAGCGCGTGCTGCGTCCAGAATCTGAGCTTGCCGCCGCTCGAACCGTTCTTTCCGACGCGAAGTCGCTTCTGCCGATTGTGCCATTATCACCTTTCTGTGCGGCCGTTCGCAATACGCCCTATAAACTCGAACCCGGTACCGCACTATCCACGCCGCATCGGAATGAACGATCATTCCTTTTGTTGACTCACATATCGAGTTGGCGCAAGGACACCATATGGATTTATGCGGCAAGTCATTGCCCGCACCCTGCAGAGCAGGGGATCAGGAGAGTGCAAGATCATGGCATCGATGCCGACTTTTATGGACCCTGAGGTTCAAAAGTGCCCGTTTCCGGTTTATGACATGCTGCGGGACGAGCAGCCGGTGTACCACGATCCTGCCACCGGCTATTATGTTCTCACCCGCTATGACGATGTTCGCAAGGCATTGTTGAGCCATTCCGTTCTCAGTAATCGTGCGGGTTTCATAGGCGATCGCTGGACCCCCGAGGCTAATGAGCTGTTCGCAAAGGGAGGCTGGCTTCCGATGGACACGCTGGTCTCCAACGACCAGCCCGAACATCGCACCTATCGCACCCTTGTTGACAAGGTTTTCGCAACCGCCAAGGTTACTGCACTTGAACCGAGGATCATCGAGATCATCGGGGAATTGATCGATGCCTTCATCGATTGTGACGAGATTGATTTTCTCGAAGACTTCGCCGTGCCCTTGCCGATGTATGTGATCGCCGAACAGCTGGGTGTACGGCGAGAGGACCGCGTGATGTTTAAGCGCTGGTCGGATGCGGCGGTGGAAACGACGGCGCCCGTGGCCCCTGAACGTCAGCTGGAACTGGCGCGCATTACGATCGAGATGCAGCAATATATGTCGCATGAGATCGATCGCGTCCGCGCCAAACCCGACGACATGCTGCTCAGCCGCCTTGCCAATCTGGAGACGGATGGTCGCCGGCTGGACAATCGCGAACTGCAGAGCTTGATCATGCAGATCCTCGTCGCAGGCAACGAAACGACGACGACGACGCTCGGCTCGGGCATGCGGCTGATGATCGAGCAGCCCGCACTGGCCGAGTCCGTTCACGCGGACCCGTCGCTTGCCAAGATGCTCTCCGAGGAAGCTCTGCGGACAGCCTCGCCGCTGCAGTGCCTTTGGCGCAAGGCGCTCGAGGACGTGCAGTTCGGAGACGTAACCGTCCCGGCCGGTTCAATCGTAGAGGTGCGTTTCGGCGCGGCCAATCGAGATCCGGCGCAGTTCAGCTGCCCTGCCGACATCGATCTGCAGCGGAAAAACGCGAGCGGCCATCTGGCGTTCGGTGCTGGCATTCATCTGTGCATCGGCAACCAGCTGGCCCGAGGCGAGATGCGCCTGGCCTTCCAGGCGCTTACGCGGCGGCTCAAAAATTTCAGGTTTAGCCGTGGCGACGCAAGCTGCGTTCCGCTGGAAGGCTATACCCCCTATGGCTTGCGGGCACTCTGGATGTCGTTCGACCGGCGATAGCGGTGAATGTCGCGGCGGCTGCTCTCGCGGTGCTGAAGCGGATGCGTCTGTAGGTCCGACAGCTACCTCAAAGGCTCAAAGGCCGGAGCGCGCTCCCGGCGGAGAGTGTGCCCTTTCTCACCAAGGCGACGATCGCCAAAACGGGCGACGTCAGACCAGGAGTTCGACCGCGTCTCCCCGCGAGGCAACGGATCCGCAAGCGCTTCGCGTGGTTACGACAGCCTATGAACTCAAGCGGCGTTGAGCAGCGCCTCTTCGATCTGGGGCACCGTATGGCCGGTAAGATCCTTGTCGATCTCGCCCGCGAGCCGCTCCTTCACTTCCTTGTGATAATGTTTGCGCAGCTCGCCGAGGGTACGCGGAGGCGCGGCGATGATCAGCGTTTCGAAATTATTCGACAGTGCTCGCTTCCTGAGCATCTCCGCGATCTCCTCGGCGAAGCGGTCTTCCTCAAGTTGATGAAAGTCGGTCTCGCCCATGGTGCCGCGAGACGGCGCGAACTGTGCGCCGCCGCCTCGTGCGTGCATGGAGCCGTTCTGAGCGATGGATGGTGCGCCCGGTCCGCTCTGGGTGGACGGTGCCCTTCCGGAAGCATCCCGCTTCTGATCCGAATCCTTGGGATTCTCGTGAATCTCCTTGCGCTCTACCTGGAGATTGAGAACCTCCGTATCGCCTTCGTTCCGTAAAAACAGCATCTTGCGACCGTCTGCTATGACAACGAACGCGTTGTGGGGAACTCGCATAGCTCTTCTCCTGCCAATGCTCGGACCCAACGCCTGATCCAAAGGCAAGGTTGCGGCGGCGGGGCAGATGGATCTTGGCCGGTTTGGATTGAACCAGCCTGAAATGCGGCTCAAGATTCAAAAATGATCGGACGTTAGGATGCCGGCTTCAGCCGATAATGGCTGACGGCCCAGGGGCCCCCGCCCTGATGCCTGAAAAGCCCCGCGGTCGCGAGGAAGAACAGGCGCCAGCGGCGCTCCCACAGTTGGGCGTCCTTGCCGTAGGTTTCGCGGAAGATCGCGGCGATCGCCGGCTGATTGACATCGAATCGCGCCAGCCAGTCGAATGCGGTGCGGGCGTAATGCTCGCCATTCCAGCGCCATTCCTCCTCCACCGCGAAGAGCTTTGGGAAATGGCCGATCAGGCTGTGGCTCGGCATGATGCCGCCGGTGAAGAAATGTTGAGCGATCCAGTCGGCCTTGTCGGCATGATCGAAGCGGTAGCTTGCCCCGTCGTGGGTGAAGATGTGGATGAACAGATAGCCGTCGGGCCTCAGCCAGGACTTCACCTTGGTGAGCAGCGCTTCCCAGTTCGACATATGCTCGAACATCTCGACCGAGACCACGCGATCGAACAGCGCCTCGGCCTGGAAGTCGTTCATGTCGCAGGTGACGACGTTCAGGTTGGTGGATCCCTGCGCCGCGGCGAGCTTCTCGATATGCCGCCGCTGCGAATGCGAATTCGATACCGCGGTGATGCGGGCATTCGGGTAGCGCGCGGCCATATAGAGGCTGAGCGAGCCCCAGCCGCAGCCGAGTTCGAGGATATGCTGTCCGTCCGCCAGCCGGGCATGCTCGACGGTCTGGGCGAGCGCGGCGTCTTCCGCCTCTGCGATTGTCGTGCTTGGGGCTTCGTAGTAGCAGCAGCTATATTTGCGACGCGGACCCAGGCAGAGGTCGAAGAAGGCGGCAGGCACCTCATAATGCTGGGCATTGGCGTCTTCGACATGGATAGCGATCGGATAGTCGCCCATCGTGCGTGCGAAGGCTTCGCTGTTGTCCGGCTGCCGCGCAAGCTTGCGGCCGGTGCGCCCGACGAGAAACTCGACACCCGCAAGGGTAACGGCGTCGGGCAGGGGCAGCCGCTCGACGGCGGCAGTGGCGGCGGCGATAAGGTCCATCAGTATATATCCATCAGCTTTTGCGAGGGGGCAGGGGGAAGAAGGCGCTGGTCCGCGCCATCGATTTGCGAAAGGCGTCGCCACGGCTCTTGAGCATGTGCGCCTCGAGCGGCGGAATGCCCGAGACATGCACCAGCAGCCAGTACATCAACACAGGCCCGATCAACGCGAGCCAACCTTGCCACCAGCCACCTGTCGGCGAGATCGCCATGACCGGATAGGACAACCAGCCGAGCCATTCGAAGAAATAATTGGGGTGCCGCGACCAGGACCACAGCCCCGTCTCGCAGACCTTGCCGTGATTTGCCTTGTCCGCGGTGAATGCGCGCAGTTGACGATCCGCGATGCCTTCGCCGATGACCGAGACGATCAGCAGCGCCAGCCCGGCAAAGTCAGCGATCGACAGCGCCCCTGGCCGATGCGCGGCGGCATAGACTGTGACGACCAGCCCGATCCCACACAGCGCCTGGATCTGCAGGAACAGAAACAGCCGGAGCTGGAACCTGTCGCCCCACGCACGGCGTAGATCGGCATAGCGCGGATCCTCGTAGCTGGCGGAGGCGGTGCGGGCGAGGATGTGGAAGCCCAGTCGCATCGACCAGAACACCACCATCGCACCTACCAGCAGGTTGCGCTCGAACGGTGCATCGCCCTTCACCAGCAGCGACACGACTAGCCCGCCAATGCCGATCGCGAACGACCAGAAGACATCGGCCCAGCCGGATTGTGCGGTCGCCTTCTGCACGGCCCAGGCGACCATCATCATCGCCGACATGATCAGTGATGCGACGGTGATGGCGGTAATCGCGCCCATTGTTTCGCTGCCCCCCCAAAGAACTCACAACACCCCGAGCCCGCTCTCCTAATCCTATACGGCGGCTCAAGCCAATGCGTTGCGGCATGTCGCCCGACGATTCGGGATTGCGCTTTCCATAACGTGGGTTAGCAGTCGGAGCGGGCTAGCACGCAACCTCTTCCCGCCGGGCGCCGTATCTGGGCCGAGGCAGATGGGGCAGGGCGATGACGGGGAACAGGTTCATGTCGAAAGGCCGCGCGGGCCAGCGTATCGCTGTTATTGGCAGCGGGATCACCGGGCTCTCGGCCGCCTGGATGCTTTCCAGGCAGAACGACGTGGTGCTGTACGAAGCCGAGTCCCGGCCCGGCGGCCACACCCGCACCATTGACGTGGATATGGGCGATGGCAGTTCGCTCGGCGTCGACACCGGGTTCATCGTGTTCAACGATCGCACCTATCCCAACCTGATCGCGATGCTCGACCACCTCGGCGTTCCGGCGCGCGCCACCGACATGAGCTTCGCGGTGTCGCTCGACGACGGCAAGCTCGAATATGCTGCCGGCGATCGCATCTGGCAGCTTTTCGCCCAGCCTTCGAACCTGTTCTCGCGCCGCTTCTGGTCGATGCTGCGCAACCTTGTCCGCTTCTATCGCGAGGCGGGTGCGCAGATCGGCAGCTTCGGCGAGATGACGCTGGGTCAGATGCTGGAGCAGGGCCGATATGGCAATGCGTTCCGCGATGATCACCTGCTGCCGATGGCCGCGGCGATCTGGTCGGCACCGGCGCAGCTGCTGCTCGACTATCCGGCGGAGGCGTTTGTCCGCTTCTGCGACAATCATGGCCTGCTCGATCTCGGCCGCCGCCCGAAGTGGCGCACCGTTATCGGCGGCAGCCGCACCTATGTCGACCGCATCCTGGCGGAGTTCAACGGCGAACTGCGGCTCGGCACGCCGGTCGCGAAGGTCGAGCGAAAAGGCGGACAGGTGACGATCACCGACTGCACTGGCAACGCTGACCGCTTCGATGAGGTGGTGATCGCCGCGCATGGCAACCAGGCGCTGGCGATGCTCGCCGATCCCAGCCCGCAGGAACGCCAGCTGCTCGGAGCATTCCGCTACAGCAACAATCTGGCCGTGCTGCACGACGATCCGGCACTGATGCCCAAGCGCCGCGCGCTATGGGGCGCGTGGAATTATTTCGGTCGCCGCCATGCCAACGACGCTACCGGCGATCTCTGCGTTAGCTACTGGATGAACCGGCTGCAGGGTTTTGAGACGAAACGGCCACTGGTCGTCACGCTCAATCCTAATCGCGCCATCGGCGCGGGGCACGAGATCGACCGCGCCAGCTTCGAGCACCCGATCTTCGATCATGCCGCGCTGGACGCGCAGCGGCGGATCTGGGCGATCCAGGGCCAGCGCAATACTTTCTACTGCGGAGCGCATTTCGGCGCGGGCTTCCATGAGGATGGGCTGCAGTCGGGCCTTGCCGTCGCCGAGATGCTCGGCGCCGCGCGGCCCTGGACAGTCGAGGAGCCAAATGGCCGGCTGGCGATGGAGCTCGCGCAGACGCGCGAAGCGGCGGCGTGAAATCCTCGATCTACACCGGAGAAGTCTTCCACCAGCGCTTTCGGCCGCGGGTCCACCGGCTGCGCTACCGCGTTTTCCAGTGCCTGTTCGACCTTGACGAGATCGACGCGATGGCGGGCCGGCTGCGGCTGTTCTCGCGCAACCGCTTCAACCTCTTCTCCTTCCACGACAAGGACTTCGCAAACCGCAGCGAAATACCGCTGCGCTTCCAGATCGAGGCGCTGATGGCGCGCGCGGGGCAGGAACCGGACGGCGGCCCAATCCGTTTGCTCACCATGCCGCGCATGCTGGGCCATGTCTTCAATCCTATTTCGGTGTGGTTCTGCCACCGCCGCGACGGCCGGCTGGCGACGATCATCTACGAGGTGACGAATACCTTCAAGGAACGGCACAGCTATGTGATCCCGGTGGCCGAGGGCCAGGCGCGTGCGCCGATAATCCGTCAAGCCTGCGACAAGCGCCTCTATGTCTCGCCCTTCATGGATATCGACATGCGTTACGACTTCACCGTCGAGCCGCCGATGGAGAAGGCGCGGGTCGTGGTCGCTGGTGGCGACGCGAAAGGTCCCCTGATCGTCGCGGCTTTCTCGGGCAAGCGCCGGGAGTTGAGCGACGGCGCGCTCGCCAGGGCCTTCCTGCGCCACCCGCTGCTGACGCTGAAGGTGGTCGCCGGCATCCATCTCGAGGCGCTGTGGCTGTTCCTCAAGCGCGTCGGAGTGCGCCGTCACATCGCCAGCGGCGGCGATGGTGTCTCGATCGTCGCCTGCAGTGACGTGCCGGTCGTCCCGGCATGAGCGTCGCGTTCCGCCGCGAGAGCGACGAGGAACATCTCGAACCCAAGTTCGAACTGCCGATCCCGCCTGGCCCCAACCTCGTCACCGAACGCGGCGCGAAGCTGATCGAGGCGCGCATCGCCGAGATCGAGGCGGCAATCGACGCCGCGACCAAAGCGGACGCCGCGGAGGATGAACTCAAAGCTGGTAAGCGCGATCTGCGCTACTGGCACACCCGCCGCGCGACGATGGAAATCCAGCCCCCCGCCGATGGCGAGGTGGCGGCGTTCGGGACTCGCGTCCGATACCGGCTGCGCGGCAAGGAAGCGGAGGTTTCGATTGTGGGTGACGACGAGGCCGATCCGGCGGCCGGTCTGGTGTCCTATGCATCGCCGCTGGCACGCGCGCTAATCGGCGCGGGCAGGGGGGACTTCGCGGATTTTGGTGGGGAGGCGGATGCTATCGAGGTGCTGGGGGTGGTGGCGATCTGACAGGCGCCGCAGCTGGCCACGCTTTCTCGCTGATCCGGCAGACTCGCCAAGGGCAAGGAAGCGTTTCTGCCGATCACACCTCCATGGTCAATGGATCGTCGGCCCCCGCTTCCCGCGCATCGCGATGAAATCTTGCATCAGGTCGATCATGCGCATCGAGGCGCTCGTCCTGAAACTCGCATTTTGCGCGGCGGCGAACAGCCTCGTCACTTCCTTCTGTACGAAGCCGGCGTCGCCGGCATAAGCGAGGCTCCATTCGGAACATAGTCGCTCGCTCCTGATGGCCGTGTTCATCACCCTTAGCGAATGATGCCGCGGATCTGCCCGGATTCTGTCGACGAGGGCGTCGACATCGTGCTGCATTCCTTCGAGATATTGCGAGAAATAGCCGCCGCTGTAGATCAGGACACCCGTGATGCCGACGCTGTGGTTCCTGCGAACCGATCTTTCCACGATCTCATCGATGGCTGGATGGAGCCGAAACCCCCGGGATGCCTCGCTGACACATAAAAGCGTGTAAGGTGAAACCATTCGGCAACTCCTCGAACAAAAGATTGAACGCAGCTCCTCCTTTTTCGTCAGACCCGGCTCTCCGTCTACCCCGGAAGATTGCGCATCCAAGCGGCGTGGCGCTTGTCGGCCAGCCCCGCCGGTCGGCTCGACAACGCGCCCTGCGTTCAGTCCAGCGCCGCCCTAACCCAGATAGCGCACCGCCATCACCGTCAGGTCATCGGTGGGATCGGTGCCGTCCTCGAAGGCGCGCACCGCGTCGCGGACCGCTTCGACCATCTCGCTGGCGCTATGGCGTCCAGCGAGCGCTGCGAGCAGGCGTTCATGGCCGAACAGCGCATCGCGTCCGTCGAGCGCTTCGCTGACACCGTCGGATACCAGCAGCAGGGTTTCGCCGGGCATCAGCTTCATCCTCTCTTCGGGATAGGGAAAGTCGACGATGCAGAAAGGCGGCCCGCCATCCAGCTTGCGCGGTGCGATGCCGCCGTCTGCATGGATGTGAAGCGGGTCCTCGTGCCCGGCGCTGGTCAGCACCAGATCGCCGGCTGCCAAATCGATAATGCCGATCAGCATCGTCACGTTCATCGCTTCGCTGTTGTCGCGGTCCAGTTCCTGATTGAGGACGGCGGCCGCGTCGGCGAGGCTCGGGAGGCCGCGTAGCAGCACGCTCTTGGCGAGCGCCTTGGACAGCGCCATGAACAGCGCGGCGGGCACGCCCTTGCCGGTGACGTCCCCCACCAGGAAGGCAATCCGGTCGGCATCGATGCGGATCACGTCGTAGAGATCGCCGCCGATCGATCGCGCGGGCTCGAGCAGGGCGTCGATGTCGATCCGCGGATCGAAGCTGGCGAGATCGGCCCGCGGCGGCAGCATACCTAGCTGGATGCTCCGTGCCGCCTGCAACTCGCCCTCGGTCGCCGCCGCCACTATTCGTTCGCGCAGTAGCGTCTGGCGGAGCCGCATGCGTTCTCGCCACGCCGCGATCGAAACGACGAACAGCAGGCCGATCAGCGCCGAAACCGGCGGCAACCAGATGTGAGCGAAGCGAAACAACCCGAGGCTTAGGCTGATGATCGCCAGGGTAGCCCCAAGAGCGAGCAGGGCGTTGCCGCGCGATCGCAGTCGCAGCAGGCCGATCAGCACGATCGAGATTCCCGCAAGGGCGAAGGCGAGCTGCCAAGCCGGCGAAGCCGGGGTGATGGCATCGCCGCGCAGCAGCGTGTCGAGTAGATGGGCCTGGATCTCCACTCCGGACATCTGGCTGGTCGCGCCCGAGGTGGGCGTGGGGTAGCTGTCGCCCAGGCCATCGGCGGTAGCGCCGATCAGGACATAGCGGCCCGCCAGCAGCTCGGGCGGCACTCGTCCGTCGAGCAGGTCCACAAAGGAGATAGACGGGACATGGCCGGTCGTTCCCCCATAGGGGATCAGCACCGGCCGCTCCTGGTGCAATCCGGCCAGGCCCGCTCCGCCGTCGCCCGCTGCCCGCAGGCCGGCCATGACGGCGCCAAGCTGAAGCCAGGACCGACCGCCGCCGCCTTCCTCGAGATAGACTTTGCGGACGACGCGATCGCCATCGAAGTGAAGGTTTACCTGAGCCATCGCGGCGGCTGCCGCCGCCAGCGGGCCCGAAGGGGCCGCAATGTCATAGGCCGCGCCGTTGCTGCCGGGCGTGTCGATCACCAGCGGCAGATAGGTCCGGGTGCGCCGTACCGCCGCTGCGAGCATTGCGTCGTCAGGGCTGGGGTCGACGAACAGCACGTCATAGCCGATGGCGCGCGGACGCGCTTCGGCCAGGCGGTCCAGCAGCTGGGCATGGATGCTGCGCCGCCAGGGCCAGCGGCCGATCTCCTCCATGCTGCGATTGTCGATAGCGACGATGACGATGTCATCCGGCGGGGGGCGCTCGGCCGAAGCCAGCGCATGATCATAGACGATATAGTCGAGCCGTTCCGTGACCCGCCCGAGCACAAGCGCCGCGACCAGCATGCTCGCCAGCAGCGCGAGCACCAGCCATTCGACCGCGACGCGTGCGCTGATCGTCGATCGCGGGCCAATTTTGGCCAAGGTCGGTTCCTCGTCGCTGAATATGTCGAGACCGTCGGAAGGATGGCGCATTGCCTCGTTGTGCTATGATAGATCAGGGGCGTCCATCCCCTCCGCCGAAAGCCCGGAATGACTCCTTCGACCGATCTCGCCATCCGCCTGCGTCGCGCCGCCTTCAATCGTGCCCTGGCTGAAGCCGACCTCGACGCCATCGGTCCGCTTCTTGCGCCGAACGTCATCCTCGTCGCCGGCACCGACAGCGCGCTTCTCTCCGGCCGCAAGGCGCAGCTCCTGGCGTGGAAGCGCGAATTCGCCGGGCCGGCGCGCACCATTTACACGCGCGCGCCGGAAAGGATCATCGCATCGCCGGTCGAGCCGATCGCTTTTGAACATGGCCGGTGGCAAGGCGCCGCCGCTGGAACGGGTCAGTCGCTTGCGTCAGGAGACTATAGCGCAAAGTGGCGGAAGATCGGCGCGCAGTGGGTGATCGAGGCGGAAATCTACCTCACCCTCGGCTGAATGTGCCCGCCTGAGGCTTCATATCTGTCAAACACGAAAAGGCCGCGCTCCTTGTGGAACGCGGCCTCGCTTTGCCCCTGTAGCAAACTTGTACGTTCAGGCCGCGACCTGACCCTCTTCGGGATCGCGCAGCACATAGCCGCGGCCCCAGACTGTCTCGATATAATTGTCGCCGCCGCAGGCGAGGCTCAGCTTCTTGCGCAGCTTGCAGATGAAGACATCGATGATCTTGAGCTCGGGCTCGTCCATCCCGCCATAGAGATGATTGAGGAACATTTCCTTGGTCAGCGTAGTGCCCTTGCGCAGCGATAGCAGCTCGAGCATCGCATATTCCTTGCCGGTCAGGTGCACGCGGGCGCCGTCGACCTCAACCGTCTTGGCATCGAGGTTGACCGCGAGCTTGCCGGTGCGGATGACCGACTGGCTGTGGCCTTTCGAGCGGCGCACGATCGCATGGATGCGGGCAACCAACTCTTCGCGGTGGAAAGGCTTGGTGACATAATCGTCAGCGCCGAAACCGAGCGCCCGGACCTTCGAGTCCATCTCGCCGATGCCGGACAGGATCATCACCGGCGTCTGGACCTTGGCGGTGCGCAGCTTCTTCAGCACGTCGTAGCCGTGCATATCGGGCAGGTTCAGGTCGAGCGCGATGATGTCATAATCATAGAGCTTGCCCAGATCGAGGCCTTCCTCGCCAAGATCGGTCGTGTAGACGTTAAACCCTTCCGATCCCAGCATGAGCTCGATGCTCTTGGCGGTGGTGGGGTCATCCTCGATCAACAATACCCGCATGCGACTGTTCCTGCTCTAGCGTTGGCGTGGGAACGACGTGCCCCGTGCCGCCCGTGAACCAGTGATTAACCACGTCGTTAATGAAGGTAAAAGATTAATGCGGCGTTAAAAGCCATTAGCGGTTTTTACCTAGGTAAAAATTGTGTGTGCGGGCGGGCGCTTATCGCGCTGCGGCCGTTCGCTGTAGGCTTTGTCGAGGTAATAGCCGGCGAGATGGTAATGCGCGCGCGCCGCAGCCGGATGTGCCGCGGATATCGCAAGTCTCAGTTCGACCTCGGCGCGGCTGGCATAATATTCATAATCAAGCATCTGCGAAGCTTCCCTGAACCTCTCCAGGTTATCACACTGCTTGCCGGACATGCCGTTGCCGTCACGAAACCGCGCTCGCTCACTCGTAGATTTGGACCCATCGGCAACGGGGGGGATGCCGATGGGTCCTGTACCGAAGAGCGGGGGCGCTTACATCGGCGAGGCTAGAACAGCCGACCCCATATCTGGTTCCACATCATTGCCCGTCCCATGCGATCAGGCAGGGCAGATCGCCAGGATCGTGGGGGACATAAGCGCCGGCGCGGACGTTAATCTCTACGCCAGGGACCACGACGGAGCGCGAACCCATGACAATCGAAGCGTTCGCCTATCGCGATGGCGACATCCAATTGCTGGGGGAGCTTCACAGGCCTGCCGGGGCGGCCAACGGGCGCGCCGTGCTCGTCGTCCATGAGGCGGACGGCATTGGTGGCAATGTACGGCGGCGCTGCGCCCAGCTGTCCAGCGTGGGCTATATTGCCGCGGCGGCCGATCTGCACGGCGGCGGGCGGGTGCTCGACGGCCCGGAGATCGCCCCGGCGATGGCGCGCTTCCGCGGCGATCCGGCGCTGCTGCGGCGCCGGGTGCGCGCAGGGTTTGATGCACTGGCGGCAGTCAGCACGCTACCGGCCAACCGCATCGCTGCGATCGGCTATTGCTTCGGTGGGCTTGCGGTGCTCGAATTCGCCCGCTCGGGCGCGCCGCTGTGCGCGGTTGCGAGTTTCCACGGACTGCTCACCACCACCGTGCCCGCCGCTGCAGGCGAAATCGTAGCGCGGATCCTGGCATGCACCGGGGCGCTCGATCCGCTGGTGCCGCCCGAGGATGTCGCGGCCTTCCAGGCTGAGATGACTGCGGCGGCGGCCGACTGGCAGCTCATCGTCTATGGCCGCGCCCTGCACAGCTTCACCAACGAAGCCGTCGACGGGATGGGTGATCCGCGGATGGCCTATGATCCGCTGGCCGACCGTCAGTCATGGACCGCGCTACAGGGGTTCCTCGACGATAGCTTCGCCGCGAGCGCATAGCCGGTGGCGGAGGCGCAGGGTGAGAAGGTTCAGTCCATAGGTTTCCGCCGAATTGTTTCGCCCCTGTTTCGATACTCGCGTTTTTTTTGAGTAGATCTGGCGAAAATCCGAGAAATGCGGTGAGGACGTCAAAGAGGCGATATAGCAAAGGTTGCATACTGTGCTATTCCGGGACCGAAAATAGAATCATTTTCACTACCCTATTTTCAATTATAGTGCAGATGATTATGCGTTACTCAGCGAACGGGGGGCGTTCGCGATTCCGGGGGAATTCCTTAATGACCGAAACCAGTTTCGACCTCGTGGACCATTTCGATGCGGATGCGCCGGCCATAATCGCAGACCACATGGGCGATGGCATGTTCGTGCTGACCGAGGCGCTCGAGAATGGACAATCCGAGCGCGTGTGCCTGACGGTCGCCCAGATTTCCGAGCTGCATACGCGGGCGAGCGCGCTGTACGCGGCGCCCAACGGGGCTGGCACACTTCAGGCTTGATGGCGTCTCGGCGCTACTGCCGACAGGTTCTGCCGACGATCCCCTCGACTCTGCCGATACAGACCGACGCATAATATTGCGATCGCCGGGCGTTGCGGGGCAGGTACAGAATCGCACCCGCCAAGGGACGCATCAGCCATTTCATCTTCGCAAGCAGCCCGAAGCGGTGCTTGCGGAGCACATGGCCCATGCCCCGCCCATATTGCCGGCCCTTGTTGCACATCGCGCGATCGGGGTCGGTGACGTTCAACTCGGCATGATGGCCGGCGATCGAGGGATCGAACACGCATCGGAAGCCGGCTGCCAGCACGCGGAGCATGATGTCCTGCCCCTCGCCCGACTGCCAGGCGGAGGACGCGCCCACGCCGATATCCTCGTCATAGCCGCCGACCTGTTCCAGAACTTCGCGGCGGAAGGTGACCACCCACTCGATCTGCGTGATCCAGATATTGGCTCGCGTGATCTCCTGCCGGGTGGCTGCATATCGCCCGTTGATGCTGCGCCCGTCTTCATCGGCCGCGCGCCCCGCCAGTACATCGATATCGGACGAAGCCATCGACGCCGCGATCTGCGACAGGAAGTCGACCGGATACCAGCAGTCGTCGTCGGGGAAGAGCAGGAGACCTCCGGTCGCCGCCCGCCATCCGCGGTTCCGCCCGCGGCTCAGCCCTCGCTCGCCGGGTGTCCGGATGTGACGAAGGTTGAGGCCGAAACGGCTGCCGGCCAGCGCGGCTTCCAGACGGTCATCGTCATTCTGGTCGATGATGATCACCTCGAAGTCCTGGAAGCTTTGCGCCTGAAGGCTTGCGAGCAGGGCCAGGATTGTCTCGCACCGGCCCAGTGTCGAGACGACGAGCGAGAATCCGGGCCGCTTCTCGGCGTCAGTCATGCATCTGCTCCATCAGGGCGGCGGCCTCGCCGTCGCTCACCAGCGTGCAGTTCCGAAAGATATTCTCGATCGAGGACCGGTAGATCGCCTCGATCTTGAAATAGGAGCCGGTGACGATCGACACCCGCTTGCCCAGCAGCGCCGCCCCGATCGCCGCATGGAGTCGATCCGTGAGGACATGCTCATACTGGTCGAGATGACGCAGGAACCCTTCGATGGGGCTTCCCGTGGTGCCGAGCGCGCTGATGTCCACATTGTCGGGGTGCTGGACCGCCGACGAGATGCGCGCTTCGTTGTCGGTACGGAAAACGAGGCCGAGGCGCTTGGTTGGGGCCGTGCGATCTGCGAGCAGCCGCTCCGGATCGACGAGCGCCAGATAGAAGGCCATGTCGTGGCAGAACGGCGCCGACGGCAGATTGCTGTGGCTCTGATACAGGTCGCGCACGAACAGCGGCAGAGACGGGTCCGGAAGGGCGTGCTCGATTGTGCTCGGCAGCACGAACATGTCCTTGGTTATGGCAAATTGCCGACGAACATTCTTCAGCGCCACATTGCAGACATCCGCCCAGCCGCCGCCGCCGCTGTAGATGAACAGTGCCCTGCGGTCGCTCGATCGAAGCCGGTCCGCGGCCCCGCGGAGCATGCCGCGTATCTTCGCACCGCGCGAGGCCATGTCGAGCAGGGTATAGCGGATGCCGACATCTTCCAGGAAGACCTCGGTCCCGCGGTGGATCAGCGCGTCGCCGTAATTTCCGTCGTTGCGCATGAAATAGACGTCCCGGCCCGCGGAGGCCTTCACGAGGGCGTCGGCGAGACCGGCGAACGGCGCGCGCAGCCTATCCACGGCATCGGGGTGGATGAAGGCATTCGACCTGTGGGAAGCGAAGTCTTTCGGTAGATCGACCGTCACCGAGCGCTCCTCATCTTGCACTGCAGCAAACGTACCGGGTAGCGAACGCCGAGGTCAAACGCTATTCGCCTTTGGCCACTGCGCGGACGATCGGAAGGACGAGCGGGATGACAAGCCTCGGAATTAATGGGCGTTTCAGGCGCGGCCCGCAAACCGGCGTGCAGCGCGTGGCCTCGGAATTGATCGAGCGGCTGGGTGTTCAAACCATCGAGCATATCCCGGTGCGGCATGCGACGGGCATGCGTGGCCATCTCTGGGAGCAGACGATGCTGCCGCTGCTCAGTCATGGCGAGCCGCTCTGGAGTCCATGCAATACCGGTCCTCTTGCTGTTCGCGAACAGGTCGTGACATTCCACGACGCGGTGGTGTTCGACCATCCTGAATGGTTTTCTCGCGCATTCGTTCAAACCTATCGACTCCTTTGGCCGCGACTGGCGCGCCGGGTGAGGCGCGTCGTCACCGTTTCCGACTATTCGCGCCGCCGCCTGGCCGAGGCGCTCGACATCGCGCCAGGCGCTATCGATGTCGTCCCCAATGGGGTCTCGTCCCGCTTCTGCGTTTCCACCGCCGAGCAGATATCGAGCGTCGCGACACAATATGGCGTCCAGCCGCAGCGATATTTCGTCACCCTCTCCACGATCGAGCCCCGAAAGAACCTGTCGCTGGTGTTGCGCGCCTGGCAGAGCGCCCGCGCTCTTCTTCCCCGCGATGTGCAACTGCTGTTGCTCGGGTCGGGAGGCGCGACGCATATTTTCTCCGGCAGCGGCGAAGAAGAGATCTCGGGCAGCGGCGTGCTTCGCGCGGGCTTCGTGCCCGACGCCGATCTTCCCGCGCTGCTCGGCGGTGCCTGTGCATTGCTGTATCCTAGCCGTTATGAAGGTTTTGGATTGCCGATCCTGGAAGCGATGGCGTGCGGCACGCCGCCGGTAACCACGGCGCTTACCAGCTTGCCCGAGGTAGGCGGTTCGGCCGCGATCTATGTGGACGCCGACGATCCGGCAGACCTTTCCCGACAGATGATCAGCCTGTGGTCCGAGCCGTCGTTGCGGCAGGAGTTGAGCGAGGCGAGTCTGGAGCGGGCACGGCTGTTTTCCTGGGACGTGGCGGCGCGCGGGATGGACGATATACTGCGCTGCCATCTCGATCTTTGAAGCCATCGGGGATCATCTGGCGACGGCACCCGTCATCATTACATCGGATGCAGGCCTGACCGGGCAACGGCCACGCGGCGCTCGCCACACCGTAGATCCCAGTCATGGCCTTTGAGTTCCCGGCGGCATATCGCCAGCGCCTCGGCGTCGGTCTTGGCATCGATATAGTGCGCCGCATAGGCGATGTTCCTGAACTGCAATCTGTAAGATGCCATCGCCTCGATATCCTTCGGACAGTCCAGCGCCACAACCAGTCCTGCAACGGCTCTCTGCGGCGAAGGTTCCGCAGCCTGAGCCATGGGCCTGGTACGGCCGTTTTTCCTGCTCCTTAACGTGTCGCGATGACCTTGGGGCGCGTCGTCGGGTGAGCCCCAAGGGGCTGATCCACGATGCGCTCGACCTTTATGCCGTCGGCCGTCAGCATCGCCTGCACCGAGAGCGGCCCGGCAAGGTGCCCCGCGCCGACCGCGACGAAGACGGTACCGGGCGTGGCGAGCCGTTCCTTCAGCCACTGCGTCCAACTGGCGTTGCGCTGCCGCAACAGCACCTCGCGCAGATGCGGGGTGAGATCCTTGTCGTCGGCGAACGCCTTGGCGATCGCCGGTTCATCGCCATTGGCCCAGGCCCGGAGCATGCGCGCATAGTCGGTGCGGGCGTCGTTCTGCCCGTCGACGATGCTCGCCAGCAATTCACGCTGATCGGCCTCGGAGAGATTGGCGAACAGGGCGAGTTGGGCGGACGCCGTCTCGAGCCCCTCGATCTTGCGGGGCACGCCACCGGCAGCGGGCGGCGCTTCGAAGGCGGGGGCGATGTTGTTCTCCACCCCGGCATCGCGCTGGATGCCGAGATGCCGCATCATCGCGCCCATCATCATGAACGCGGCCTGCCATGTCGGCATGCGATCGAGCGCGGCCTGGCTCAACCCCGATCGGGCGACCTCGCGGGCGAAGGCGGCGCGGCTTTTCGCCGGCACACGGTCGAGGATCGGCGGCAGGCTCGGGTCCGGTGGCGGGAACAGCCGGGCGATGGCCTGGGGGTCCTTGTCGATCACCGTTTCGATGACGAGCGTGTCAGCTTTTGCGAGCGCCTCGCCGATCCGGGCGTCCTGCCACTTGTATCCGGGCGGGAGCGCATGAATCGTCCCGAACAGATAGATGGTGGTGTCCGCATCGCCGAACTTCCACAGCGCCGGTGCAGCAGCAGCGGGGCTGGCCAGCAGCAGGGCGAGAAACGACGCGAGTGCGCGGCGGAAGAATGTCATCTTCTTGGTGTAGGGATTGTGCGAGCGGATTACGAGGCCGGGGACGCAGCGCACCCCCGGCCCGGCAGCATCAGACGAAGGTGGCGTAACCCACCGTCGACAGATTGGTGTTGTTGAGTTCGAACGACAGATCATAGCCGGCATGGGCGGAATCAGTCTCGGCGAAGATGAACACGTCCGATCCGACCTGCGCCGCTGCCAGCTTGACCGTGCCGGCTGCGAACAGGGCATTCGCATCGGCGCGGGCGTCGGTAAGATCGATCGCCGTGGACTCGCGATAATTGCCTGACGTGGCGATGATTCCGACGTTCAGCCGGTCGTCGGAGTGCCAGTCGACGATCCGGTCGAAGTCGTTGCTGTAGAGCCCGGCCGAATGGCCCGCAGCGAAGCTGAAGGTGTCGACGCCGCCGTTGCCGGTCATCACATCGGCGTCCTTGCCGCCGACGATCAGGTCGTTGCCCGCGCCGCCCATGATCGTGTCGTTTCCGCTGCCGCCGATCAGCTTGCTGCCGTCCTGGCCGCCATAGATCTTGTCGTTGCCGGTGCCGCCGTAGAGGATGTTATGCCCGTTGCCACCGTCCATCACGTCGTTGCCGGCGCCGCCATACAATTTGTCGTCGCCACCGCCGCCGTAGAGGATGTCGTTGCCGTCACGGCCGACGATGATGTTGGCCATGCCGTTGCCATAGACCTGATCCTGACCGGCCCCGCCGAGATAATCCGGATAAGTCGTGGACAGATTGGTCGATAGGAAGGTGCCAGAGCCTGCGAACGCCCCGCTGGCGTCGAGCGAGGCCAGCAACGTTGCCGACGGCGCATCCACCGAATAGTTGGAGGCCAATATGGTGCTGGTGGGGGCGGGAACCGGGGCGGGTGGTGTCATGCCACTAGTCGTCGTTCCGCTGTCGGGAATATCGGTCACTTCGACAATCACCGGATGATCGACCACGTTGACCTTGACCGAGGTAACGTCCGCGTAGGTGGCGATCGGGCTCGCCGATTTCAGCGGGTCGAACACGGCGATGCTGACATGATTGCTGCCGAAGTCGAAGGTGAGAGTCTTGGCGGCCGCGGTAAGCGAGTGATGATTGACCTGGTCCCAGATGTCGGGCTCGGACCAGGCCACCAGGTCGGTCTTGCCGTTCGACTTCTGCATCGCCAGCACCGCGCCATCGGCCGGCAGGTTCGCCACCGTATAGGGCAGTGCGTGGGTCGTGAAGGTCGAGGCGTTGGCGCCGGTGTCGGCCAGGATCGTCGTGAGATTGTGGATTGCCGTGGCCGCCTGCTTCGGATTGCCGGCGATGTCGAACAGGCCGACATTCTTGTCGACGCTCAACTTCGTAGTGTCGGGATAGGCATCGAGCAGCTGATAGAGATAGGTATGGGAAACGCCCAGCTTGGTGGCATCCATCAGCAGGTTAAGCGTCATCTTGGCCTGGGTAGGTTGGTCGACGCCGCCCCAGTTCGAGCTGGCCGGCGCGGTGTAATAGCCGGCCTCGGTTAGCACCATCGGCTTGTCCGGCATGGCCGATGTCTGGTCCCGGACAGCGTTGAGGAGCGTGGGAAGCGGCTGGAAACCCTGTTTCGGATAGGCGTGCATGTTCGCGAAATCGACGTTCTGCACGAGATTGGCACCGGTCAGGCCATAGGTGTCGATGCCGGCGAGCGTCGCGCTGCCGGCCAGTGCCTTGGTCAAGGCCGTCATATAGCTCAGCGCGCCGGCCGTACCGGTCTGGCCCCCGTAGCTGACCGGCCAGTTGTTGATTTCGTTGAGACCCTCCAGCGCGATCACCGAGCCGGGATGAGCCTGCGCGAACGTTGTAACCGCAGAAATGAATTGGGCTGGCGACTGATTTCCTATTGCGGAGAAATCGAACTTTATGCCCGCGCTTGCCATAGCGTTATCGGCTTTTGATTGATACCACACTGTCGGTGCGTGGTCCCGTACAGTATTTATGCCCAAATATTTCAGATCCGAAATGACTTTTGTGTAGTCGGCATATTTTCCGTCATTATACGCCATGTGAACATTAATGCCGATGCTTCCAACGAAGTCGGCCGCGCGTGTCGGATTACTCATGTCGTTCTTCCCCCGTGGTTGACAAACCCCCGGCTAGGAAAAGTTTTATTAACCTAAGATTACAGGGAACCTTTTTGGAGGCAAAGCGTTTGCAGGCCCCGACGTGACGATAGCGAAACGTTTTTTAGAGTTGTGGCGGCTGAAAACGCGCGGCGTCACGCGCCTGAATTGCCGGAAAAGCGGGCAACGGAACGGTGCTGTCGACAGGAACGCTTACAAAGGCCAAGCTCGGACGAGCGCCTTGGTCTTTGCCCTTAGCCGCCGGGGCGGGACCGGGTCAATGGCACTCGCGTCGTCACGATCCGCGCACCGGGCGAAGGGAGTTGGGGCTCTTTCTTGACCCGCCGCCGCCCCTGCCGCAAAGGGCGTGCGACATCGATACCGCCCCAGAAGGACATGCCTTGGCGACCAAGCCGCTCTCGTTCCAGCGCCTGATCCTGACCCTCCATGATTATTGGAGCGATCAGGGCTGCGTCATTCTGCAGCCCTATGACATGGAAATGGGCGCCGGCACCTTCCATCCGGCGACTACGTTGCGGGCCCTTGGACCGCAGCCGTGGAAGGCCGCCTATGTCCAGCCATCGCGGCGGCCGACCGACGGACGCTATGGCGAGAACCCGAACCGCCTCGGCCATTATTATCAATATCAGGTGATCCTGAAGCCTTCCCCCGCCAATCTGCAGGAGCTGTATCTCGGCAGCCTGGAGCGCATCGGTATCGACCCGCTCGCGCATGACATCCGCTTCGTCGAGGATGACTGGGAGAGCCCGACGCTGGGGGCATGGGGCCTCGGCTGGGAAGTGTGGTGCGACGGCATGGAGGTGACTCAGTTCACCTATTTCCAACAGGTCGGCGGCTTCGACTGCAAGCCGGTCGCGGGCGAGCTGACCTATGGGCTCGAACGGCTGGCAATGTATATCCAGGGCGTCGATCGGGTTTACGACCTGGCCTTCAACGACGAGGGCGTCAGCTATGGCGACGTCTTCCTCGAGAACGAACGTCAGTTCAGCGCCTATAATTTCGAAGCGGCCAACACCGATCTGCTGTTCCGGCAGTTCACCCAGGCCGCCGACGAATGCCGCGCGCTGCTCGACCGCGAAAAGCCGCTGCCGCTGCCGGCCTATGACCAGGCGATCAAGGCGAGCCACATCTTCAATACGCTGCAGGCGCGGGGGGTGATCTCGGTCGCCGAGCGCCAGGCCTATATCGGCCGCGTCCGCGAGCTGGCCAAGGGTGCCTGCGCGGCCTGGATGCAGCATAACGGGTGGGAAGCGTGATCGTGGCTGATTTCCTCCTCGAACTCCTCTCCGAGGAAATCCCCGCGCGGATGCAGGAGAAGGCATCGGCCGATCTCGCCCGCCTGTTCGGCGAAGAGCTCGCGAGAGCCGGGCTGAAGCCCGACAGCCTGACAAGTTATGTCACGCCGCGCCGCCTCGCGCTGATCGCGCGCGGTCTGCCGCTCGAGACAACTGCCGTGTCCGAAGAGATCAAGGGCCCGAAGGCCTCTGCGCCGCCGCAGGCGCTCGAAGGGTTCCTTCGCAAGACCGGCCTCGCACGTGAGCAGCTCGTCGAGCGCGACGGCATCCTGTTCGCAGTCGTCGAGAAGCCCGGCCGCGCCACCGCGGACGTGCTCGCCGAGGCGATCCCCGCGATCATCCGCGGCTTCCCTTGGCCCAAGTCGATGCGCTGGGGCACCGCCTCGCAATCGACCGCTGCGCTGCGCTGGGTACGCCCGCTGCAGGGCATCGTCGCGCTGCTCGGCGACGATGTGGTAGCGATCGAGGTCGACGGCATCGTCAGCGGTGCAGCGACCATGGGTCATCGCTTTCACCATCCGGGGCAGATCACGATCGGTAATGCCGACGATTATGTCGCGAAGCTGCGCGCCTGCCATGTCATCGTCGATCATGCCGAACGCCGCGACATCATCCGCGCGCGCACCGCCGAGCTGGCCGCCGAGGCAGGGCTGACGGTGGTGCCCGACGAAGGACTGGTCGCCGAGAACGCCGGACTGACCGAATGGCCGGTGCCGCTGCTCGGCCATTTCGACCCGGCCTTCCTCGACGTGCCGCGCGAGGTGATCCAGCTCACGCTGCGCACCAACCAGAAATATTTCGTGCTCAACGACGCCGCGGGCAAGCTCGCCCCCGCCTTCATCTGCACCGCGAACATCACCGCGAAAGATGGCGGCGTCGGGATCGTTGCTGGGAACGGGAAGGTGTTGGCAGCGCGGCTGTCCGACGCGAAATTCTTCTGGCAGCAGGATCTCGATAGCGATTTGGATAGCTGGAACGGGAAGCTGCCGCGAATTGTGTACCATGAGCGGTTGGGATCGATCTGGCACCGAGTAGCTCGAATTCAAATTCTGGCCGAATGGTTGAGAGAGAACGCCATCCCAGCCGACAAGGAAGACGTTAGGCGAGCCGCTTTGCTCTCAAAGGCAGATTTGGTTTCGCAGATGGTCGGCGAGTTTCCCGAGCTACAGGGAATTATGGGCGGATATTATGTGCGCAGTGACAGCTCGTTCAACGACGCTGTCGCTGACGCAATTCGTGATCAATATAGGCCAATCGGGCCCGCTGATTCTGTACCTTCTGCTCCTGTATCCGTGATATTGGCTCTTGCGGAGAAACTGGATTCGATCATTTCTTTTTTCTCAATAGATCAAGCTCCAACAGGCTCAAAAGATCCGTTCGCGCTACGTCGTGCTGCTTTAGGAATAATCCGCCTGTTGATTGAGAACAATACTAGAGTTTCTCTTAGGTCTATCCCGACGCAATACTACGCGGAACTCATCCGTGACATCGATCGTGTTCCAGTCGACCAGTCTGTCGTCGAAGAGCACCCCAATGACCAGTGGTTTGATGGCTGGCGCAGTGGCAATCCCATTTTTGAAGGAGAGGGCGGTCCTTCCCACCTCGTTGCTGGACATGAAGTCAGGCTCAGAACCGAACTGCGTCAGCAGTATCGAGCAATCATTGCATTATCCGAGAAACTATTTAGTTCACCACCGGACCACGTCGCCTTTTTAGCGGATCGCCTCAAGGTACAGCAGCGCGAGGCCGGTGTCCGGCACGACCTGATCGATGCGGTGTTCGCGCTCGGTGGTGAGGATGATCTTGTCCGACTGCTCGCGCGGGTGAAGGCGCTGCAGGCGTTCGTCGAGACCGAGGATGGGGCGAACCTGCTCGCCGGCTACAAGCGCGCGGCCAATATCCTGAAGAAGGAATCCCCCTCTTCCGTCACCCCAGCTGGGGTCTCGAGAGGCGAGGGTGCCGCGCCTTCTCAAGAGATGCCAGCCTCCGCTGGCATGACGGAGTGGGGGTATGAGCCAGAGGCTGCGGAACAGGCGCTCGCAGATGCGCTCGACACCGCCGAAAGCAATGCGACCGCCGCCATCCAGGCGGAGGATTTCGCCGCCGCCATGTCCGCGCTCGCAACGCTGCGCGGGCCGATCGATGCCTTCTTTGACAAGGTCACGGTGAACGATGCCGATCCCGTCAAGCGAACGACCCGCCTCGCACTGCTTGAAAAAATCCGTGCTGCGGTGCACAACGTTGCCGACTTCTCGAAAATAGAAGGCTGATTCGATTGCCGCGCCCACAAAAGGGCGGGTCGTGATAGGGAAGAGTGACGGCTTATGACGACGCAATTTGTGTATCGTTTCGGTGGTGGCGTGTCCGATGGGGGCAAGGGCGACAAGAATCTTCTCGGCGGCAAGGGCGCCAATCTTGCGGAGATGGCGGCGATCGGCCTGCCGGTTCCTCCCGGCTTCACCATCTCGACCGAGATGTGCCAGCTCTATTATGACGAAGGTCAGGCTTTCCCCGAGAGCCTGAAGAACGAAGTCGCGATGGGGATCGCGCATATCGAGGCGATCACCAACAAGAAGTTCGGGGTGGCCGCCGACCCGCTGCTCGTCTCGGTCCGCTCGGGCGCGCGCGCCTCGATGCCGGGCATGATGGACACGGTTCTCAATCTCGGTCTCAACGACGAGACGGTCCGCGGTCTCGCCAACAATTCCGGCGACGCCCGCTTCGCGTGGGACAGCTATCGCCGGTTTATCCAGATGTATTCGGACGTCGTCCTGGAGCTTGATCACAGCGCGTTCGAGGAAGCGCTTGAGATCGCCAAGGAGGACAAGGGCTATTATCTCGATACCGAAATGCAGGCCGAGGATTGGGAGGCGCTGGTCAAGCGCTACCAGGAGCTCGTCATCGAGTTGTGGGACAAGCCGTTCCCGCAGGACGTCCACGAACAGCTGTGGGGTGCGATCGGCGCCGTGTTCGGTTCGTGGCAGTCGGAGCGGGCCAAGGTCTATCGCCGGCTCAACGACATCCCGTCCGAATGGGGCACCGCGGTCAATGTCCAGGCCATGGTGTTCGGCAACATGGGCGACACCTCGGCCACTGGGGTCGCTTTCACCCGCGATCCGGCCAAGGGCGACCGCGCCTATTATGGCGAGTTCCTGATCAATGCGCAGGGCGAGGACGTCGTCGCCGGCATCCGCACGCCGCAATATCTGACGAAGGAAGCGCGCGAGCAGGCCGGTGCCAAGCCCGCCTCGATGGAAGAGGCGCTGCCCGAGGTCTATGGCCAGCTCGCCAAGGTGTTCGACCTGCTCGAGACGCATTACCGCGACATGCAGGATATCGAGTTCACGGTGCAGCAGGGCAAGCTGTGGATGCTGCAGACACGCGCCGGCAAGCGCACCGCCAAGGCCGCGCTGAAGATCGCCGTCGACATGGCCAATGAGGGGCTGATCACCCAGGAGGAAGCCGTCGCACGGGTCGATCCGTCGGCGCTCGACCAGCTGCTCCACCCCACGCTCGATCCCAAGGCGCATCGCGACGTGATCGCCAAGGGCCTGCCCGCCTCGCCGGGCGCGGCGTCCGGCATGGTGGTGTTCGACGCGGAAACCGCCGCGGAGCGCGCCGAACTGGGCGATCATGTCATCCTGGTGCGTACCGAAACTTCGCCGGAAGACATCCACGGCATGCATGCGGCACGCGGCATCCTGACGGCGCGCGGCGGGATGACCAGCCACGCGGCGGTGGTTGCGCGCGGCATGGGCCGCCCCTGCGTCTCGGGCGTCGGCAACCTCGCCATCGATGCCAAGGCGAAGATCTTCCGCGTCGCCGGTCGCGAAGTGCGCGAGGGCGACATCATCACCATCGACGGTGCGACCGGCGAAGTGATGATCGGCGCGGTCCCGACCGTGCAGCCCGAATTGGCCGGCGATTTCGGCACGCTCATGGAATGGGCCGACAAGGTCCGCCGCCTGAAGGTCCGCGCCAACGCCGAGACCCCGCTGGACTGCAAGACGGCCCGCATCTTCGGGGCCGAAGGCGTCGGGCTGTGCCGCACCGAGCATATGTTCTTCGATGCTGGGCGGATCACCGCGGTCCGCCAGATGATCCTGGCCGAGGACGAGAAGGGCCGCCGCGTCGCGCTGGAGAAGCTGCTGCCCGAACAGCGCGCCGACTTCACCGAGATATTCGAGATCATGGCAGGCCTGCCGGTGACGATCCGCCTGCTGGATCCGCCGCTGCACGAGTTCCTTCCCCATGAGGAGGAGGAGTTTGCCGAGGTTGCACTGGCGACCGGCATCGGCGTCGAGGCGCTCCGCCGCCGCGCGGCCGAGCTGCACGAGTTCAACCCGATGTTGGGCCATCGCGGCTGCCGGCTCGGCGTCACCTATCCCGAAATCTACGAGATGCAGGCGCGCGCGATCTTCGAGGCGGCCTGCGACGTCGCCGAAAAGAGCGGCAAGGCGCCGATTCCCGAGGTGATGGTGCCGCTGGTCGGAACCCGCCGCGAACTCGAGCTGATGAAGATCGTGATCGACAAGGCCGCTAAGGCGGTGTTCGCCGAGAAGGGGCGCACCCTCGAATATCTGGTCGGCACGATGATCGAGCTGCCGCGCGCCGCGCTCAAGGCGGGTGAGATCGCCGAGGTCGGCGAGTTCTTCTCCTTCGGCACCAACGACCTGACCCAGACCACGCTGGGCGTCAGCCGTGACGACGCCGGCCGGTTCCTGACGACCTATGTCGACAAGGGCATTTACGCCAAGGACCCCTTCGTCAGCCTCGATATCGAAGGCGTCGGCGAACTGATCGAGATGGCGGCCGAGCGTGGGCGCAAGACGCGGCCGGGCATCAAGCTGGGCATCTGCGGCGAGCATGGCGGCGATCCGGCCTCGATCGCCTTCTGCGAGGCGACCGGCCTCGATTACGTCTCGGCCTCGCCCTATCGCGTGCCGATCGCCCGGTTGGCGGCGGCGCAGGCGGCGCTGAAGGCGAGGGGCTGACGTACCTGATTTCTTGGTCATGCCAGCGAAGGCTGGCATCCATGTCTCTACAGGCTGGGCGATGGATCGACTTCATCGCGCGAGACGGCAGACATGGATCCCAGCCTTCGCTGGGATGACGATAGAAGGCGCCGCGCCATGACCGTCCCGCAGCCCGTCGATCCCGCGGCGCGCATCGCCTCGATCGACGCCCTGCGCGGGATCGCCCTGTGCGGCATATTGCTGGTCAACATCTTCGACATGGGCGGCCCGATCGCGATGGACCGGCCGCTCACCGTGCCGACGCTCGGCGATGCCGACTGGCAGGTGTGGGCGATCGCCCAACTGTTCATCACCGGCACGATGCGCGGGCTGTTCTCCATGTTGTTCGGGCTCGGGCTGCTGATCTTTGTCGGCGATGATCCGAGCGCCGATCGCTCGCGCCTCTATCTGCGCCGGCTCGTGCTGCTACTGCTGTTCGGGATAGTCGACAGTACGCTGCTGCTATGGCCGGGCGATATCCTCGTCATCTATGCGCTCGCCGGTACCGTCGTGTTGATCCTGCACCGGCTCACGCCTGCACAGCTATTCGCTGCCGCCGGGGCCATCCTGATGCTGATTTCGGCGTGGGCGGCTTATGAGGCGCGCGGGATATCGCCGCTTGCAACGATCTACTCTCCAGCCATGCTGGCACACGAAGGTGCGGCGCGGCTCGGCGGCTACTGGCAGACGTTCGACTATATGCGTTATGTCAGCTGGAACTGGACGATGAATGCGCTGACCTTTCGCTGGGTGGGCGACGCAGCCGCCTTCATGCTGATAGGCATGGGCCTGTATCGGGAGGGTCTGTTCGGACCCGCTGTCGATCGTCGCCTGCCGGTGCGATTGGCCTCTTTCGGCTATGGCCTGGGCTTGATCTTGCGGCTGATCCACGTCGTGCTGGTCTGGAGCCACGACGGCGGGCCGACCCTGCTCAGCGCGCTGATCGACCAGCCTGGGCGGTTGGCGATGACTCTCGGTCATGTCGGCCTGTTCCTGCTGCTCTGGCGCGGAGGCGTTGCGCCTCGCATGATGGGGTCTTTCGCGACGATGGGGCGGATGGCGCTCACCCTCTATCTGGGCCAAAGCCTGATAGCTGCGTTGATCTTCTCGGGCTTCGGCCTCGGCCTGTGGAACCGCCTGTCCTGGCCGCAGCTGTGGCTCGTCGCGCCTGCCATCCTGGCGATCGAGGCGCTGTTCGCGACCCTCTGGTTCAAGGCGTTCCGCTACGGGCCGGTCGAGTGGATCTGGCGCTGGAGCACATATCGGCAGCGGCCTGTGTTGCTCAGGTGATGCACTCCGGGGAACGGCCGGGCGGCGGACAGGCCGCCCGGCTCCCAGTTACGCGAACATCCTGGCATGTTCGTCGAACTTGCCCTTGCGGAGCATCTCGGCCTGGTCCCGCCAGCGTTCGTCGGCGATGGTGCCTGGCGCCAGGCCCATTCGCTGTTCGAGCGCCGCCTCGTCGGATAGCGACAGGGTAATGATATCGGCATAGCGGTGGATGCCGAGTTCATTGAGCTTGGCCTCGCCGCTTCGCCCGACGCCGAAGATGCGCGCGAGATCGTCGCGCCGGCTGGCGGCCGCAACGCCGCCGTCGCCGGCCGCGCCGTCACGAACGGACGGGCGATGCTTTTCGAGTTCGACGATGCGCTCGTTGCTGGCGGTGGCGCGCGCAATATGGTCGTCGCGCTCCTGCTCTAGCGCGATTCGTCGGTCGCGTTCGCCTTCCAGCGCACTCAGCCTCGTGCGGAGTCGATCGACCTCCGCGTCCGCAGCGATCCGTTCGACGTGCTCCTGTTCGAACGCCCGCCGCCATTTGCGCCTGCCCGCCATCGTCAGCAGCCCCAGGAACCAGCCCAGGATCAGCACGAGGCCGAGGATAGCCCATTGGTTGGTGGTAAAAGCCGGCATGAAAGCCTCCCAATCTGATGCGAGGCTAAACCGTTCCGCTGGAAGTACGTTCCGGCCCTTAGCTCATCACGTTGTCCTTGATCGAGCAGGCCGCGGGGCCGAGGATCACGATGAACAGCACCGGGAGGATGAACAGGATCAGCGGCACCGTCATGATCGCCGGCAGCCGCGCGGCCTTTTCCTCGGCGCGCATCATGCGTTCGTGGCGGAATTCGGCGGAGAGCACACGGAGTGCCGCAGCGAGCGGCGTGCCGTACTTCTCGGTCTGGATCAGCGTGGTGACGACGCCTCGGATCGAGTCGAGATTGACGCGCTGGGCGAGATTCTCGAAGGCCTGGCGGCGGTCGGTCAGGAAGCCGAGTTCGATTGCGGTCAACGCGAACTCGTCGCCGAGTTCGGGGTAGGCCTTGGCCAGCTCGCGCGCGACGCGATTGAAGGCGAGATCGACCGACAGGCCGGCCTCGGCGCAGATCACCAGCAGATCGAGCGCATCGGGCAGAGCCTTGCGGATCGCATGCTGGCGCTTGGTGACCAGGTTCTTCACATAGATGTCGGGTGCCTTGTAGCTGGCGATGAGCGCGCCGGCGACGATCATGTATTTCTTGAGCGCGCTCGCGTCAGGGAACCAGTTGAGCAGGTAAACGCCGATCGCGGCGGTGCCGCCGATCAGGATCGGCGCGACCAGGCGGAAGAAGATCACCGTGATCGCGGCATCCTTGGTGCGGATGCCGGCCCGAGACAGATTGAGCGACGCCGTCTTGAGCTGCGAATCCTGGAGCATCTTCATGCTGCCAAGGACCGATTTCATTCGGTTGATCGAGACGCTGGCCTTCTTCTCCATGTTGGCGCGGCGGCGCGTCTTGGAGGCGGCGACGCCGGCCTTGAGCTGCTCGCGGCGATCGTTGAGCGCGCGTACCCGGCGCGACATCGGATCGCGCGCGACCGACTTCACCAGGCTATGGCCGACGACCAGGATGATGATAGCGGTGGTCAACGCGATTCCGATTGAAATCAGCGTGCTGAAGAAATGCGGGGTGACTGCGTGGTCCATCGCCGCCTCAGATCTCGAAATTGATCATCTGGCGCATGATGTATGCGCCGATCGACATCCATACCATTCCGCCCATCCCGGCGATTATCAGCCGCTGGTCATGGAAGAAGGCGCCCATATAGTTGGGGCTGATGAAGCTGATCAGGCCGAAGACCATGAACGGCAGCACGCCGATGATATAGGCGGACGCCTTGGATTCCGATGACATGGCAGCGATCTTGAGTTTCATCTGCATGCGCTTGCGCAGCACTTCCGACAGATTCGACAGCGTTTCGGCCAGATTGCCGCCGGTTTCGCGCTGGATCGCAAGGGTGATCACGAAAAACTGGAATTCCGACGTACCTAGCCGGTCGGCGGTCTCCTGCAGCGCCGCCTCGAGGGTGCGGCCGATCTTCATGCGATCGCTGACGGCCTGGAATTCGCTGCCCACCGGTCCTTCGATCTCGGTCGCGACGGCGCCCATCGTCTCTGCGATCGGCAGGCCGGCGCGCAGGCCGCGTACCAGCAGCTCGATCGCGTCGGGGAAACGGGCGACGAATTGGGCAAGGCGGCGCTTGCCAAGCATGTTCAGCCAGAATTTGGGTAATGCCAATCCCGCGCCGGTCCCGGCGATCAACGCCATCCACACCGGCAGGCCCGCAATGCCGAGACCCAGGAAGGGGACCAGGCCGGTTATCGCGCTGCCAATGAAATATTGCTTCACCGTCCACTTCTTGCCGGCAGCCTGTATCTTGCGCTGGATATCGAGCGGATCGGGCAGGAAGCGGTCGAAAAGAGTCTTTTCCTTGCGCACCGTCGCTGCGCGGCTGGCGAGCAATCTGCGAACCTGCTCGTTGACGACGGGTTCGCCGCTGACGTTATAGCGGCCGCGAACGCCCGATAGCCGCCGAACCAGCGAACGCTGCGCCGGCGGCCGCGCGACCACGAAGAAGAACATGGTCATGACCACCGCCATGACCATCATGAACAGCGCCGTGATCATGGGATCGCGATCGCCCGCCCGATCATTTCTTGGCTATCTTGGACTTGGGTTGGAAGATGGCAGCGAGCTCATCCAGCAATGACGGCTTCGCCTTCTTGCCATCCGCCGTAAAATCGTCGTTCACCAGTTCCAGCAGCTTTTGCGAGACCTGCGCAAGGGCCTGGCCGATCTTGGCGGTCTTGGCCGCTTCGGCGAGCGGCTTGCCGAGTTTGGCGGCATTGACCGCCTGTTTGTGGTCGAACGGCAGCACGAAATCGATCTGGCGCTCGATCGAATTCTCGAAATCCTTGCGGCTGATTTCAGTCAGGCTCGGGTGGACGCGGTTGGCCACCACCAGCACGCCGGCCTGCGGAGCGTTGTTCTTCAGCCAAGCGAGTATACGGATCGTGTCGCGGGTCGCGGCGAGGGTCAGATCCACCACCAGCACCACCGACTGCACGTCGTGGAACAGATGGGGGTGCTGCACCATCATGCCGCGGGGTACGTCGACAACGGTACACTCGAACGCGCCCTTCATCTCCTCCTGCAGCTGGAAATAGGCGCCGCCGTCGGTGATGATCGGATTGTTGATCGGGGCCTCGGACGACAGCACCGACAGCTTGTCGTTCGCCTTCACCAAGGCGCGTTCGAGGAACAGCCCGTCGATGCGGGTTGGATTGTCGATCGCGTCGGTAAGGCCGCGGCCGGGCTCCAGGTCGAGCGACAGCGCACCGGTTCCGAAATGCACGTCGAGGTCCAGCAGCGCCGTGCCGCGGTCGCCATTCTCGCCCATCAGCCAGGCGATCGAGGTCGCGACTGTGGAAGCGCCGACGCCGCCGCGGACACCGATGACGGCCGTCATCAGGTGGATCTTTTCCTCGGCTGCCATGCCATGGCGCGGTCCCATCAGCATCATCTGCGCCTGGGCGAGCGAGTCGCGGATCTGGTCGGCGGTGAAGGGCTTGAGCAGGTAATCCTGGATGCCGCTGTTGAGCAGTTCGCGGTACAGTCGGACATCGTTGGTGGCGCCCGCCGCGATCACGATCGTGCCCGGCTCGCACACCTCTGCAAGTGCGTTGACGTCGCTCAGCGGATCGACCGAGTCGGCGAGATCGACGAACAATATGGTGGGGCTTGCCGATACCGACAGCGACTGGATCGCTGTCCGCAGGCCGCCCTTGCAGACGGATTCGGGCGCCCAGCCGAGTTCGAAGATGAGCGGCTTGAGCAGCTCCGAACTGATATCGTCACAGACATAGGCGGCGAAGGGGTTGCGCGTCTGCTGCTTGGGATGAGCGTTGAACGGTGCGTTCATCAGTTGCCGCCCTTCACCGATTCGATCTTGAGCCCCTTGGTGGCGCTGGGATCGGCGTTGCGCCACACCCGGATCGCCTTGGCGGCGGTCTCGGCGCTCGACCCGCGGGCTTCCTGGCCACGCACCAGATCCTCTGGGTTGGCAACCATCGCCGCCAAGGTGGAGTTCATCGCGCAGCCATAGTTGGATGACGAGGCCGCGGTGAAATTGGGCTGCGATGGCTGGCTGTAATCGGGGCAATCGGGGACGCTGGCGGTCGACCGGCTGACGACGATGCGGACATGGCCTGGCGGGATCGCGCCCTCGGTCGCCGGCGCGACATCGCTGACGAACAGGCCGTAGCGACCTGCAATGGCGGCGATATCGTTGTTCGATGCCGCCGTGCCGACGCTCGTGTCAACGCTGATGCGATCGCCATAGCCGACCCTGATCGCGTCTAACCATTGCGCGACGCGCGAAGCTTCAGCTGGGTCGAGCCCGTTGCCGGATACATCCATCACATAGTCGCTGCGCTGGACCAGCGGCTGGTGGACCGACTCGACCCCGCGGTTGAAGCGGCCCGCATTGACCGCTGTGCCGGCCAGGGCGGCGATCAGCATCGCGAGCGGGAGAGAAGGCGTCCGGAAGCTCATGATCAACCTCTCATCAATTCAGCGAGAAGCCGGCGTCGGGCACGGACGCGGACTTCGTTTTGGACGGGTGATCGGTCTTTGAAACACGGTCGGTCGACGGGATCGTCTGCGGTGGGGCCGGACGAGGAATCGGACTCTTCTCGCCAGATTTACCCGTGAAGGTCTGGCCGGCGATGATCCTCTCGCCATCCGTCGCCCCGCGCAGACCGGCGGTCGGCAACACGATGTTATTGGGTGAAACCGGCTTCACCAGATAAGGGGTCACCACGATCATGAGTTCTGTTTCGTTGCGCTTGAACCCGTTCGAACGAAATAAGGCGCCGAGCACAGGTAGGTCGCCGAGGAACGGCGCCTTATCGACGGTGCTGTTCTGTCCGTTCGACATCAGCCCGCCGATCATGAAGGCTTGGCCCGAACCCAGCTCGACGGTCGTCTCCGCACGCCTTGTGGTGATGCCGGGAATTGTGAACCCGTTGAGCTTTACCGAGCCGGCGTCGGTTAGCTGCGACACTTCCGGCCGGACGCGGATCGAGATGCGTCCATCGGCAAGTACTGTCGGCGTGAACGAGAGGCTGACGCCATATTGCTTGAACTCCACCGAGACTGCGCCGAGCCCTTGCGAGATCGGGATAGGGATTTCGCCGCCAGCCAGGAAGCTGGCAGTCTCTCCTGAAATGGCAGTGAGGTTCGGCTGTGCCAGGGTGGAGACGAGGCCGTCCGACTCGGCAAGGTCGATGGCAGCGGCCAGGTCCATGCCGAGGAATTTCCCCGCGAGACCGAGCGAAGTTCCAACGCCCCTGCCGAGAGTCTTCAGGTCGTAGGCGGTGCCGGGGCCGGTGATGAACTGGCCTGTTGCCGGATTGAACGGCAACGACACCGACCCAGTGGGCAATCCGTATACCGACGATGCATCGACCTTGGGAAAGGAAGACAGGTCTGCGTTGCCGATGGTGCCGAAGTTGCGGCCTTGAGCAACGCCGAACAGAAAGCCGCCGGTCGTGTCACGGTTGAGCAGGTTGACGCCGATCGTCTTGGCGAACTCGCGGCTGACTTCGGCGATCTTGACGTGCAGACTGACCTGCAGTGGCACCGCCGACTTCAGCCGGTTCACTACCTGTATATCCTTGCCGACGAACTGCTCGACCAGCTTCTGCGCTTCCTCGATATCGCTAGGAGCGGCGACCGCGCCGGTCAGCAGGACGATGCCGTTCATCGTAGTCGCGGTGATCGCCGCCTCGGGCATCGCAAGTTTGAGCATCGTGTCGACGCTGGTGATGTTGCTGCCAACCCGGACGATCGACGACCAGATCACCTTGCCGGTCTTGTCGGTGGCGTAGACCGCAGTCTCGCCCGGCCCCTTGCCGAAGATGTAGAGCTGGGTCGACGAGCGCACCTGGACATCGGCGATCTTGTCGTCCGCCACGAACAGGTCGCTCATCGCACTGGGAAGAGCGACCATCTGGCCCGACCCGATCGACAGCGTCGTCGTCTCCGCCGGCTTGCCGATCGTCGCGGTGCGGACGCCGCTGCTGCCGCTTGAGACGGCGGCTGTTGCGGTCGCGATCGGCGCCAGCGCGACCGCACCCATCAAAGCGGCGCCGAACGTCTGCTGGATAAGCCTGCGCATCTTCACTTGGCTCCCACCGTGCTGGCGGTGACATTGTTACCGCGAGCCACGCGAACGACGGGACCGGCCGGAGCGGCAGCGTTGGCAACGGGGGTGCTCGAGGCGCTCCCGCTGGGCTTGGCGGGCACGCTCGAGCGCTGGTAGCGCGATACGTCGGCGCCAACCGTGTAGGTGGTATCGGTGTCGATCGGCCGCGAGGCGATTTCGAGCAGCATCTGGCGCTCCGCCTTGGGATCGGCGTCGGCGGGCAGCTTTACCTCGCCGCTGGCGATCCGCTCCTCGAGCTCGGCCTTGTCGTCGGCGATCGAGCGGAGCGACAGCGAAAGCTGGCCGATGGTCTGCGCCACCGCGATCTTTTCGGCGATCTTGGGCGTCGCTTCGAGCGTGACGCTGGAGGTGTTGGCGACGATGGTCTTGCCCTGTTCGTCGACCGTCTTGTCGGTACGCTGGTCGGCGGCGAGCACTCGGATATTGCGGATAATGGTTTCGGCCGCCTTGAGCGGCGGGCCTTCGCCGCCGCCCGGCACTTCCTGGGTGAGCATCAGATCGACGCGGTCGCCAGGGAAGACGAAACCCGCCACGCCCGACTGTGCTGAAACCGAGATGGTGACGGCGCGCATGCCCGGCCCAAGCGCCGCGGCCAGGAAGCCGCGATCGCCGGGCTTGACCAGCGCACCCTGGGTGACCGGCGCACCGGCGGTGACGGCATAGCGCACCACCGAGCCGTTCAGCGAGGCGAGGTCGCTCTCGCCCTTGATATAATAGGTTTTGTTGACGAGTTCGGCGGGCCAGCGCTGGTAGCGGAAGCTTTCCGGGCCGATGATCGTGCCGACGGGGAGCGGTCGGACCGCTACCGCGACCTCCGGCCCGGTCGGCTGCGGGGCGGCCATCATCGGCGCAGCTTCCGCCTCGCTCTTGCCTCCGAACATTCCGCGCACGACGACGGCTGAAATCCCCGCCATCACCAGCGCCATGATCAACAGAAGCAACTTCCTGGCATCCATCGGTTCAGACCCAATCTTCGCCCAACAGGGGCGTTAAAATATGAGGTCCGATCCGGACCTGTCGTGCGGCTATGCCCCGGATATGGTTAACAAGCCGTTCGCGATGACCCACAGCCCGCCAATTGCGATGGCGACGCCATAGGGAATCTCGGGGCGCGGGAGGTTTGGGCGCCAGCGTTGGCGGATGAGCAGGGCCAGGGTGATGACTCCGCCCGCGAGCGCCATGACAGTCAGCATCACCATCAGCGCATTGAGCGGCAGCCACAGGGCCAGCGCGGCGATCATCTTCACATCGCCGCCGCCCATCATCCTGAGCATGAACAGCAGCGCGCATAGCGCGAACAAGCCGATAGCCACGCCGATCCGGATCGCGACATCGGGCCACAGCGCCTCGCCTGCCACCCACCAGAAGGCAATCGCCATCAGCGCGATCGTCGCATTCAGCTCGTTGGAGATGGTGCGCGTCCTGATGTCGCTCCACGCCGCCATCAGCAGCAGGACGGCCAGCAGAATGCCGAAGATATCGGGAAGTTGAACGGTCATGGTTAAGGAGGCTAGACGCCGCGCCTTACCAAAACCTAAACGCGTTGCATGGAAGCAGCGAACATTCCCGCTGATATCGCGATCATCGGCGCCGGCATGGCAGGCGCGAGCCTGGCCGCCGAGATCGGCAATGCGGCGCGGGTGATCCTGATCGAAGCCGAGGCGCAGCCCGGCTATCACAGCACGGGCCGCTCGGCGGCATTCTGGTCCGAAAGCTATGGCGGGCCGGCTGTCCAGCCGCTGACCACCGCGTCCCATGCCTATCTCGACGGCAACGGTTTTCTCCATGATCGCGGCGCAGTCCATCTCGTGGGCCGTGGCGGAGAAGCGGCGCTGGCGGCGCTGCTGCGCGACTATGGTAAGGTCGTCCGGTTCGAGCGGCTCGATGCCAAGGAGGTGGCGGCGCTGATACCGGGGCTGCGCTCCAGCGATGGTGGCGGGCTGGCCGAGCCGAGCTGCCGCGACATCGATGTAGCCGGGCTCCATGCCCATTATCTGGGTCGCGCCAAACGCGCCGGAGCGGTCCTGCTCGCCGACGCTCGAGTGAGGGCGGTCATCCGCGATAATCATGCCTGGCGGATCGAAACCGACGCCGGCGCCGTGGTGGCGCCGCTGGTCGTCAATGCGGCAGGCGCGTGGGCGGGTGAGATCGCTGCGCTCGCGGGTGCGGCGCCAATCCCGATAACCCCGCATCGCCGTACCGTGATCCAGCTGCAGGTCGATCCCCCCGCATCCCCGGCGATGCCGCTGGTGATGGATGTCGCCGAAACATTCTACTTCAAGCCAGAGGCCGGCGGCCGCATCTGGCTCTCCCCGCATGACGAGACGCCGACCGCCGCCTGTGACGCAGCGCCGGAGGAACTGGACATCGCGATCGCGATCGATCGGCTCGAGCAGGTCGTCGACTGGCGCATCGTGCGGCGCGAGCGTGCCTGGGCAGGCTTGCGCAGCTTCGCGCCCGACCGGCTCCCGGTCTACGGTTATGACGCGCATGCGCCGGAATTTTTCTGGTTCGCGGGGCAGGGCGGATTCGGCATCCAGACCGCCCCGGCGGCGGCGATGATAGGGGCGGCGCTGCTGTCGAGCCGTCCGCTGCCGCAGCCGGTCCGGCATATCGATCCGGTCCGCTACGCACCGGACCGCTTCGCATAGCCCGCCTTGTGCGACTCTAGAAGGTGATCAGCCGGTCGTCGCCCAGTGCTGCTAGCATGCCGACGGCGCCCTGCGCTTCGACGCGGGGATCGAGCTGCGAGAGACTCAACCCGGCGAGCGCAAGGCCGCTCTGGCAGACGGTGATCGCCACCCCCTGATCGAGCGCTTCGTCCAGGATCTGCGGCAGTGTCGGCAGCCCTGCGGCGGCACGCGCCGGGTCTGCCGCTGCCGTGAGCGGCGGGCGCAGCAGCCCGACGGCGCCTTCGTGCAGATGGAGCCGAACCGCACTGCCGCTTGCCGCGCCCGCTGCGGCATAGGTCAGCGCGGCATGGAACCGTTCCGCGTCGGCAGCGGCGACCAGGATCGTCAGGCCGCGCATCGGCATGCCGGGTCCTTGGGCACGATGACGGTGCGGAAGCGAAAGGCGAGCGCATCGACCAGCAATAGCCGTCCGGCCGGATCGTCGCCAAAACCGGTGAGCGCGCGGATCGCCTCCATCGCGCCCAGGCTGCCCATCACGCCGGTCAGCGCCCCGAGCACGCCCTGATCGGCGCAGCTGACATCAGGCCGCCCCGGCTCGTCGCCGACCAGGCAGCGATAGCAAGGCTTGCCGCCCTCCCAACCGCGCCATACCCCCAGCTGTCCGTCGAACTGGCCGACTGCCGACGATATCAGCGGAATGCGCAGCCGCGTTGCCGCATCGGATATCGCGAGCCGGGTATCGAAATTATCGCATCCGTCGAGGATCAGGTCGGCACCAGCGAGCAGCCCATCGGCGGTGCTGGCGTCGATGCGCACCGTTATCGGCTCCACTGCCACATCGGGGTTCGTCGCTGCGACGCGCTCGACGGCGACAGACGCCTTCGGCCGGCCGATATCGGCGGTGCCGAACAGCGTCTGGCGCTGGAGGTTGGAGAGGTCGACGACATCGTCATCGATCACCCGCAGGCGTCCGACCCCGGCTGCGGCGAGATACTGGATGGCCGGCGACCCGATCCCGCCGGCGCCGATAACCACGACCGTCGACGCCAGCAGCGCCTGCTGTCCAGCGCCGCCGATCTCCTTCAGGATGATGTGGCGCGCATAGCGATCGAGTTGGGGGTCGGTCAGGGACATGACGGCACCTTACCGTATGAGCGACGAAGGGTCAGCGTCCGGTCGATCCGAAGCCGCCGGCACCGCGAACCGTCTCGTCGAGTTCGGCGACTTCGGCAAAGGCCGCGCGCTGGACCGCCGCCGGCACAAGCTGGGCGATCCGCTCGCCACGCTTCACGTCGAATGGCTCGCCGCCGAGATTGGCGAGAATCACCTTCACCTCGCCGCGATAGTCGGCATCGATCGTGCCAGGCGTGTTGAGGCAGGTGATGCCGTGCTTGAGCGCGAGGCCCGAGCGCGGGCGGACCTGAACTTCAAAGCCTTCGGGGATCGCGATGGCGAAGCCTGTCGCAACTGCATGCCGTGCACCGGGGGCGAGCGTCACATCCTCGGCCGCCACCACGTCCAGGCCGGCGGCATGGGCGGTGGCATAGACGGGTAGCGGCAGGCCCGCGCCGTGGTCGAGGCGCTTCAGTCGAATCCCAATCTCAGGCGAACTCATCGGCAATCCTTGCGGCGAGGCGGCGCGCGACATCGGCCTTGGGAAGCATATCCCAGCTTTCGACTCCGTCGCGCGTGACTATATGGATGCTGTTGCTGTCACCGCCCATGACGTCACCGGACACATCGTTTGCAACGATCCAATCGGCGTCCTTGCGCAGGCGCTTGGCGACGGCATGGTCCACGACCTTCTCGGTTTCCGCGGCGAACCCGATCAGCAGGCGAGGGCGGCGCTCGCTGCGGGCCAGCCCCGCCAGGATGTCGGGATTCTCTGTGAGCGTGAGCGCAGGAGTCGACCCGGAGACGCCCTTCTTGATCTTCTGGCCCGATGCGCTTTCGGCGCGCCAGTCGGCCACCGCTGCCACCATCACGGCGGCATCTGCCGGTAACGCGGCCTCGACGGCAGCGGCCATTTCCCGTGCGGTTTCGACATCGACGCGATGTACCGCTTGCGGCGTTGGCAGGCTCACCGGGCCTGAGACCAGCGTTACCCGAGCTCCCAGCTCGGCGAGAGCAGCGGCGATCGCGTAGCCCTGCTTCCCGGACGAGCGGTTGGCGATGTAGCGCACCGGATCGATCGGCTCATGGGTCGGCCCGGCCGTCACCAGCACATGCCGGCCCGCGAGAGCGCCGCCCTTGATGCCGGGCCCGGGCCGGGCGCGTCGGTCTTCGAGCAGCTTGAGAATGGCATCCCAGACGAATGGCGGCTCGGGCAGGCGGCCTGGCCCATACTCGCCGCAGGCCATCGCGCCATCGTCGGGATCGAGCACGGTCACGCCATCGCCGCGCAACCGCGCCACGTTGCGCTGGGTCGCGGCATGGAGCCACATCCGCACGTTCATGGCAGGCACGGCCAGCACCGGCTTGTCGGTGGCGAGCAACAGCGTCGTCGCGAGGTCGTCGGCTATGCCCGCCGTCATCTTCGCCATGAGATCGGCGGTGGCGGGGCAGACCACCACGAGATCGGCCTCCCGGCTAAGCTGGATATGACCCATCTCGGTTTCGTTCTTGAGATCCCACAGGCTGGTGTGGACCTCCTGCTCACTGAGGGCCGCCAGTGTCATCGGCGTCACGAAATGCTGCGCGCCTTCGGTCAGCACACAGCGCACGCTGCCGCCGCCCTTGCGGATCAGCCGCACCAGCTCGCACGCCTTGTAGGCTGCGATACCACCGCCGATGATCAGCAGGATGCGTGGGGCGATCATGGGCGTCAGTGTAGGAGCAGCGCCGCGCCGACGCCAGCCGCCGCCGCGAGAAGGGCCACTGCCGTATAGCGCCAGCCGCTCGCGATGCGGATCACCTGCACCTCGCGCAGCGGCGGCGGCGGCGGTGCGGCCCCGGGGGCGGGGTATTGCGCCTCGATGCGACGGATCAGCTCGGGGAGGCTGGCGAAGGTGCGCAGGTCGCCGGCGATCCGGTCGGCGAGCCAGGCTTCGGGGCCGAGTTCGGAGCGAAGCCATTCCTTCACGAAGGGGCCGGCCGTCTCCCACATGTTGAGATCGGGATCGAGCGTTGTCGCGACGCCCTCGACCATTACCATCGTCTTCTGCAGCAGCAGCAGGTGCGGCTGCGTCTGCATGTCGAAGTCGCGGGTGATGCCGAACAGGCCATCGAGCATCTGGCCGATCGATATATCCTTCACGGCCAGCCCGCGGATGGGCTCGCCGACCGCGCGGAGCGCCGTGGTGAACTCTCCGACATTATGGTGCGGCGGCACATAGCCGGCTTCGAAATGGATCTCCGCCACGCGCCGGTAATTGCCGGTGATCAGCCCGTGCAGGATTTCGGCCAACCAGACCCGCGCGCGCCGATCGATCCGCCCCATGATGCCGAAGTCGATGGCTGCAATCCGACCATCGGACAGCGCAAATAAGTTGCCCTGGTGAAGATCGGCGTGGAAAAAGCCGTCGGCGATGGCCTGGCGCAGAAAAGCCTGGACGAGCAGCTTCGCCAGCGCCTTGCCGTCATGCCCAGCCTCGATCAGTGCGGTGCGATCGGCAAATTTGACCCCGTCGATCCACTCCATCGTCATCACCCGGCGGGCGGTGCGATTCCAGTCGATCGCAGGGGCAATGAAGCCGGGTACGGCCGCCATATTCTCGGCAAGCTCGGAAGCCGACGCCGCTTCGCGCCGCAGGTCCAGTTCGCGGGCTGTCCACTGCCGGAAGGTCGCGATCACGAGGCGGGGGCGCAGCCGGGTGACCTCGCCACCCATCAACTCGGCATGGGCGGCTGCCCATTCATAGGTCTCGAGCGCGCGGGCGAATTCTTCCTCGATCCCCGGTCGCAGCACCTTGACCGCGACGATACGGCCCTCGGTCGTCACCGCCCGATGGACCTGCGCGATCGACGCAGCACCGACGGCGACCTCGTCGAACGCGGAGAACATCGCTTCGATCGGCTTGCCGAGGCTCTGCTCGATCGCGGCACGAATGGCGGGGAAGGGCGCCGGTGGAAGTGCGTCCTGCAGCCGGAACAGCTCGGCGGCGGCCTGTTCGCCGACCAGGTCAGGCCGTGTCGCCAATGCCTGGCCGAGCTTGATCGCCGCCGGGCCCAACGCCTCGAAGGCTTCGGCATAAGCGGGCTGCTTGGGGATGCGGGCGCCGAACCGCGCCAGCCGCACCAGGCGGCGTACCGGCGTGGGGGTGAGCGGGTCGCGCTCGATTCCGCGCAACGCTCCATGGCGCGCGAGCGTGCGGCCCCAGCGGAGCAACCGCCAGATATGGGTGACGCTTGTGGTCAAATCTTCCAACCGCTGTGAATGGCGACGAGGCCGCCGAGCATGGGCTCGACCCTGGTCTGCACGAAGCCAGCCGCCTCGATCTCGGCGCGAAACGCATCCATCGTCGGGAAACGGCGGATCGACTCGACGAGGTAACGATAGCTCTCCTCGTCGCCGGCGAGCAGCTTGCCCAGCTTCGGGACCAGCCGATGCGAATAGGCATCATAGGCTTCCTTGAAGCCCGGCCACAGCGTCGTCGAGAATTCGAGGCAGAAGAAGCGCCCGCCACGCTTCAGCACGCGGTGTGCCTCGGCCAGCGCCTGGGCACGGCGGGTGACGTTGCGGATCCCGAAGGCGATCGTATAAGCGTCGAAGCTGCTATTGGCGAAGCTGAGCGTCTCGGCGTTCTGCTCGGACCAGGCAAGCCCGTCGATGCCGCGCTTCTGCGCGCGCTCCTGCCCTACAGCCAGCATCGCGCCGTTTATGTCGGAGACGGTGACCTGCGCCCCGGAGCGCGCCAGCCGGAAAGCGATGTCGCCGGTGCCGCCTGCCATGTCGAGGATCGCCTCGCCTGCGCGCGGCTTCACCCGGCGTACGAAGCGGTCCTTCCAAAGCCGATGCATTCCGCCCGACATGGCGTCGTTCATCAGGTCGTAACGCTGCGCCACGCTGCGGAAGACCTCGCCGACTTTCGCGGTTTTCTCGTCGGGCGAGACGTCGGTATAGCCGAAGGAAACGGTGTCGCTCATGGACGACGCTCTAGCTTCAGGTTGCTCCGCTCGCAAACCATGTATCGGTATTTTGTCATTCCCGCGAAAGCTTGATAGCGATGCTTCCCGGCATGGCTGCGCGAGATCGCGGCTTTCACGGCGATGCGCTGTCGTCTAGGTCCGCCTCATGCCTGAGCTTCCCGAGGTTGAAACCACTGTCCGCGGCCTGCGGCCTCCGCTGGAAGGCCACCGCCTGACCCGTGTCGAGACGCGGCGTGCCGATCTGCGCCGACCGTTCCCGGCCGACCTGCGCCAACGCATGACGGGAGCGACGATCATCGGCTTCGGGCGGCGCGCCAAATACGGATTGCTGGAGACCGATCGCGACGATGTCATGATCTTTCATCTCGGCATGTCAGGCCGGTGGCGGATCGATCCGTCGGAGATCGGCCGACATGATCATCTGGTTCTCGAAACCGACGAGGGGCGCGTGCTGGCGCTCTGCGATCCGCGGCGATTCGGATCGATCGATCTGGTGCGCAAGGCGGACCTCGCCGACTTCCCGGCTTTCAAGGTTTTGGGGCCGGAGCCGCTCGGTCCCGAACTGACCGGTGCCTATCTGGCCAAGGCGCTAGATGGCCGCGTCGCGCCCATCAAGGCGATGCTGTTGGATCAGCGGATCGTCGCTGGTCTCGGCAATATATATGTGTGCGAGGCGCTCCACATGACCGGCATCGCGCCGACGACGCCGGCGGGAAGGATTGCGGGCAAGCGGCTCGACCGCCTCGTCGAGTCGATCCGTGAAGTGCTGGTTGCGGCGATCGAGGCCGGTGGCTCTACCTTGCGCGACTATGCCCGACCCGATGGCGAGCTCGGCTATTTCGCGAAGCAATGGCGCGTCTATGGCCGCGAAGGCGAAAGCTGTTCTTGCGGAGCGACGGTCGCGCGCCGGGCGGACGGCGGTCGTTCGACCTTCTACTGCCCGAAATGCCAGAAGTAGCCCCGGCTCGTCAGTTCCATGGTTGACCATGTTGGCGGCGCTGTGTATTGGCGCGGCCTCCCGGCGGGAGTGGATTCTCCCGCTGTTTTGTCATTTTAGCTAGGGTTACATCGAGCATGGCGAACACGCCGCAGGCAAAAAAGCGCATCCGTCGCAACGACCGTCGCGCCGAAATCAACGGTGCCCGGGTCAGCCGGATCCGCACCTTCGTCAAGAAGGTCGAGTCCGCGCTCGCTGCCGGCGACAAGACGGCAGCTGCTGCTGCGCTCGCCGCTGCCCAGCCCGAACTGTTCCGCGGCGTCTCGAAGGGCGTGGTGCACAAGAACACCGCTGCCCGTAAGTTCTCGCGTCTCACGAAGCGGCTTTCCGCGCTCGGCTGAACGCTAGCGCTGGCGCTAATCTAAGTTATAACGGGCCCGTCGGCAGCAATGCCGGCGGGCTTTCGTCATATTTGGGTCATCGAAACGTAACCCTCGGAATTAGCTTGATTCGTTCCGGAATCGGAACTTAACCAATTGTAAAAGCTGATAAAAAAATAAAATGCGCGGCAAGCCCCCGGCTTATGGCGTGTCAAGCCATATTGCGGGTTGGTGACAAAATTGATGCTCTTGATCGGTGTCGCGCCTGCTTCATAAAGTGCCTCGATGGCTGGAGCGCGATTCTGTCGCAACCGGCTTCTAGTTGATTTCGACACGGGTGTTCTGGGGGATATGCCTCCGGACTGGGGGAGGGCATTGCCCTCAAATTTTAGTATTTCGGGGGGAGCAGACATCGTTTGCTCGGGAAGGAAGCAGCGTGCCTCAAGACATTGGCGGGTGGGACATGGATGACGGCTCGCCGAACGGCGGCGGCGTCGATGTCGCGCTAGCGCAGGCTTGGGAGACAATCCGGGCAAATCTCCGGCGCGGCATCGGTGCGCGCACCTTTGATGGCTGGCTGAAGCCACTGACGCTCGGCGAATGCGATCTTGCGGGCGGCACGCTGAAGCTGGTTGCGCCCAGCGAGTTCATGGCCAATTGGGCTACGACCCACTTCGTCGAGCACCTGCTCCATGGCTGGCGCGCCCTGCTGCCGCAGATTCGCCAGGTTTCCATTGTCCCGGCATCGGGCGCCGAGCGGCCTGCGATGTTTTCGGCCGAGCCGGCGGAAACGGCTCCGGCCGACGCCGTGGTCGTCGATGAGCCGATCGGGGCTGATGTCGGCGTACGTTGCGGCACGCCGTTGGAAAGCCGCTATACGTTCGAAAGCTTCGTCGTCGGCAAAGCGAACGAGGTTGCCTATAATGCGGCGCGCACCCTGGCCGAGGGCGGCAAGCTCGTCTTCAACCCGCTGTTTCTCCACGGCGGAACGGGGCTCGGCAAGACTCATCTGATGCATGCGATCGGCCATGAATATCTGGCCCGCCATCCTGGCGCGAAGGTCGTCTACATGTCGGCCGAGAAGTTCATGTTCGAGTTCGTCTCGGCGATGCGCGCGAAGGACACGTTCAGCTTCAAGCAGCGGCTGCGCGCGGCCGACCTGCTGATGATCGACGATGTGCAGTTCATCGCCGGCAAGGAATCGACCCAGGAGGAATTCTTCCACACGATGAATGAGCTGATCTCGGCGGGCCGTCGCCTGGTGATCAGCGCCGATCGTTCGCCACAGGATCTCGACGGCATCGAAAGCCGTATCCTGTCGCGGCTGTCCTGGGGCCTGGTCGCGGATGTCAATCCGGCCGACTTCGAACTGCGCCTCAACATCCTCACTCGCAAGCTTCAGGGTATGCCGCAGGCCAATGTGCCGCAGGATGTGGTGATGTTTCTCGCGCGCCGGATCAGCGCCAATGTTCGCGAACTTGAAGGGGCGCTCAACCGGGTCGTGGCCTATGCCGCGCTATCCGGCAAGCCGGTCGATGTCGATTTCACTCAGGCGACGCTGGCCGACATATTGCGCGCAAACCAGCGCCGCGTCACGATCGACGAGATACAGCGCAAGGTTTCGGATCACTATCGAATCCGCCAGGCGGAGATGTCGAGCGCGCGCCGCGCTCGCGAAGTCGCCCGGCCGCGCCAGGTGGCGATGTATCTCGCCAAGCAGCTTACCCCGCGCTCGCTGCCCGAGATTGGCCGCCGCTTCGGCGGACGCGACCACACCACCGTGATCCACGCGGTCAAGCAGATCGAGAAGCTGCGCCAGACCGACGCCGAACTCGACGCCGACGTCAGGCTGCTGATCCGCCAACTCGAAGGCTGAGCTCCAGCCTCTCCGGCGAAGCCTATCTGGTGGTGGTGATCGGACGAAAACCACCCTACATGGAAGGCATGTCGGCCGCGCTCTACAATTCCAATATCCTCCGCCTTGCCACCAGCATCCCGCACCAGGCGCGCCTCGGCGCGCCGCAGGCAACAGTGTCGAAACGGTCGCCGATCTGCGGCAGCCGGGTGACGGTCGACGTTGTCGTCGATGACGACGGGCGGCTCGTTGAGCTGGGCCAGGAGGTCCGTGCCTGCGCGCTCGGCCAGGCGTCGGCGGCGCTGATGGGCGAGTATGCGATCGGGCGAACGCCAGCGGAGCTCGCCTGCGCGCGAGACGCGCTGGCCGCGTTTCTGGCGGGCGAGCGCAATGATCCTGGCGAGTGGCCGGGCCTCGAACTGTTCGCGCCGGCGCGGCCGCACGCCGCACGCCACCCATCGATCCGGCTGGCGTTCGAAGCGGTCGCGGAGGCCGCCGCCCGAGCCGCGGGCGATACTGCGGAATGACCGAAGCCACCGAGGCAACCCTGCTGCTGCGCGATGGTGTGCTGCTGCTGGGCGCAGCGATCGTCTTCGTGCTGTTGTTCCGACGGCTCGGGCTTGGCGCGACGCTGGGCTACCTCGTCGCAGGCGCGCTGATCGGGCCGCAAGGGCTGGGGCTGATAGGCGACGCCGAATCGAAGCTGGGGATTGCCGAACTCGGTATCGTCCTGCTGCTGTTCCTGGTCGGGCTTGAACTCCATCCCAACAGGCTGTGGCGCCTGCGCCGCGACATCTTCGGCCTCGGCCTTGCGCAGGTGGTGATCTGCGGGCTGGCGCTGAGCGCGGTTATCTATGTCGGCACCGCGTTCAGCGGAGCGGCGGCGATCGCGCTCGGTCTGCCGCTTGCGCTGTCCTCGACCGCGCAGGTACTGCCGATGCTGCGGTCCGCCGGCCGCATGAACACGCCCGGCGGCGAGCGAGCCTTCTCGGTGCTGTTGTTTCAGGATCTGTCGCTCATCCCGCTGATCACGATCATCGCCACACTATCCCGCACCCCGGCGGCTGCGGGTACACCCCCGGGTTGGCTGCTTGGCATCTACAGCGTCGCGGCGGTGGCTGGCCTTGTCATCGCCGGCCGCTATGTCATCAACCCGCTGTTCCGGCTGGTCGGCAATCTGGGTGAGCGCGAGCTGTTCGTGGCCGCCGGACTGTTCACCGTGCTTGCCAGCGCCGCGGTGATGGAGGCGCTGCACCTTTCGACCGCGCTCGGCGCCTTCGTCGCCGGGGTCATGCTGGCGGATTCGCCTTTCCGCCATGAGCTCGAAGCCGATGTCGAGCCGTTCCGCACGATCCTGCTCGGTTTGTTCTTCATCGCTGTCGGCATGCTGCTGGACCTCCACGTCATTGCCGAACGCCCCTTCTTCGTGATCGGCATGGCGCTGGCGGTGGTCGCGACCAAGGCCGTCACCATGTTCGGCATCGCCCGGCTGTTCGGGGTATCGAATCGCGGTGCGCTCAGCTTTGGCCTGTTGCTGAGCCAGGGTGGCGAATTCGCCTTCGTGCTGTTCAGCCAGGCGCGCGATGCGCTGCTGATCCAGCCTGAAGCGGCGAGCCTGTTCGGGGCGGTGGTGACGCTGTCTATGGCAACGACGCCGTTCCTGATGATGGTGTCGCGCCGATTCCTCGCGGCGCCGGCCCGGCAGGAGGAGCGCGACGGCCCCGACGGCAGCGACGCGCCCATGGCGATTGTGGTCGGCTATGGCCGTTTTGGGCAGACCGTGGCGCAGATGCTGCTGGCGGCGGGCACGCGGGTCAGCATCATCGACAAGGAGGTCGCGCAGATCGATATCGCCCAGACCTTCGACGTGAAAGTCCATTATGGCGACGGCACCCGCGTCGCTCTGCTCCGCCAGGCCGGAGCCGAGCAGGCGCAGGTGATCATCTTCTGCGTCGATGGCGATCAGCTCGGCAAGAAGGAGCTCCAGCCGGTGCTCAGCACATTTCCCAACGCGGCGGTGCTGGTGCGCGCGTTCGACCGTCGGCACATGATGGTGCTGGCGCGTCTCGATATCGCCGGTGCGGTGCGCGAACTGTTCGAGTCGGCGGTGACGCTGGGGTGCGAGGCGCTAGAGGCAGTCGGCGTCAGCGCGGAGAATATCGGCAGGGTCGAGGCGGAGTATCGCCGCCGCGATGGCTCGCGCCTCGAGGCTCAGATGGCGACCGGCGATATTGCCATCCAGCGCGACACGATGTTCACCCATGAGCGCAGCCTCGATCTCGAGCCAGAGGAAGGAAAGGCTTCATGAAGAGAGGACGGACGGCAGGCGATCCGCTTGCCGCGCTGCTTGCGCTGTCCGGTGCGATCGCGGTGATCGCCGGGGCCTATGGAGCCCATGGCGTCGGGGGCAAGCCCGCCGAATGGCTGAACACCGGCGCTCATTACCAGATGATCCACGCCGTGGCGGGGCTGGTGGCGCTTGGCAAGGCGCGGGGCCCTGCCGCGCTCTTCCTGCTGGGGGCCGCGCTGTTCGCGGGCACGCTCTACGCAATGGCGTTTGGCGGCCCGCGATGGCTGGGCGCGGTCACGCCGCTTGGAGGGCTGGCGATGATCCTCGGCTGGATGTGGCTCGCGCTGTTGTACCTGCGGGGACGTTAGCGTCACTCCGACGGGGCGGGGTAAGGCGCTAGGCGCGCTCGCTGTCCAGGAACGCTTCGACTGCCGCCAAGTCCACCTTCTTTTCGAGAAAGGTCTTCCCGATCCCGCGCGCCAGCAGGAAGGGCAGCTGGCCGCCCTCCATCTTCTTGTCGTGCATCATGTGCGCGACGAGGGCGTGGCCGCTCGCGTCGATGCGAGCCGCCCGCAGCGTGGCCGGCAGACCGGCGGCGTCGAGATGGGCCGTGACGCGGCGGGCGTCCTCCGGCGGGCAAAGACCGAGCGAGGCCGAAAAGCGGAAGGCCAGCGCCATGCCGGCCGCGACCGCTTCGCCGTGGAGCAGCTTGTCGGAAAAGCCGATCTCCGCTTCGAGCGCGTGGCCGAAGGTATGGCCGAGGTTCAGCAGCGCACGCCGGCCGCTGGTCTCGCGTTCGTCTTCGCCGACGATCCTGGCCTTGGCGCTGACGCTCGCCGTGATGGCATGGGTGCGGGCGTTGCTGTCGCCGCTCAGCAGCTTGCCGCCATTATCTTCGCACCAGGTGAAGAAGGCCGGATCGTCGATAAGGCCGTATTTGACGACCTCGGCATAGCCGGCGCGCAGTTGACGCTGCGGCAGGCTGTCGAGCGTCGTAGGATCGATCAGGACATGCGCCGGTTGATAGAAGGCGCCGATCAGGTTCTTCCCGGCCTTGCTGTTGATCGCGGTTTTGCCGCCAACCGATGAATCGACCTGGGCAAGCAAGGTTGTCGGGATCTGCACGAAGCGACAGCCGCGTTTGAGGATCGAAGCCGCGAAGCCCACCAGGTCGCCGATCACCCCGCCTCCCAGTGCGATGATCGTGTCATTGCGTTCCACGCCATAAGCGAGCAACGCGTCGCTGAGCTTCTCGAGCATCTTCCAGCTCTTGGTGGACTCGCCAGGCGGTAGCACCTCGACGGCGCTGGCAATACCTGCTGCCGTGAGTGAGTTCTCCAGCCGATATAGCTGATTAGGAACAATATTTCTGTCAGTCACCACGATGAAGCGGCCGCGCGCGGCATAGGGGGCGAGCAGTTCGCCAGCCCGGTCCAGTGCGCCGGCCTCGATCCTGATATCGTAGCTGCGTTCGCCGAGCGCGACACGAACGGTCATTCTGCAAGCACCTTCAATATGCTGTCGACGGTAGCGTCGTGCGGCAATGGCTGGCTGCGCACGCGATAGGGCGCCAGCGCATAGACCGGGTTGCGGATCGCGGCGAGCTCGGCGAGCGCCACGCGAGGATCGCGATCCTTGAGCAGCGGCCGGCTGCCTTCGCGGCGCTGGACCCGCTCGGCGAGGATGTCGATATCGGCGTCCAGCCAGATCGCCAACGCCCGCTGGAGGATCAGCTCGCGGGTTTCGTCCTGCATGAACGCGCCGCCGCCGGTGGCGATGACCTTGGGCTTGCCGTCTATCAGCCGGCCGATCACCCGCCGCTCCCCATCGCGAAACTCCTTCTCGCCGAATCGCTCGAAGATTTCTGGTATGCTTAGGCCGGCAGCGCGCTCGATCTCGTGATCGGCATCGACGAAAGGAAGGTGGAGGCGTGCCGCCAGGCGCTTGCCGATGGTCGACTTGCCAGCGCCCATCAGGCCTATCAGGACGAGCGGGCGATCAAAACGCGGAAGATTTGGCAGCAGGCTTTGCGGCATGTCTTCGAGGGCTATACACATGGCGGCCCCCTCGGGCAAAAGCGCCTCCATTGCAACCATCCGGATACACACATGTCGCGGTTCAGCTTCATCCTACTGAGTGTCATCGTCATCATCATCGGGGCGCTGCTGGCGCTGAGCTTCGTCAATCCGGAGAAACCGCCCGTGACGGTCGAGAAGGCGATGCTGAATGAAGCTCAGCCCAAGTAAGAAGGCGGTTCTCGCGGTAACGGCGGGGGCTGCCGCTCTGGCCGCCGCCGCCGCGCTGGCGCAGGAGTCGCTGCTTCCTCCAGGCTTCGGCACCCAGCCCGGACCATCCAATCGCCCGCAGCAGGTCGGCACGCCGGCGCCCGGACAGCCGGCCCCGACGCCGACGCCGGCCGCGCCGCCTGCGTTCGACCTGGATCCTGCGATCTTCGCCTCGGCAGCAGACGAGGAGCAGCCCGTTGAGCCGCCTGCGGAACTGCCTGATTCGGCGCGCCGCTCGATTGATGTCGCGGGGCCGTTCGAAGGGTTCGGCCGCCACGCATGGGGCGATAGCGACGGACGTTTCCTGTCGACGCTGATGCGGCGGCTCGACGTGCCGATCGCCTCGCGCTGGGCCTCGATCACGCTGCGGCGAGCGTTGCTGACCCGGGTCGGCACGCCCGATCATGTCTCCGCGCCCGACTGGGTGGCGGAACGGGCCTGGCTGCTCCTGAGGATGGGAGAGGCGGATGGCGCGCGGATGCTCGTCCAGGGCGTCGATGTCGATGATTTCAACGCCAAACTCTATGCCGTCGCCGGACAAAGCGCGCTTGCCACCGCGGACGCGGCGGGGCTCTGTCCGTTAGCCGAAGGTGGGCAGATCCGCAGCAAGGAGCCGCTGTGGCCGATGGCACGGGCGATCTGCGCAGCGCTGTCGGGCGACAGCGCCATCGCCGACGTGCTGATGGACCAGGCGCGCCGCCGCACCAAGGATCCTCGGGGGATAGACATTCAGCTGGCGGAACGGATGATGGGGGTGAACGGTGCGGGACGCCGCAGCGTCAACATCGAATGGGCCGGAGTGAACCAGCTGACCAGCTGGCGTTTCGGCATGGCGAGCGCCCTCGGGCTCACCATTCCATCGGATCTGGTGCAGACGGTGGGCCCGCAGGTGATCGCCTGGTCGGCGCGCGCGCCGATGATCCCCGCGGCCGAACGGCTGGACGCGGCGATGACCGCCGCCCGACTGGGCGTCTTCTCAAGTTCGGCTCTGGTCGATCTCTACGCGCAGGCCGGCGACGACAGCGGCGAGATCACCAGTGATACACCGGCGGGGCGGCTACGCGCCTGCTTCGTGGCGGATGGCGACGGCGCCCGCGTCTCGTCGATGCGCGGCTTCTGGAGCGGCGAGGGACTGGGCGAAGGCAAGACCGTCGATCGCTACGCCAACCTCATCCTGACCGCACGTGCCGCGGCGCGGATCGCGCCGGACGGCAACCGTTCGGGCGATGCCGCCGAACTGGTCGGGTCTATGATGTCGGCCGGGCTCGATCGCAAAGCGGCGGCCTGGGCACCGGTGATTGCCGGCATGTCGCCAGAAAAAGGCGATGCCGCCTGGGCCATCCTGGCGGTGGGAACGCCGCGCCTCGCGGTCGACCTGTCGGCGGATCGGCTGGCCGGCGTCGCCGATCGCTGGGCGGAAGCTAATCCGCAGAAGCTCAAGCTGCTGCTGGGCGCGCTGGCGGGGCTGGACCGGATGAACAGCCCGGAGCAGCTGAAGCTGCTGGTCGATTACAAGGTCGGCTTCGACAATCGCAGCAGCTGGGCGCGGATGCTGCTCCAGGCCGCCGACCGCAAGGAACCGGCAACGGTCGCGCTGCTGGTCGCGGTGGGCCTGCAAAAGGTCAGCTGGAGCGGCGTGTCGCCCGCCATGTTCGCGACGATGATCCGCGCACTTCACGACGTTGGTCTCGAAGGCGAAGCCCGGATGATCGCTGCCGAGGCGATGACGCGTTTGCAATAGTTCGGTGCACGTCGCGACTTCGTTCGGTCGGAACGGGACAAGAGGCAGTGAAAGACGCTGAGGCTATCCTGCAGTTTCTCGAGATGCTCGCAGCAGAGGGCGGAGCGGCGAAGAATACGTTGCTGGCCTATGGATCCGACCTGCGCGGAGCCTCCGAACTGCTAGCCGGAGCCCTCGTCAGGGCCGACACGGCTGCTCTCCAGAGGCTCGGATCCGAGTGGATGGCGCTCAGCCGGACTAGCGTCGCGCGCAAGGCATCGGTGCTGCGGCGCTTCTACGGGTTTCTGGAGGAGGAGGGCATTCGCGCCGACGACCCCTCCGACGCGCTGCCGCGGCCGACCACCCAGCGCGCCCTGCCGCGCATCCTCTCCCATGGCGATATCGCCCGACTGTTCGAGGTGCTCGACGAACGCCGCCGCGATCGGCATGGCGATCCGCTGACCTTGCGGCTGATTGCCCTGGTCGAGCTGCTGTACGGCTCCGGGCTGCGCGCGACCGAACTAGTGTCGCTGCCGCGCCATGCTCTGCGCGGCGACCAGCCGTTCCTGATCCTGCGCGGCAAGGGGGGACGCGAGCGGCTGGTGCCGATTTCCGATCGGGCGCGGGCTGCGGTGGCCGAGTGGAGCGTGCATGCTCCGGCCCACCAGCCCTTTTTGTTCCCATCGGGGCACGGCCATCTGAGCCGGGTGCGGCTGTTCCAGCTGCTGCGCGAGCTTGCCGCCGAGGCCGGCATTCCACCGCAGCGGATCAGCCCGCATGTGCTGCGACATGCCTTCGCCACCCATCTGCTCGAAGGCGGAGCGGACTTGCGCGCGCTGCAGACGATGTTGGGGCATGCCGATATCGCGACCACCCAGATCTATACCCATGTGAACAGTGCGCATCTGGTCGAGCTGGTCAACAGCCGGCATCCGCTGATGGATGCGGCGCATGGCCGGCACACCGGTTCTCCGCCGAAGGGGACGCCGTAGTGGCGCTTGTCTCCGCGCACGCTCTGCCATAGGCGTCGGCAGCAATGGCAAACCGGGCTGAGGATAGCGGCATGGCGACGGGTGGGGTGGAGTTCGATGCAAAACGCGACCGGCTGGTCGTTATCGCCTCGACGCTCGGGACGGTCTTCGAATGGTATGACTTCTTCGTTTATGGCACGCTCGCCAGCATCATCTCGGGTCATTTCTTTCCGTCCGATAATCCGGCCGTCAGCTTCCTGATCTTTCTCGCCAGCTTTGGAGTCGGCTTCGGCATGCGGCCGCTTGGCGCGGTGTTGTTCGGTGTGCTCGGCGACAGGCTGGGGCGCAAATATACCTTCCTCGTGACGATCGCGATGATGGGCGTCGCCACCGCCTCGGTCGGTATATTGCCGACCTACGAAACGATCGGTGTCGGTGCGCCGGTGCTGCTGGTGCTGTGCCGTGTGCTCCAGGGCCTTGCGCTGGGCGGCGAATATGGCGGTGCCGCCGTCTATGTCGCCGAACATGCCCCCGCACACCGCCGCGGCTTCTACACCAGCTTCATCCAGTCTGGGGTGATCGGCGGCTTCCTTCTCAGCCTGACGGTGGTGCTCGCTTCGAACATATTCGTCGACAAGGACGCTTTCGCAGCCTGGGGATGGCGCATCCCCTTCCTGTTCTCGCTGCTTCTCCTCGCCGTGTCGCTCTGGATCCGACTCAAGCTCAAAGAAAGCCCTGTCTTCAAGGAGATGAAGGCAAATGGTGAGATTGCGTCCAACCCGCTGCGCGAGAGCTTCAATAGCTGGGCCAGGGTGAAGATCATCCTCGTCGCGCTGTTCGGCATATCGGCGGGGCTGACCGTCATCTGGTACACCGGCCAGTTCCAGGCGCTGTATTTCCTTCAGAACAGCCTCCGGATGGACGATAACGCTGCCCGGCTGATCGTCGGCGCGTCCGCTGTCGGCAGCCTGTTCTGGTTTATCCTGTTCGGCTGGCTGTCGGACAGGATCGGCCGGCGCAAGCCGATCCTGATCGGCTATGCACTGACGCTCGTGCTTATGTTCCCGCTGTTCCACTGGATCGCCGACGCCGCCAACCCGCAGTTGGCTCACGCCATGGAACGCGCGCCGGTCGTCGTCACCGGCAGCGACTGCAGCTATGATCCGTTCGCAAAGGAACAGGCGACCGCCTGCGGCAAGGTGCTCGACATATTGTCGAAAAAGGGCATCGCCTACACCAAGGTCGAGGGTGCGTCGCCGGCTCCGAGTGTGACCATCGGCGGCACGCCTGTCGATGCGAGCGACGCCGACGGCCTGGAAACCGGGCTGGGCGCGGCGGGATACAAGCTGGACAAGATCACGCCTCCGTTTGCCGGTGCGGTGCGCATCGTGCTGCTGCTACTCGTGATCGGCCTGCTGTCGGGCATGACCTATGGACCAGTCGCAGCGCTGCTGGTCGAGCTGTTTCCGGCGCGTGTGCGCTACACGTCGCTGTCGATACCCTATCATATCGGCACCGGCTATTTCGGCGGGTTCCTGCCGTTCATCAGCCAATATATAGTTGCGCGCACCGGCGACCCTTTCGCCGGGCTATGGTACACGGTCGGGGTCGTGGCGATGGCCTTCCTCGTCTCGCTGATCTGGCTGCCGGAGACCGCTGGCAAAGAACTGGAATAGCGGGGGCAGGACGGCTATCGGCCGGATCGTGAACCCCGACCATTATCCCCTGCGCCTGATCCTCGACGGCAACGCGCTCGTCGCCAACTGGCGCTGGCTGGCCGCCCATGCGGGTGCGCCGGCGGGGGCTGCGGTGAAGGCGGACGGCTACGGTCTTGGCGCGCGCGAGGTGGTGCGGCGCCTTGCCGGGGCGGGATGCCGTGACTTCTTCGTGGCGACCTGGGCCGAGGCCGACGCGCTTGGTGCCTTGCCTCATGGCGCGGCCCTGTCGGTCCTCCATGGCGTGCGCGAGGAGGACATGGCGTCGGCGCTGGCGTCGCGCGGCCGGCCGGTGCTCAATACACCGGCGATGGTCGCACGTTGGAAGGCGGCCGCGCCCGGGCGGCCCTGCGACGTGATGATCGACACCGGCATGAACCGGCTCGGGCTGAGCATCGCGGAGGCATGCTCCGGCCTGCTCGACGGCCTCGAGATTGACCTGTTGATGAGCCATCTTGCCTGTGGCGACGAACCGGACAATGCGATGAACGAGCGCCAGCGGGCAAGCTTCGCCGATATCGCCACGCACATTCCAGCCAGGCGGCACAGCCTTGCGAACTCGGCAGGGGCGTGCCTCGGCTTGGCTTTCGGCTTCGACCTGATCCGTCCCGGACTGGCGCTTTATGGCGGAATTCCGCGCGCCGAGGCGGCTGGTCATATCGCGCAGGTCGTCCGCATCGAGGCGCAGATCCTCCAGATGCGCGACGTGCCGGCGGGCGCTACCGTCGGCTATGGCGCGACGTTCACCGCCGCGGCGCCGCTCCGGGTGGCTATCCTCAATCTCGGTTATGCCGACGGATATCTGCGGGCTTTCGCAGGGCGGGGCAGCGCGCGGTTTGGTGACATCGCCTGTCCGCTGGTCGGGCGGGTCTCGATGGATCTGGTCGCCGTGGATGCGGGCACGGCGGAGCTCGGCGAAGGCGACTGGCTCGAGGTCGACTATCGCCTGGAGACCGCTGCCGGCGAGACCGGCCTGTCGCAATATGAGTTGCTGACTGGGCTAGGCTCCCGCTATCAGCGGCGCTGGAACGACTAGGATAGTTTCATTTGCAGCCAGTCATCGCCTTCTTGGCCGCAATCGGCCGATTGTTGATAAACGCGTTGGGTTCGGTAGGTCGGGTGACGATGTTCGCCGTGACGACTTTCGCGCGCGCGGTACGGCCGCCCTATTACCCCGCGCGCCTGTTCGAGCAGCTGATGCAGATTGGCTGGTTCTCGCTGCCGGTCGTCGGCATGACGGCCATCTTCTCCGGCGCCGCGCTGGCGCAACAGACCTTCACGGCCGGATCGCGCTTCAATGCGACATCGACGGTGCCGGCGATCGTCGTGCTCGGCATCGTGCGGGAGCTCGGACCGGTGCTGGTTGGCCTGATGGTCGCCGGTCGCGTTTCATCGGCCATGGCGGCGGAGCTCGGCACGATGCGGGTCACCGAGCAGCTCGATGCGCTGTCGACCTTGCGGACCGATCCCTATCGTTATCTTATCGCGCCGCGCGTCGTCGCCGCCTTGATCGCCATTCCGCTGATGGTGCTCGCCGCCAATGCGATCGGCATATTCGGCGGCTATTTCGTCGCGGTCTACAAGCTCGATTTCAACGCCGTCGGCTATCTGAACACCACCCGCCAGTTCCTAACCGCGACCGACTTGCAGATGGCGCTGGTGAAATCCGCCTTCTTCGGCTTCTTCATCGCGCTGATGGGCTGCTATCATGGTTTCAAGGCTCAGGGCGGCGCTGCCGGTGTCGGCCGCGCTACCACTGACGCGGTGGTTTCCGCCTTCATCTTGATCCTGCTGTCTAACCTGATCATCACCTTGATGGCGTTCGGCTGATGGCGGACGACTATAAGATCGTGCTCCAGGACGTCGCCAAGGCGTTCGGCGGCAATGCCGTTCTCGAAGGCGTCAACCTGGAAGTCGAGCGCGGCGAGTCGATGGCGATCATCGGCCAGTCGGGCAGCGGCAAGTCGGTCACGCTCAAGATCATCCTCGGCCTGCTCAAGGCCGATCGCGGCGCGATCCGCATCGATGGCGAAGATCTGCTGACGATGTCGTCGCGCGAACTGGAGCGCACCCGCGCCAAGTTCGGCATGCTGTTCCAAGGCTCGGCGCTGTTCGATTCGCTGCCGATCTGGCGCAACGTCACCTTCGCCCTGACGCAGGGACGGATGAAGGACGCCGCGAACATGCGTAGGATCGCGACCGAAAATCTCGAGCGGGTAGGCCTCGGTTCCCAGGTGCTCGATCTTCGCCCGAGCGAATTGTCCGGCGGCATGCAGAAGCGCGTGGCGCTTGCCCGTGCCATTGCGCCGCGGCCGGAGATCATCTTCTTCGATGAGCCGACCACTGGCCTCGATCCGATCCGCGCGGACGTGATAAATGACCTGATCGTCGAGCTGGTTGAGGATCTCGGCGTCACCGCCCTTACGATCACGCATGACATGGCCTCGGCGCGCAAGATCGCGCATCGCGTGGCGATGCTCTATCAGGGCAAGATCATCTGGCGGGGCCCGCGCGATCGTTTGTACGACAGCGGCAACCCATATGTGGATCAATTCGTTCAGGGGCGAGCCGAGGGCCCGATCCGCTAGAACTTGTTCGGTATATCCGATCACTGAGAACGCCTTTTATCGTTGGATCGATTAATCGCCCGTGGCCATTAAGCGTCATCCCATCAAGAAAGGACGATAAATGCTCGGACGTACCGTACCCGATGTGACGCTGAAGACTCGCGTTCGCGACGAGAGCGTCGGAGGCCCCAACCCGTTCCGCTGGCAGGATGTGCAGACTGGCGATCTGTTCAAGGGGCGGCGCGTCGCCGTGTTCGCCTTGCCGGGCGCGTTCACCCCGACCTGCTCGACCGAACAGTGCCCCGCCTATGAGCGCAGCTATGACGACCTGAAGGCCGCCGGCGCCGACGAGGTCTATTGCCTGTCGGTCAACGACGCCTTCGTCATGTTCCAGTGGGGCAAGAATCTCGGCCTCCAGAAGACCAAGCTGCTTCCCGATGGTTCGGGCGACTTCACCCGCCGGATGGGGATGCTGATCAACAAGCAGCATCTCGGCTTCGGCTACCGGTCGTGGCGCTATGCGATGGTCGTCGAGGACGGCAAGATCGTCGCCTGGTTCGAGGAGCCAGGCATCAACGACGAAGGCACCGACGAGGATCCTTATGGTGTGAGCGCGCCGGAGAATGTCCTGGATTGGCTGAAGGCGCATCCGGCGGCATAAGGCGGCGGATCGGGCGGTGGGGGCCTGGCCCGGTTGCGGCAATCGTCGCCACGCCCGTTCCGCTCAGTCGTTGATCCGTGCGGCATCCTCCACCCGCCCTATCCAACGCTGGACCGCGGGATAGCGAGCCAGATCGAAGCCGCCCTCGCCAGCCACCCTCGTATAGGCGACGAGGGCGATGTCGGCCAGGCTGAGCGTGTCGGCCACAAGGAAAGCCCGCCCCAATACTGCCTTGTCGAGCAGTCTCAGCGCCGCGTTGCCGCGCTCCACGATCTTCGGCTCCAACTCGGATAGGGGCTTGCCGAGATAATGGACCTGGAACCGCGCCACCGCCACATAGGGTTCGTGGCTATATTGCTCCCAGAACAGCCATTCGAGCATCTTCGCCCGTGCGTAGAACTCTATCGGGATCAGCGACGATCCTTCGGCAAGCGCCAGCATGATCGCGTTCGACTGGGCGAGGATGTTGCCATCGGCGAACCGGACCAGCGGCACCTGACCGGCTGGGTTCATCGCCAGGAACGCCGGGGTCCGCGTCTCGCCGCCGAGCACGCTGGTTTCGATCCAGCGATGATCGATGCCGAGCAGGTCGGCCGTCCATTTCACCTTGAGGCAGTTCCCCGAGATCGAATCGCCATAGATCTGCATGATATCCCCCTGAACGCGGTTAGAAGCGGATATCCCGTACCGTCATGAAGGAAAACAAAGTTGCAGGCGGTTCTCACAAGGGCTCCTTATGGCGTTGGTATCGCTGGACGTTCTTTGTTCTGAGAAGCGAACCGCCGGGCATGTGTCACGAAGCTGCAAGAATCCAGCGAGGTGGCTGTAACAATTGGGAATCATAGCGTCGGCTCGTCATCCAGCAGGAGACGAGCAATGAATGCCATCACCCGAATAGCGGCGTATCAGGGCCACGCGCCCGCCATCCCCGAGGGGCGCGGCAAGCGCCGCCGCTTCCGCACGATCTGGGTGTCGGACATCCATCTCGGCACGCGCGGCTGCAATGCGCAGATGCTGATCGACTTCCTCGATTCTACCGACAGTGAGACGATGTACCTGGTCGGCGATATCATCGACGGGTGGCGGCTGCGACGCAGCTGGTATTGGCCGGCAGCGCACAACGATGTCGTCTGGCGCGTGATGAAACGGGCAAAGCGGGGCACCCGCGTCGTCTTCATCCCCGGCAATCATGACGAGATGTTTCGTCAGTATTCGGGCATGACCTTCGGCGGCATCGAGATACGCCGCAACGCGATCCACGAGACCGCCGACGGACGCCGGCTGATCGTGACGCACGGCGACGAGTTCGACACGGTGGTGATGTGCCACCGCTGGCTCGCCTTCGCCGGTGACTTTGCCTACGAAACGCTGATGCGGCTCAACGTCGTGATCAATGCGGTGCGGCAGCGGTTCAACCTGCCCTACTGGTCGTTGTCGAAGCATGCCAAGCACAAGGTGAAGAACGCCGTCGAGTTCATCTCGCGCTTCGAGGAAGCTGTGGCGCACGAGGCGGGCGAACGCGGCGTCGACGGGGTGGTCTGCGGCCACATCCACACCGCCGAAATCCGCAACTTTGGCGACATAGTCTATTATAACGACGGCGATTGGGTCGAGGGCTGCACTGCGCTGGTCGAGCATTTCGACGGCCGCATGGAGGTGCTCCACTGGGCCGACGAGATCGCCGCCCGCCACGCCGCCACCGCGTTGGCGGCCTGAGCGGCGTGCGCATCGCCATCGCCACCGATGCGTGGAGCCCGCAGGTCAACGGCGTCGTCCGCACCCTGCAGGCGGTCAGCGCCGAACTGGGCGCCATGGGGCATGAGGTGTGCGTCATCGCGCCAGATCAATTTCGATCGGTGCCCTGTCCCAGCTATCCCGAAATACGGCTCGCCCTGACGACCCATGCGGGTGTCGGCCGGCGGATCGCCGACTTTGGGGCGGACGCCATCCATATCGCGACAGAGGGACCGATCGGCCTCGCCGCGCGGCGCCACTGCCTGAGCCGGCGCTTCGCGTTCACCACTGCCTATCACACCCAATTCCCGGATTATCTCGCCGAACGCACCGGCATGCCGGCTGAATGGTTCTGGCGCTATATCCGCTGGTTCCATGGCCCCTCGGCCGCCGTGCTGGCCTCAACCCCCTCGGTCGAGGCGATCCTTGAGCGTCACCACATAGCGCCGGTCCGGCGCTGGGGCAGGGGCGTCGATCTCGGCCTGTTCAGCCCCGAACAGGCTCCGCATCTCGCGCTTGCGGAGCTGCCGCGTCCGATCCAGCTTTATGTAGGCCGGGTTGCGGTCGAAAAGAATATCGAGGCGTTCCTGACGTGCGGGGGACCCGGGACCAAGGTGGTGGTCGGTGACGGCCCCGCCAGCGCGGCACTGAAACGCGCCTATCCGCAGGCGTCGTTTCTCGGGGCACTGCATGGCCATGCGCTGGCGGCAGCCTATGCAGGCGCAGACGTGTTCGTTTTTCCAAGCCGCACCGACACCTTCGGACTGGTGATGATCGAGGCATTGGCCTGTGGTACGCCGGTCGCGGCCTATCCGGTCACCGGCCCGGTCGACATCCTCGATCCCGCCTCCTCCGCGATGGATAAGGATCTCGGCAAGGCGATCGCGCAGGCGCTGACCCGCGACCGGAGCGCGGCGGCGGCTTATGGCGCGACCTTTGGCTGGCGTCGCAGCGCAGAGCAGTTTCTCTCGGCGCTCGTTCCGCAGGGGGAGGGCAGGGCTCGGCTGGCGGCTTGATCCTCCGCTCTCTCCGGCAAGAGGAGCTTGTGCTGAACGCGCGGTTTCAGTACATCGGCATCCATGCTTCGGCCGCTCCGTGACGGGGCGGCCTCTTTTATTTTTGGAGACCGTCATGGCCCAGCCACTCATGCCCCACGCCACCGCTTCATGGCTGGTCGACAATACCGCGCTCAGCTTTCCGCAGATCGCCGATTTCTGCGGGTTGCACATCCTCGAGGTCCAGGCGATCGCCGACGATATGGCGGCGACCAAGCTGACCGGGCGCGATCCGGTGCGCGCCGGCGAACTCAGCATGTCGGAGATCGAAAAGGGCCAGAAGGACCCGAATTACCGGCTGGTGATGCTCAAGGGCCCCGATCAGCAGCGCCGCACCAAGGGGCCGCGCTATACGCCGGTTTCCAAGCGCCAGGATAAGCCCGACGGCATCGCCTGGATCATCCGCAATCATCCCGAAGTGTCGGATGGCCAGATCTCCAAGCTGATCGGTACGACTCGCACGACGATCGCCGCGATCCGGGACCGCACCCATTGGAACATTGCCAATATCGTGCCCAAGGACCCGGTAACGCTCGGCCTCTGCTCGCAGCGCGAACTCGACGCGGTGGTGGCGAAGGCAGCGAAGGCGGCAGGCATCGAAGCGCCGACCGACACCCGCCTCGAGGGCGACCGCGAGGCCCTGATCGAGCAGCTCCGCGCCGAGCGCGATGCCGCCGGCAAGGTCGCCGAGATGACGCTCGCCGAGCAGGAAGCGGCGCTGTTCAGCGGCCCCGCCTTCCAGGATCCGTTCAAGAAGTAAGAATCCTCGTCGCCCCGGCGGTGCCCGGCGCGGCGGTGACTCTGTGTCGCGCCGCCGGGGGAGCCGTTGTCGTACCAGCTTACCCCTGGGCGACGTATTCCTCGGAGGGCAGCTTGACCCTCCTCCACACCAAGCCCAAAAGCCGATCCCATGGATGATACCGCCGCCTTCGCCGATCTCTCCTTCGAGGACGCCCTCAAGCAACTCGAGACGATCGTGCGGCAGCTGGAATCGGGCGATGTACCGCTCGATCAATCAATCGAGCTCTACGCGAAAGGTGATGCGCTGAAGCGCCAGTGCGAGGCGCGGCTGAAGGCTGCGCAGGCACGGATCGAGAAGATCAGCATCGGCGCCGACGGCACGCCGAAGGGGACAGAGCCCTTCACGGCAAGCTGACCATGGCGGAGCTGCTCTCCTCCGAACTGGAGCGCATCGCGCACGAAATCGATACGCGCTTCGATGCCTTGCTGACTCCGCCCGAGGACAGCCGCCGCCGTCTCTACGAAGCGATGCGTCACGCTGCCATCGGTGGCGGCAAGCGGCTGCGGCCGTTGCTGGTGTGTGGTGCGGCGCGGTTGTTTGCTGTCGATCCGGAATGCGCCTTGCGCGTCGGTGTCGCGGTCGAGGCCATCCATGTCTACAGCCTCGTCCATGACGATCTTCCAGCGATGGACGATGACGACGTCCGCCGCGGTCGCCCCACGGTCCATAAGCTCTATGACGAGGCGACAGCCATCCTTGTCGGCGATGCCTTCCAGGCGCTCGCCTTCGAGATATTGGCAGCCGAAGCGACCCATGCGGATCCGTTCGTCCGTGCCGAACTGGTCGCCGCGCTCGCGGCCGCGGCGGGCCCGGGGGGGATGGTCGGCGGACAGGCGATGGATATGGCCGCAGCGGCGACGATGTCCGACCTGGGAAATATCACTCGGCTCCAGCAGCTCAAGACCGGGGCGCTGATCGGGTTCGCGATCGAAGCCGGGGCGATCCTGGGCCGGCTGCCGTCCGAAGGCCGTACCCGGCTGCGCGGTTATGCGCACGATCTTGGTCTCGCCTTCCAGATCGCCGACGATCTGCTCGATGCCGAGGGCGATCCTGCGGCGATGGGCAAGGCCGCCGGCAAGGATTCCGCCGCAGGCAAGGCGACCTTCGTGGGACTGCTCGGCGCGGACCGCGCCCGGGCGCAGGCCCGCTCGCTTTCGCAGCAGGCGATCAGCCACCTGGGCAATTTCGGGCGGGAAGCCGATCTGCTACGCGAGATTGCGGCTTACGCAGTCGACCGCGACCGATAAGCCATCAGGGGGGAGGCACATTTCATGCGCATCGGCGTCTATCCGGGGACATTCGATCCCGTTACGCTCGGCCATATGGACATCATCCGGCGTGGCGCGAAGCTGGTCGACAAGCTCGTCGTCGGGGTGACCACCAATCCGTCCAAATCGCCGATGTTCGATCTCGAGGAGCGGCTGGCGATGGTTCGCCGCGAAACCGAGGATCTCGGCGACAAGATCGAAATCGTGGCGTTCGACTCGCTGCTGATGGATTTCGCCGAGAAGATGGGCGCCTCGATCATCGTTCGCGGTTTGCGCGCGGTTGCCGATTTTGAATATGAATATCAGATGGCGGGCATGAACCAGCAGCTGAACAACCGAGTCGAGACGGTATTCCTGATGGCTGATGTCGCCCTCCAGCCGATCGCTTCGCGGCTCGTCAAGGAGATCGCGCTCTACGGCGGCGCGATCCATCGCTTCGTGCCCGAGCGGGTGGTGCAGGAAGTCGTCGCGCGCGTTGAAAAGATCGGTAAGAAGGGCAGCTGATTTCTGGCGGCCGGTTCAGCGCGTGGCAAGCCTGCGAGACTTAACGAGGCCGCGCGCCAAGCGCGGTGTGGAGAATATGTCTGATGCGATCGAAGTTCGTTGTTGCGGCCCTTTCAGGCCTGTTCATGGCCGGCATGGCGTTCGCGCAGACTGCACCGGAAGCGGCCGCGCCGCCGGCCGATCCGCAGAACATTCTCAACCTGGACCTGTCGACAGGGGGGCGCGTCAAGATATTGCTCCGCCCGGACAAGGCGCCTTACTCGGTGGATCGGGTGAAGACGCTGGTGCGTCGCCATTTCTATGACGGGCTGATCTTCCACCGCGTGATCGAAGGGTTCATGGCGCAGGGCGGTGATCCCAAGGGAACCGGCGAGGGCGGATCGGATCTGCCCGACCTGAAGGCGGAGTTCAACGAACTTCCCCATGTTCGCGGCACCATGGCGATGGCGCGGGCGGAAGGGCTCGACAGCGCCAACAGCCAGTTCTTCATCATGCTGCAGCCCAACCTCAGCCTTGACGGAAACTATACCGCGATCGGGCGGGTGACGAGCGGCATGGAATATGTCGATGCGATCGAGAAGGGTGAGCCGCCGGCAAACCCCTCCAAGATCGTGCATGCGTCCATCGAGTCGGACGATCAGGGAATCGCGCCGGCAGCTTTCGTGCCACCGCCACCCGCGCCGGTCGCGGCGCCGGTCGCGGAGACCGGCAAGAAGACGAAGAAGCAGAAGGCCAAGGCTCCGAAGGAAGAGAAACCTGCGGACGCGCCGAAGCCGACGCCCGCCGAGCCCGCACCCGCCGAGACTCCTGCTCCTTCGGCAGATACGCCATCAACTAGCGATGCGGGTTCGCCGCCCACCACCGACGCGGCGGTCGGCAATGTCACCAGCGACGAGGCGGCAGCCCCGCCGCGCTGACGTCCGTCTGCTGAACCAGGCTCGCACATGCGCGTCGACCTTTTCGACTTCCACCTTCCGTCCGACAATATCGCGCTGAGGCCCGCCAGTCCGCGCGATAGCGCGCGGCTGCTGCTGGTGCCGCAAGAGGGCGGTTTCTCCGATCATGCCGTTACCGAGCTTCCGGCGCTGCTGCGCGCCGGCGATTGCCTGGTCTTCAACGACACGCGCGTCATCCCGGCCCAGCTGGAGGGGCGGCGCGGTGAGGCGCGGATCGGCGCCACCCTGCACAAACGCGAGGGATTGCGCCGCTGGCGTGCCTTCGTCCGCAATGCGAAGCGCCTGCGGACCGGGGACTCGATCGACTTCGGCGCGGGGGTCTCCGCGATCGCCGCCGAGCGTGGCGACGACGGATCGATCCTGCTCGATTTCGCGGGGGATGAGGCGGTCGAACTGCTGCTCGAACGGGCGGGGCGAATGCCGCTGCCGCCTTATATCGCGGGCAAACGCCCGGCGGACGCGCGCGACCTCGACGATTACCAGACGATGTTCGCCCGCGAAAAGGGCGCAGTCGCGGCACCCACCGCCGCGCTTCACTTCACGCCGGAGCTGATCGCATCGCTCTACGAGGCCGGGATCGGCACCGAAACGCTGACCCTCCACGTCGGCGCCGGTACCTTCCTGCCGGTCAAGGCGGATGATACCGACGACCACCGCATGCATGCCGAATGGGGCCGGATCGACGCCGCCACTGCCGGACGGCTCAATGCCGTGCGGGCCGCCGGTGGGCGGGTCATAGCGGTCGGCACCACCAGTCTGCGCCTGATCGAAAGCGCCGTCGACGAGGAAGGCATGATCCGTCCATTCGAAGGCGACACCGCGATCTTCATTACACCCGGCTATCGCTTTGGCGGCATCGACGGGCTGATGACGAACTTCCACCTGCCGAAGTCGACGCTGTTCATGCTGGTCAGCGCGCTGATGGGGCGCGAGCGGATGCAGGCGGCCTATGGCCACGCGATTGCGACAGGCTATCGCTTCTACAGCTATGGCGATGCGAGCCTGTTGCTGCCTTGAGGCTGCACCGCCACGCCTGCGTCCAATCCCTCGACGGCCTTACTTCCGCTGCGCCGCCGTCTCGTCGCGTTTCGCCTTGAACTCGGAATCGGCGCTCCACTCGGGCCAGGCGCGGCTGTCGGCGAGCGCTCTGCCGGTGTTGTAGAGCAGGGTCAGGTCCGGCTGCACGCTCGACAGGTCCCAATCGCTACTCCACTCGTCCGCGGGCTGGTGGTACTCGTCCTTGATGTAGGCATCGCTGAGCGCCCGGCCGCGCTCGACGCCGCCATTGAGCAGATCCATGCCCGGCTTGAACGATATGGCGGGGACGCCCTGTTGCGCGAACGTGAAGTGATCCGAGCGGTAGAAGCCGCCGGTTTCCGTGCGCGGGTCGGGAACATAGACGCGGCCCAGCTTCCTGCCTTCCGCGACGAGCATATCGAGCAGGCCCAGCTTGGCGACACCCGAGATGGTGAAGTCCTTTGCCGCACCCAGCCCGAACACGCTGTCCATGTTGATCACGCCGGCGGTGGTCGCCAGAGGGTAGACGGGATTGGCGCCATAATATTCCGAACCGAGCAGCCCCTTCTCCTCGGCGGTGACGGCGAGGAAGACGATCGAACGGTCGGTGGGCGGAGCCTTCGCGAAGGCACGGGCTAGTTCGAGCAGGCTGGCGACGCCCGAGGCATTGTCTTTGGCGCCATTATATATGCGGTCGCCTTTTGCGTCGGGTGGCCCGACGCCGAGATGATCCCAATGCGCGGAATAGATCACCGTCTCGGCCGGATGTCTGGCGCCCGGCAGGCGACCGATGATGTTGTGGGACACGATCGTCTCGGCCTTAACAGCGTAGGATGCGTCGAGTGTCGCATTGAGCGGGACAGGCTTGAAATCCTTGCGTTGCGCCGCCTTCTTCATCGCATCCAGATCGAGGCCGGCGGCCTTGAACAGGTCGGCGGCAAGATCGCGCTGGATCCAGCCTTCCAGCGGCACATGCTCGGCGGCGGGATTGGCGCGGACGATGTCGAACATCGTGTTGATGTTCGAGTTCTTGACCGTCGCCCAACCATAGGAGGCCGGGATATATTCGTGGATCACCAGGACGCCGGCCGCACCCAGCCGTGCGCCTTCTTCATATTTGTAGGTCCAGCGGCCATAGTAGGTCATCGTCTTGCCGCCGAAGTCTCCCTCTCCGCCTTCGAAGTCGGGGTCGTTGACGAGCACGACCATGATCTTGCCCTTGAGATCGGCGCCCTTGAAGTCGTCCCAGCCGCGCTCCGGCGCCCTGACGCCATAGCCGACGAACACCAGCGGCGCCGCGCGCAGTTCGACGCGATCCCGTCCGTCGAGCGCCGAACGAACGGCGATCTCGCTGCCCTGGGTCAGGCCCCGCGCGGTGCCATCGCCAAGCTTCAGGGATAGTGACGGAGCACCGACGATATCCGATTCGAGCAACGGCACCTCCTGCGTCCATTTGCCGCCGGGGCCGCCGGGCTGGAGCCCGGCGGCCTTCATCTGCTGGCTGATATAGGCGACCGTCTTGTTTTCACCCTCGCTCGCAGGTGCGCGCCCTTCGAAGCTGTCATCGGCGAGTATCTTGACGTCTTGACTGGCGCGGGCCGGATCGAAGACCGGCGCGGGAGCAGCAGACAGCGCCGGGGAAAGGAAGGCCGTGGCAGAGAGCAAAGCGACGATCTTGCGCATGTCAAAATCCAGTGCAGCAACGGGCAACAAGTTATTGCAGATAAACGATTATACTCGGACGGAAAAGTCCAGACCGACGAGGCCGTCAGCAACGGTCCTCCAGCAGCATCGCCGCGCCCTTCTCCGCGATCATCAGCGTGGGTGCGTTGGTGTTGCCCGACGTGATCCTCGGCATCGCCGACGCATCGATGACCCGCAGCCGCTCGATCCCGCGCACGCGCAGCCGTTCGTCCAATACCGCGTGCGGATCCGTGGCGGGCCCCATCGCTGCGGTACCGACGGGATGGAAGATGGTGGTGCCGAGCTCGGCCGCCGCGGCGAGCAGTTCGGCGTCGCTTTGCGCCTCCACGCCTGGCCGGAACTCCTCGGGCGCATAGCGGGCGAGCGGGGCTTGCCCGACGATCCTGCGCGCCAGCCGCAGCGCGTCGACCGCCACCCGCCGGTCTTCGTCGGTCGACAGGTAGCCGGGCGCTATGCGCGGCGGGGCAGCAGGGTCGGCGCCGGCGAGGTCGATGCGGCCGCGGCTCGATGGGCGCAGATTGCACACGCTGGCGGTGAAGGCGCCGAAGCGATGAAGCCCATCACCCCATCTGTCGAGCGAGAGCGGCTGGAAATGGAACTCGAGATTGGGCGTGGCGTAATCGTTTGACGAACGCGCGAACATACCGAGTTGCGATGGCGCCATGGTCAACGGCCCCTTGCGGAACAGCGCATATTGGAGGCCCATCGCAGCGCGGCGAAGCAGGTTGGCATAGTCGCTGTTGAGCGTCCGTACGCCGCGGACCTTGAAGATCGGCCTGATCTGGAGATGGTCCTGCAGATTGCCGCCGACGCCGGGCAAATGGTGAATCAGCGGGATGTCCAGGCGGCCCAGCATCTCCGCATCCCCGATGCCGGACAGCTGAAGCAGCTTGGGCGATCCGACCGCGCCTGTGGCGAGGATCACTTCGCCGGCGGCCCTCGCCTCGAGCCGCTCGTCGCCGCGGCGGAAGACCAGCCCCGTGGCCCGCCGGCCATCGAAGCGGACGCGCTCTACCTCCACGCCGGTTTCCAGCCGAAGGTTCGGTCGCTTGAGCGCTGGCTTCAGGAAGGCGCCGGCCGAGCTGACGCGACGGCCGGCACGCTGGTTGACCTGGAAATAGGACGATCCTTCATTGTCGCCGCCATTGAAATCGTCGACCGGCGCGATCCCCGCGGCAGCGCCGGCATCGCGGATCGCATCCAATATGTCCCAGCGCACGCGCGGATACTCGATCCGCCATTCTCCGCCGGCGCGGTGATGCGCTCCCTGCGGCGCGATATGATCCTCATGCTGCAGGAAATGGGGAAGCACGTCGTCCCACCCCCATCCGGCGAGGCCGAGCTGCCGCCAGCCGTCATAGTCCGCAGCCTGGCCGCGCATGTAGATCATGGCGTTGATCGAGGAGCTGCCGCCGATCACCTTGCCGCGTGGATAAGGCAGCTTGCGGCCACCCAGCCCTGGCTCCTCGACGGTTTCGAACATCCAGTCGGCCCGGGGATTCCCGATCGCGAACAGATACCCCACTGGCACATGGTACCAGATCCAATCGTCCCTGCCGCCGGCTTCGAGCAGCAACACGCGATTGTCGGGGTTCACCGAGAGCCGGTTCGCCAGCAGGCAGCCGGCCGAGCCTGCGCCGGCGATGACATAGTCGTAGATCCCGAAGTCGGTCGGGTCGTTTGTCATACCGATCCTGTGTCGCCTCCGGCAGCTATAGATGCGGCGCGCCCGGATCACGACCGCTATTCCACCCCGCCGCCTTGCCATTGCGCGCCGCACACAGTAAAGGCGCGCCCATCTTCCAATCACCCTCAATATATGGAGCCGCTCGGCCATGGCGACCGAACGTACCTTTTCGATTATCAAGCCCGACGCGACCCGCCGGAACCTGACCGGCGCCGTTACGGCGAAGCTTGAGGAGGCCGGCCTGCGCGTCGTTGCCTCGAAGCGCATCCAGATGAGCCGGGAGCAGGCAGAGGGCTTCTACGGCGTCCACCGCGAACGCCCCTTCTTCGGCGAACTGGTCAGCTTCATGATCTCCGGCCCGGTTGTGGTGCAGGTTCTCGAGGGCGAGAATGCCGTCGCGAAGAACCGCGAAGTGATGGGCGCGACCAACCCGGCCAACGCCGACGAAGGCACGATCCGCAAGACTTTCGCGGAGTCGATCGAGGCCAATTCCGTCCACGGTTCGGACAGCCTCGAAAACGCCAAGATCGAGATCGACTTCTTCTTCAAGCCGGAAGAGATCGTCGGCTGAACCCATTGGTCTGATGGGCGGTTGCGCCGCGCTGGTGATGATCGGCGCGGCGGCTTTTCTCGAAAAGCCGCCCGCTGGGCCGACGAGATGGACAGGGCGTCAGAAATCCATCATCGCCGCGAGCTTTGGCGGAGCCGCCAGACGCCAGCTTTCGCGCAGCCGGTGCTCGACCAGCTCCCAATCGGTTTCCGGGCGATCGAGCCTGACGCCGACCCAGCCGGACGGGCCGAGATAGGGCGGCTTGAAATAGATATCGGGGTCCATCTCGATCAGGATCTCCTGCTCCTCTACGCCGCTGGTCTTGACGAGAAGGGCGGTGCGATCGTCACTATGGTGGTTGTGCCAGAAATAGGCGAACATGCGCTTGTCGGCCACTCGCCAGCAGGGCGAGCCGTGCGACACCTTCTCCTCGACCTGTGGCAGCGCCGCCGCGAGCTTGCCGATCCGGGCATGGAGGGCCGCAGGCTCGGATGCCGCCATCAGCGCGGCGTGCCCCTATGGCGCGCGTTCCACAGCGCATCAAGGCGAGCCGGGGCGGCTTTCGCGGTGCTGCGTCCGATCAGCGACAGGCCGCGCAGCCTGATCGAGGTTCCGCCCAGCAGGCTGTTTTCGGTAATATAGCCGACATCGTACAGCGTCACGTCCTCGGCCAGCGCGCCATCCGCAGTGAAGCGTGTGGTTATCGCCACCGGCACGCGTGCATCGCCGCGGACCTTTTCGTCCTCCCCCGCGGCGCGTCGTGCCTTCTTGAGGCCTTCGGCGAACCAGCGCGCCTCGACGCGCGGATCGGTGCTGTCGATCGGATCGACGTCGAGGGCCTTGGGGAAAGCGATGGTCTGGCCTTGAATCACCTGGTCGCCGGCAGGGGTCAGCGTCAGCCGCTCGCCGTCCTTGTCCCGCTCTGCCTTTAGGATCAGCGTGCGGGCCTTGGCGGTCGCCTGCTTTTCCTCGACCGTCCTGGCAACTTCGTTGTGCCGCCGCTCGCTGTAGCTGTTCCAGAAGGTCAGGCCGGATATCACCAGCGCCGCCACGCCCAGGATCTCGCCGAGGGTCAGCCAGCGCAGCCATCGCCGCCGCATGGCGGCATCGGAAATCTGATCAGCCATGCGCCCGGATATAGGTCGCAAGCGCGTCTGGATAAAGCCGGTGCTCTTCGACCAGGATGCGCTGGGCAAGAATGTCTGGCGTATCGCCCGGCTCAATTGCAACCCGCGCCTGGGCGATGACTTCGCCGTCGTCGAGTTCCGGCGTCACCAGATGGACCGAGCAGCCTGCTTCCACATCGCCGGCCGCAATAGCACGGGCATGGGTGTCGAGCCCTTTGTACTTCGGGAGCAGCGACGGATGGATGTTGACGATCCGTCCGGCCCAACCGGCGATAAAAGCGGGCGAGAGTATCCGCATATAGCCGGCCAGCGCGACATAGCGGGCGCCGGCCTGGCGCAGCGCGCCGTCGATGATCGAGTCGAACTCTTCGCGGGTCAGGCCCTTGTGGCTGTGCGCGAAGGTCGCGATCCCGGCGTCGCGCGCCGTGGCGAGGCCCGCTGCGTCCGGCTTGTTCGAGGCAACGAGGACGACCTCATAAGGGCAATCGCCAGCGCGCGACGCCGCGATCAGCGCAGCCATGTTGCTGCCGCGGCCCGAGATCAGGATGGCGACGGGGGCTTTGACGATGCGCTTCACCGTCAACCCAGATGCGTCGCCGACCATGCCGCCTGTGCGCTCCAGGTCTCGACCGATCCCGTTACCGTGCAGCCCTTGTCGCCGGCTGCGATCCTGCCGACGCGCAGCACGGTCTCGCCTGCCGCTTCGAGTTCGCGGGTGACGGCGGCAATATCATCCTGCGCTACGATCAGCGCCATGCCGATGCCGCAGTTGAAGGTGCGCGCCATTTCCTCCGGCTCGATATGGCCCTGCGCCTGGAGGAACGCCATCAGCCGGGGCTGCTCCCAGCCATCGGCATCGACATGGGCGTGGAGCCCGTCGGGCAGGACGCGCGGGATATTCTCGAGCAGCCCGCCGCCGGTGATATGTGCCATTGCACGGACCTTGCCCGATCGAACCAGCGGCAGCAGCGACTTCACGTAGATGCGGGTCGGCGCCATCAGCGCCTCTATCAGCAGCTGATCCTGATCGAACAGGGCAGGGCGATTGAGCTTCCAACCCTTGTCGGCAGCGAGCCGGCGGACCAGCGAGAAGCCGTTCGAATGCACACCGGAGGAAGCGAGCCCGAGGATCGCATCCCCCGCGGAGACGCGGTTTCCGGTCAGCGCCTCGTCCCGCTCGACCGCGCCGACGCAAAAGCCGGCGAGGTCGTAATCGCCATCGGCATACATGCCGGGCATTTCCGCGGTCTCGCCACCAATCAACGCGCAGCCGGCCAGCTTGCAGCCCTCGGCGATCCCGGCGATCACCCGCTCGGCGATCCCGTTATCGAGTTTGCCCGTCGCGAAATAATCGAGGAAGAACAGAGGTTCGGCACCCTGCACGATCAGGTCGTTGGCACACATCGCGACAAGATCGATGCCGACCCCATCATGCCGCCCGCTGTCGATCGCGAGCTTGAGCTTAGTGCCGACGCCGTCGTTCGCGGCCACCAGGAGCGGATCCTTGTAACCGGCCGCCTTGAGGTCGAAGAAGCCGCCGAAGCCTCCCAGGTCCGCGTCGGCTCCAGGGCGTCGGGTCGATTTGGCGAGCGGACCGATCGCTTTCACGAGCGCATTGCCTGCGGCGATCGAGACGCCGGCCTTGGCGTAGGTGTAGCTGGTCGGCTGGTCGGTGCTGTCGGTCATTAGAGCCGCCTAAAGCCTGATCGTCCGAAGTGGAAGCGCTTTGCGCTACCTCTGAGGGCGTGGATCAGGCTCCAGACACAATCAAGCTACATCGCACTTGGATTTCCATTGGCAAGTCGCCAAAAGGCGCTTTGTGACCATCGCCGAACGTCTTTTCCGTCCTGTCCCGATGTCGACCCTGGGCGCTGCGCTGTTCGCTGCGGCGCTGGCGTTCGCTCAGCTCGAGCGGCCGGACCAGCGCGGCGTGCCGCCGATCGGTGGTGCCGGGAGTTATGAGGTCGACGGCATCAAGGTCGATGTCGCCGCCCGCACCGCCGATCAGGCCCGCAGCGGCGGCTGGCGCGAAGCGCAGCGCAAGGGCTGGAAAATGCTCTGGGCGCGGGTGAACGGCAAGCCGGTGGAGAACGCACCCGGGTTGCCCGATTCGACGCTCGACTCGATCAGCGGCGGCATCGTCGTCGAGCATGAACAGATCGGCCCCAACCGGTATATCGCCAGCCTTGGCGTCCTGTTCGATCGTGCCCGCGCCGGTGAGTTGCTCGGCGCAAAGGGCGCGGTGCGCCGCTCCGCGCCGATGCTGGTGATCCCGATTCAGTGGAGCGGCGGCACGCCAGTCTCCTTCGAATCGCGCACCGAATGGCAAAAGGCGTGGGCGCGGTTCCGCACCAACAACAGCCCGGTCGACTATGTGCGCGTGTCCGGGACCGGCGTCGATCCCGTTCTGCTCAACGCGGCCCAGACCCGGCGGCCGGGGCGCAGCTGGTGGCGGATGCTGCTCGATCAATATGGTGCTGCGGACATCGTGGTTCCCGAAGTGACCCTGTTCCGGCAGTGGCCGGGGGGGCCGATGATCGGCAAGTTTGTCGCGCGGCACGGCCCGGATGGCGCGGTCATCGATCAGTTCACGCTCACGGCCGACGATGGCGATGCCTTGCCGGCAATGCTCGACCGCGGGATCGAGCGCATCGACGCCGCGTATGTCCGCGCTCTCCAGGAAGGGGCGCTGCGGCCGGACCCGTCGCTGGTGATTGAGACGCCGGTCGAGGAAGTGCCGATCGACGACGTGCTGTCGCAGATCGCTTCGGCGGTAACCGCCGCGATCACGGTGCAGGCTGACACGCCGGACGCTGCGACGCTGCGGGCTGACGAAGCGGCCTTGCGGGCTATGCCAGGCGTGACGGTCGTGCAGACATCGAGCCTGGCGCTCGGCGGCACCTCGATCTTCCGGATCAGCTTCTCGGGACCGCCGATCGCGTTTCGCGAGGCGTTGGTGGCGCGCGGCTGGCAGGTCGAGGACATCGCCGGCGGAGTGCGCATCCGGCGCGGCGGTAGCCAGCCAGCGCGATGACGGATCAGATCGCGCTGCCGTTCCAATGGCCGGCCGACGCGGACGAGCGTGACTTCATCATCAGCGACGCCAATCGCATTGCGGTGAAGCATCTCGAACATTGGGCATTATGGCCGGTGATGGCGACGGTGCTGACCGGCCCGCGAAAATCCGGGCGAAGCCTGCTTGGCCGGATCTTCGCCGCCAAGAGCGGCGGCCGTTTCGTGGACAATGCCGACGCCCAGGACGAAGAGAGGCTGTTCCACGCATGGAACACCGCACAGGCCGATCGCAAGCCGCTGCTGCTGGCGGCAGACCTCGCGCCCGCAAAATGGAAGATCCGCCTGCCCGACCTGCGCTCGCGGCTGCTCGCCAGCCCGCATGTCGCCATCGAGGAGCCCGACACGCCGTTGATTGGCGGGCTGATCGAGAAGCTGCTCCACGCCCGTGGGCTGGCGGCGCGACCCGAAGTGATCCGCTATGTCGTGCCGCGGATCGAGCGCAGCTATATCGGCATCGGCAGGATCGTCGATGCGCTCGACGAAGCGGCGCTTGCGCGGCGCAGGGCCATCACCCTGCCGATAGCCCGCGAGGCACTTGCGGCGATCGGAGTCACGGAGGATACATATAAGCTGTTATAGTGGGCGGCTATGGAATCGATAGAACAACCTGTTCGGGACGAAGATCTCGTCGGCGGTATGGCACCGGCCGATCCGATCGCCCTGCGCGATCGTTATTTCAACCGCGAGCTCAGCTGGCTGGCCTTCAACCAGCGGGTGCTGGACGAGGCGTGCAACCCCGCCCATCCGCTGCTCGAGCGGCTTCGCTTCCTGTCGATCTCCGGGAATAACCTCGACGAGTTCTTCATGGTCAGGCTCGCGGGTCTCAAGGGCCAGCTGCTGGAAGGGGTCGATGCATTATCGCCCGACGGCCTGACCGTGGCCCAGCAGATCGAGGGCGCCACCAAGCGCGCCGACCAACTGATGGCCGACCAGCAGCTTGTCTGGGATCGCCTGCATGGCGAGCTCGCCACCGCGGGCATCATCGTGCTCGAAGAAGGCGATATCGACGGCGCCGATGCCGCCTGGCTCGAAAACTATTTCCGTAACCACATCTTCGCGGTGCTCACGCCCCAGGCGCTCGATCCCGCCCATCCATTCCCGTTCATCCCGAACAAGGGCTTCAGCCTGTTGTTCGATCTGACGCGGCAGTCCGATGGCCAGCAGATCTTCGAACTGCTGATGGTGCCGAATACGCTGCCGCGTTTCATCCGCCTGCCCGGTGATGGCGCGCGCTATGTCGCGATCGAGACGCTGGTGCGCCGCTTCACCTCCGTTCTGTTTCCCGGCTATATTGTGCGAGGGCAGGGTGCTCTCCGGATCATCCGTGACAGCGATATCGAAATCGAGGAGGAAGCCGAGGATCTCGTTCTCTACTACCGCACGGCGATCAAGCGCCGGCGGCGCGGACGCGTGATCCGGCTCGAACTCGAAGGCGGAATGTCCTCCTCCTTCGAACCGCTGTGGAAGGACCAGATTGGCGGCGCCGATGCCTTCATCACCGAATCGGGCAATTTCCTGGGAATCGCGGATCTCGAGCAGCTGGTCGACGAGGACCGCGCCGATCTCAAATTTCCAGCCTTCGCGCCGCGCTTTCCGGAGCGCATCCGCGAGCATGGCGGCGATTGCTTCGCGGCGATTCGTTCGAAGGACATCGTCGTCCATCATCCCTATGAGACGTTCGACGTCGTATTGGCCTTCCTGCGACAGGCGGCGGCGGATCCCGATGTCATCGCCATCAAGCAGACGCTCTACCGTGCAGGCAAGCAATCCGCAGTCATCCGCGCGCTCGTCGATGCGGCCGAGGCGGGGAAGTCGGTGACGGCCGTTGTCGAACTCAAGGCGAGATTCGACGAGGAACAGAACCTGATGTGGGCCTCGCAGCTCGAACGGGCTGGGGTCCAGGTCGTCTATGGTTTCATCGACTGGAAGACACATGCCAAGGTGTCGGTGGTGGTGCGGCGCGAGGCCGAAGGGCACCGGACCTATTGCCACTTCGGGACCGGCAATTACCACCCGATCACGGCGCGTATCTATACCGATCTGAGTTTCTTCACCGCCGATCCGCGGCTGGGGCGCGATGCGGCGCAGCTGTTCAACTACATCACCGGCTATGTCGAGCCGACCGATCTCGATCTGCTGACCATCTCACCGCATGGCATGCGTGATCAGCTATGCAGGCTGATCGACGCCGAGATCGATCATGCCCGTGCCGGCCGCGATGCGGCGATCTGGGCTAAGATGAACTCGCTGGTCGATCCCGCCATCATCGAGAAGCTCTATCGCGCGAGTTCGGCCGGTGTGCAGGTGGACCTGATCGTTCGCGGGATTTGCTGCCTGCGACCCGGCGTTCCGGGCCTCTCGGAAAATATCCGCGTCAAGTCGGTCGTGGGCCGCTTTCTGGAGCACAGCCGCATCGTATGCTTCGGCAACGGCGGTGACCTGCCCAATCGCCAGGCGAAGGTGCTGATCAGCTCCGCCGACTGGATGCCGCGCAATTTCGATCGCCGGGTCGAATATCTCCTGCCTATCGAGAACCCGACGGTCCACGCGCAGATACTCGATCAGGTGATGGTGGCGAACCTGATCGACGAGGAGCAGAGCTGGCAGCTGCTGCCCAATGGCGAATATGAGCGGGTCGCACCGGGGCGGCGTGCCTTCAACCTTCATCGCTATTTCATGACCAATCCATCGCTCTCGGGCCGCGGCGCGGCGCTGCGCCAGAGCGGGCAAGTGCCGAAACTGTCCTTGCGGCGCGGGAGCTAGTTAGTCTTGCCGGACGGATGCAGCCAGCGCTGCGCCGTCCCGACCCACAGCATCCCGAACCCCAGCCCGGCGAGCACGTCACTCGGCCAATGCACGCCAAGCGCGATCCGGCTCCACCCTATGACGCAGCCTATCGCCAGCGCGGGGAGCAGCATGGGGCTTCCTTGCGCCGGAAAGACCATCGCCAGCGCGAGCATGGTCAGCATGGTGCCCGCGCTGTGCGAACTGGGGAAGCTGTAGGAGGTCACCGGGGCGAGTTGCCCGGACAGCGGCGGACGTTCGCGTCCAAATAGCAGCTTTATGGCCTCTACCATCAAGCGCCCGCTGGCTATGGTTAGCAGCAGCCACAATGCTTCTCGGCCGCGTTTCCGCCAGGCGAGCAGGCCCGCCACTGCTAACGCCAGCGGCCCAAGCACGGGGAAGCCGCCAAGCCGGGTGACGCCAACGATGAAAGGCGCCCAGCCGCTGCGCGCGTCGAGCCTCAGCGCCTCGAATACGGGCAGATCGATCGAGGCATGCCGCAACCACAGCAAAGCTCCGGCCAGCATCAGCACCATGCCCAACGCGAGCAGCAGCATTTTCGACCAATAGTTCAACGGCATGGATCGCCTTCGCATATAATCCACGCATCTGACAAACAGGGCGCGCGGAATAGCGGCCTCGCCCTCATCCAGTTTCTTCGCGGAGGCTATCTTGGCCCGGCCGATATTGTTCGCGCCCCACCGATCACGGCCCAGTAAAGCTCGCAAACGCATCGTGGTCGTGGCGGTGTGCCAATATTCGGCTCCGGACCGATGGGAAGGGCTACCGGGTGCTGTTGGCCCGGGCCGTGGGAGTTCTGGTCATGGCCGTTGGAATGAACACTGATTTCCAGCAGGCTGAGGCGATCGTCGGGGACCTGACCCGGCGGGGTGCGGGCGATCGTCTCGACCGCGCTGGTCCGGGCATGCGGCGGCGGACCCGGCGGGCAGATTGTTGCCTAGCCCTATTGCGGTCACAGCCGCGTCGCTTGAGGGAGTTGTTTGGCCGACAGCCGAAAAGGCGCTGCCGCAGGGCAACGCCTTTTCGATGGTATCAGGCTGCGGAAAGCTTCGGCAGGCTTCCGGTGCGGCGGCGCGAACGCACTTGCGCGCCGATGAAGCCGAATCCGACGATCATCATCGCCCAGGTCGACGCTTCGGGAACCGCCGCAACATTAATCGATACCTGACGAATGCTGTCGAAGTTCTGCGCGACCCCGCCGTCCGCGGCGGTCGAGAGTCCGCTGAACGTGATCGAGGAGAACAGCGTATTGCTGTCCGAGAAGATCGCGAACTTGTTCTCCCCGCCGGTGTTGAAGGCAACGTTCTCGAACTTGATCAGCGGATCATCATTGGCCGGATCGAGGATGATGTCGCCATACCAGGTGTTATTTCCGGTGCCGAGGGCGGCGATGTTGAAATTGATCGCGCTGAACCCGAGTGCCGTGGACTGAGGGCTGATCGTCAGGCTGGAAAAGCCCTGCTCATTTGCGCCATTGCCGAGGCCGCTGACGAATGCGAAGCCATTTCCCTGTCCGGAAGCTTCAAGAGTCGTCGGCGCCGTATAGTTGATGGGAATGTTGCTCGGCTGCGTTGCCAGCGTCAACGTCGTGCCATTCGGCGCGCTGTTGTTCTTCACCATCTCGGCAAGAGGAGGCTCTGCGCCGAAATCAAGCGTGACGCCGTTGATTGTCGTGTCGTTGGTGATGATCCCGGCCAAGGATGGTGTGGCCATCAGGCCCAACCCGATGATCGGCAACATGATTGAAAATCGACCCATTCAAACCTCCCATAATCATCGCCACACTAAACACGAGGAACACTGCGGAGCCGAAATGATGTGTTGCGCCGATCTCAGTGCCTCGAAAAAAAAGTGTGCAAGTACATCCGTCCCACACTGGTGAGATTCAGCACGACGAGTTGGCGGCGTGCTAGGAACGGATCTTACATCTATTTGTAATGTGAGAACATAAATCCAGGATAACGGTTCCGGCCCAATCCCATTACGGACGTGGATCGAAGAGGGCAGAGGACATAGTGGAATTCATTAGTATTCTACGGAAAATTAACCAATATTTACGTATCGGCATCGCCAAGACTGCGCGGGTTTCTCTGTCTGCCGAAACGATTGGTCGACCGTTCAGCGGGATAAAATGCTCAGAACTGTTACAAAGGGCGCGCAGAGCAGAGCGGGCTATGCCGCGGCAGGCCATGCGCAGCTAATCAGCCTGTGCCACCCCAGCGTCAGAAGCGCGATCAGCGCATGCAAGACGGGATACAGCGACTGCTGCAGTGTCATGTTTCGGGAAAATCGCTCCGTTCGGCCAGCGCGCCGATCTCATGGATGTTCATGGATCCAACGCCCGCGGCGTCGATCACCACGCGTTCGCGCTGCTCAGTCGGCAATGCCATGACATAAGCGACGAGCTCGGCCAAAGAGCCCCCTTTCAACGTCTTGAATCCATAATACATGTCGGACCCACCATCGTCCCGTTCATGTACCTCGGCCGCAGCATCCCAGTTGATATCGTTCATCGCCCTAGCTCCAGGAAATGGGTCGTGGGCCGATGGAGAGTCGCTCAAACCCATTTCGCGAGCCAGTCGGCCAGCGCCTGCGCCGTCATCGAGCGAGCGTCGGCGAGCGCGAAGATCCGGTCCTTGTTGATGAGCTTGCCGCTCTGCGGGTCGACGATGAGCAGCGCTGGGACGCCTTTCAGCCGCAAAATGCCGTAGCGCTCGGGGATCTGCTGGTTTTTGTCCATCCGGCCGATATCGATGCTGACCAGTTCGTAATGTTTCGCGATGAAGGCGCGCAGTGCGGGAATATCCATCACGCCGGCGAGCACCCTGCAATCGAGGCACCAGTTGCCGCCCAGGTCGATCAACACGAGCTTGTTTCCTGCCTTGGCTTTAGCCAGTGCCGCCCGAAGCTGCGCCTCTGCGTCGGCATCGACGTCATAAGGGAGCGGCAGGGGCCGGACGATCTGGCTGTCTGCCACCTTTGGGGCTTTGGCGGGCGAGCGCGCAGCCACCTGCAGTGCCGGCGCAAGGAACAGGGCGGGGATGAGCAGGAGGCGGAGGAGGCGCATGGCGGACTTTCGGCTCTGATCGATATTGATGGGGTAGAACGACGCCGCCATGACCTCAATAGCCATGCGGCACGTTTGATCCGACGGCTAAATCCGCTACACAGGTAATATATGTCAGCGATCTCGATGTTTCGCCGCGCCAGGAATCCGGCGCCCGGCCATGCCCGCATGGGGATCATCGACATCGGGTCGAACTCGATCCGGCTCGTGATCTACGATGGGCCTGCGCGAATCCCTGCCGCACTGTTCAACGAAAAGGTCATGGTGGGGCTCGGCAAGGGGGTTACGCGGGACGGTTCGCTCGAGCCCGAAGCCATGGAGCGCGCGCTGGGGAGCCTGGCACGATTCCAGCGTCTGGCCGAGCAGATGGGCGTGCCGCGTCCGCGCACCGTGGCCACAGCGGCCGTACGCGAGGCCGCAAATGGCAGGATGTTCATCGATCGCGTTCTCGATCTCGGCTTGCCGGTCGAACTGCTGTCCGGGGACGATGAGGCGCGGATGGCCGGCCTGGGCGTCATTGCGTCGATCTCACAGGCCAACGGCATCGTCGGCGATCTCGGTGGCGGCAGCCTCGAACTCGCCCGGATTGTCGATGGTGAGGTGCGCGAGACCAGTTCCTTCCCGCTCGGCGTGCTGCGGATCGGCGCGGTTCGGGAGCGCGGGCCGCGCGCATTGGCGGCGCTCGTGGCGAAGACGATCGAAAAGAGCGGATGGACCGGCAAAGGAGCGGGTCTGCCCTTCTACATGGTCGGCGGTTCCTGGCGCTCGCTTGCCCGGCTCGACATGCACCTGACAGAATATCCGCTGCCGATCGTGCATCATTACTGGATGCCGCCGGAAAAGGCACAGCACCTCGTTCGCGTCCTCGCCCACCTCGATCGCAAGCGCCTCCGCGACGTAGTGGGCCTGTCCGGCGCGCGTATTCCTACCCTGGCGAACGCGGCCTCGCTGCTTAGCCATGTCGTCCGCCGTCTCGGCTCCAGCGAGCTGATCGTTTCGGCCTACGGGCTGCGCGAGGGACTACTGTACGACGAACTGACGGAATATCAGCGCGCCCAGGATCCGCTGATCACCTCGACTCGTGAGGAGGGCGCCCGCCAGGGACGCTTCCCCGAGCATGGTGATCTGCTCGAACGATGGATCGCGCCCCTGTTCGAGACGGAGAGCCCCGCCGACGCCCGGATCCGCCACGCCACTTGCTTGCTGGCTGACGTGGGCTGGCGCGCGCACCCCGAGTTCCGCGCCGAGCGCGGCGTGGAAACGGCCCTGCACGGAAACTGGGTTGGCATCGACTCGCGCGGGCGGGGAATGATGGCGCATGCGCTGTGGACCAGCTTCGGCGGGCAGGGCTGTGCGCCCGTGATCAGCAGCATCTGCTCGCCATCGGAGATCGTCACCGCGGGACGCTGGGGCTTCGCGCTGCGTCTTGGCCAGCGCTTTTCGGGCGGTGTCGCCGACGCGCTGGTCGGTAGCCGGCTCGCGCTGAAGGCCAAGCATCTCGAGCTTCATGTCGAGCGCGAGAACATGATCCTGTACGGCGAGTCGGTCGAACGCCGCCACAAGACGCTCGCCGCATCATTCGGCGTGGCCCCCAAGCTCGTGGTGGAATAGCCGCTTCAGCCTTCGCCGTTGTCGAGTGCGGACATTACCATCTTGCCATTGCGGACGCTGAACGCGAGCCGGCCCTCGACCAGCGCCAGCGCATCCTTGCCGAAGATCTCGTGGCGCCAACCCTTCAGCATCGGCAGGTCGCGAACACCGGCGGCGAGCAGTTCGAGATCGTCGGCGCGGGCGATCAGGCGTGGGGCGACGTCGGCATCGCGCGAACGGACCTTGAGCAGCAGCTTGAGCAGATCGGCGACCAGCGCGCCCTCCTTGCCTAGGCCGGGCTTGCGGTCCTCGCGCGGCGGCATCTCGGCCTCGCTCATTGGTTGGGCATCGGCAATCGCCTGCATCAGCCGCGCGCCGATATCATTCTGCGCCCAGTTCGGAGAAAGTCCGCGCACCTTCGCGAGATCGGCCTGCTCGCGCGGCGGGTGCGATGCGATGTCGGCAATCGTCTCGTCCTTGGCGATGCGCCCGCGCGGCAAATTCTTGGAGCGAGCCTCGCGCTCGCGCCAGGCGGCAATTGCCTTGAGGCGTCCGAGCACCTCGGGCTTGCGGCTGGGGAGGCGGATGCGGGTCCAGGCGAGTTCGGGAAGGTTCGCATAGCTCGCCGGATCGCCGAGCCGTTCCATCTCGACATCAAGCCAGCCGCCACGCCCGGTCTTGCGCAGCTTTTCGAGCATGCGCGGGAAAAGTTCGGCGAGGTGGGTGACGTCGCCGATCGCATAGTCGATCTGGCGTTTGTCGAGCGGGCGGCGGCCCCAGTCGGTGAAGCGCGCGCCCTTGTCGAGCTTGATGCCGAGCATCGTCTCGACCAGGTTCGAATAACCGATCTGCTCGCCGAGCCCCATGGCCATCGCCGCCACCTGGGTGTCGAACAGCGGATAGGGGGTCTTGCCGGTGAGATTGTGCACGATTTCGAGATCCTGGCCGCCGGCATGGAAGACTTTCAGCACCTCGTCATTCTCGACCATCAGGTCGAGCAACGGCTTGAGGTCGATGTCCTTCGCCTTGGGGTCGACCGCGGCGGCCTCCTCGGTATTCGCGATCTGGATCAGGCACAGATCCGGCCAGTAGGTGCTTTCGCGCATGAATTCGGTGTCGACGGTGACGAACGCCGAGTTGGACAGGCGGGTACACAGATTGGCGAGCGTCGCACTGTCTGTAATTAAGGGGTGAATATGCATCGGACGTGCATAGCTGGGTTACAACGCTTGACAAGCACTGCGCGCCCGCGCGAAGCGCACCGCTCGCAAATTCACCTGAAAGTCGAACATAGATGCATGCCTATCGCACCCACCATTGCGGCCAGCTCCGCGCCCAGGACGTCGGATCGCAGGTCCGCCTGTCGGGCTGGGTGCATCGCAAGCGCGATCATGGCAATCTGCTGTTCGTCGATCTGCGCGATCACCATGGCCTGACCCAGATCGTCACCGACATCGAGTCCGACGCCTTCAAACAGCTCGAGCGGCTTCGGGTGGAATCGGTGGTGACGATCACTGGCGACGTGGTGGCGCGTTCGGCGGAGGCGGCAAACACCAACCTGTCGACCGGCGACATCGAGGTGCGCGCGCGTGAAGTGTCTGTCCAGTCGGCGGCGCAGGAGCTGCCGATGCCGGTGGCGGGCGAGGCCGATTATCCCGAGGATATCCGCCTGCGCTACCGTTTCCTCGATCTTCGCCGCGACCGGATTCATGCGAACATCGTGCTGCGCTCGAATGTGATCGCCTCGATCCGCCAGCGTATGATCGGGCAGGGCTTCACCGAATATCAGACCCCGATCCTGACCGCATCGAGCCCCGAGGGCGCGCGCGACTATTTGGTACCCAGCCGCGTGCATCCGGGTAAATTCTACGCGCTTCCGCAGGCGCCGCAGATGTTCAAGCAGCTGTTGATGGTCGCCGGCTTCGACCGCTATTTTCAGATCGCCCCCTGCTTCCGCGACGAGGATGCCCGCGCCGACCGTTCGCCCGGTGAATTCTATCAGCTCGATTTCGAGATGAGCTTCGTCACCCAGGAAGATGTGTTCGCGGCGATCGAACCGGTGCTGCATGGTGTGTTCGAGGAATTTTCCCGCGGCCGCGCCGTCACCCCCGCGCCATTCCCGCGGATCGCCTATCGCGACGCGATGCTGCGTTATGGCTCGGACAAGCCCGACCTCCGCAACCCGCTGGAGATCACCGACGTCACCGAGCATTTTGTGGGCTCGGGCTTTGGGCTGTTCGCCCGCATCGTCGAGGGCGGCGGCGTGGTCCGCGCGATCCCCGCGCCGGGGGCCGGTGCGAAGAGCCGCAAATTCTTCGACGACATGAATGATTGGGCGCGGTCGCAGGGCCATGCCGGCCTGGGCTACATCAACATCAAGTCCGGCGAGCCGGGCGGCCCGATCGCCAAGAACCATGGCGAGGAGGCGACCGCGAAGTTGATCGCCGCGCTTGGTCTGGGCCCCGACGACGGCGTGTTCTTTGCTGCCGGCAAGGAGCTCGCGACCGCGAAGCTCGCCGGTGCGGCGCGCACCCGAGTCGGTGAGGAACTGGGCCTGATCGAGCAGGGCGTGTTCAAATTCTGCTGGGTCGTCGATTTCCCGATGTACGAATATGACGAAGACGCCAAGAAGGTCGACTTCAGCCACAATCCCTTCTCGATGCCGCAGGGCGAGATGGACGCGCTGGAGACAATGGATCCGCTCGACATCCTCGCCTATCAATATGACATCGTCTGCAATGGCGTGGAGCTGTCCTCTGGCGCCATCCGGAACCACAAGCTCGATGTGATGTACAAGGCGTTCGAGATCGCCGGTTACACCGCGGAGCAGGTCGACGAGAATTTCTCGGGCATGATCAATGCGTTCAAATATGGCGCCCCGCCGCACGGCGGTTCGGCGCCGGGCATCGATCGCATCGTCATGCTGCTAGCTGACGAGCCGAATATCCGTGAGGTCGTGCTGTTCCCGATGAACCAGAAGGCCGAGGACCTGATGATGGGCGCGCCATCGCCGGTCAGCCTGAAGCAGCTCCGCGAGCTGAACATCCGGATCGTAGAGCAGCAGAAGGGCTGAGGCTGGTCTTTGGCCTTCGGGGCACCGGCGTGTCCCTATGCCGGGATCATGGTCCGAGCTGTTGCAGTTTCGAAGAGGCAAGCGCGTAAGCGCGTCCGACCCCGGACTTGATCCGGGGGAGGAAGCCAAGGCCAGCGGATGCTGGCCGCCGGCGTTTGAGGGCTCACTCAAAATGTCCCATAGCAGGACGCTTGCGAAACTATTAAGCATCTCTCGCGCTTAATGTGCCGTTGCCGTGCGACTATGCAGCAATGGTTCGAGGCAGGGAGTATCACCGCGTTGGCCATCGATCTGGCGGACTATGAGCGGGGCGAAGCGTTCGCAGGGGATTACGACGCTGCGCTTGCCCAGGTGCAGAAGCGGCTGTCGCGCCTTCAGGTGGCGCACTTGGTGTGCAACATCCGCAGCATTATCATGTTCGAAGGCTGGGATGCGGCCGGCAAGGGCGGCGCGATCCAGCGGCTGACGATGGGCTGGGATCCGCGCCACTTCCATGTGTGGCCAACCGGCGCGCCGACCGAAGAGGAGAGCGGGCGGCATTTCCTGTGGCGATTCTGGCAGAAAATCCCGGGCAAGGGCCGCATCGCTATCTTCGACCGCAGCTGGTATGGTCGTGTGCTGGTCGAACGGGTCGAGCATTATGCGACCGAGCGCCAATGGCGACGCGCCTATGATGAAATCAACGAATTCGAGGCGCAGCAGCAGACCGACGGCGTCACCATCGTCAAGCTGTTCCTCCACGTCACCCAGGAAGAGCAGGACAAGCGGCTCGCCGACCGGCTCGACCATCCGTGGAAACGCTGGAAGGTCACACCCGAGGATTTTCGCAACCGCGCGCGGAGGGCGGACTATATCGACGCCATCCAGGACATGTTCCGCGAAACCGATACGCGCTGGGCGCCCTGGGCCATTATCGATGCCAACAACAAGAAGGCGGCGCGGATCGCGGCCCTGACCCATATCGCCGACATGCTGGAGCGGGTCGTGCCCGTCGACCCTCCCGAACTCGACCCACACTTCGAGCGCTACGCGAAAGCACAACTCGATCACCCCGAAAAAGCATGAATTCAGCGCTAAAAGCGCTCTTGTCGGCTCTTGCGGATATTGCATCATTGTTGCAGCATCGCCGCTGCGGCCACAACGCCGGCCGCGGCGACTGGTAACGTCGGTTGTGCCGCGGGTAGCCAAATAAGTGATTAGGGGATGAAGCATGAATAAACAGGAGCTTATCGGCACTGTGGCCGAAACGACCGGCATGACCAAGAATGATGCGTCGAAGGCGGTCGAAGCGGTGTTCGATTCCATCACGTCTCAGCTAAAAAGTGGTGACGAAGTGCGCCTTGTCGGCTTCGGTACCTTTTCGGTAAGCAAGCGCAAAGCGTCTACCGGCCGCAACCCGCGGACCGGTGAACCGATGAACATCGATGCGTCGAGCCAGCCCAAGTTCAAGCCGGGCAAGGGCCTGAAGGACGCGGTCAACTGATCGATCAGAGGACGCCTCGCCGCACGGCGAGGCGATAGGGGGGAGGCCGTTGTACCGCTAGGCGCGCGGCCTTCTTTTTGGGCTGGACAGCAGGAAAATCCCGCCCTATCCGCTCAGCCCGCACGCGAGTTTGCTCGCGTCGCGGTCAGAGTGGGCGCATAGCTCAGTGGTAGAGCACTGTGTTCACACCGCAGGGGTCGCAGGTTCAAACCCTGCTGCGCCCACCACTCTGAAACTCGAAAAACCCAGTTTTTTTTCGGAGCTGCGCAGTGTGGGATGGCGCAGTTGACCTCGCCGCCGCGCACGAGGCTCGGCACGGGCCGCCGATTGGCCTCGGCATGAGGAGGCTCGGCGCGCTCCCGCCGAGCGGGCCGCAGCACACCAAGTTGCAAAAAATCACTTGGCGCAGGATGGCCTGCAACCCAATTGGGAGACATCGCAATGACAGGGCCGGCGGGACTGATTTTGTCGCTTCTCATGCTGGCAGGCATTTTGCTTGCGGCAGGCGGAATCTGGTTGCTTGTCAAAGGCCGTGACCGCCGACGCGCGCTTCTGATGCTCGGTGCTGCCATCGTGATGTTCGTCAATGTCGCCATCTGGGTGCTACCGCCCAGCTGATCCAGGGCAGCTATTCTGGATCGGCGCCATGCTGGCGCAACTGATGTTACCCTAGGGCTATTACCTATTTCAGGATCGATTAACTGAACTTCCCTAAAGCATCTCGAAATAGGAGATGACATGGACACCCCATCCGCCAAGATCGATATTTCGCAGCAACTCTCTTTCTTTGATCTCGGTTTTGGCCCCGCGGCTTCCATGCCGCTGATCCTGGACGGCATCCAGCAGCATGCAGCCGACGCGCTCGATACGCTATATGCGAAAATTGCTCGGGATCCGCACCTTTCGGCTTTGTTCGGCGGGCCTGATAATGTCCGCCATGCCCGCAACAAGCAGGTCGAGCACTGGTCTCGTCTATTCTCGACCGGCATCGACGACGCGTTTGTCACGAGCGCGGAGCGTATCGGCGATGTCCACGCGCGCATCGGTCTGGACCCCGTCTGGTATATCGGCGGCTACGCTCTGATGATCGACGGCGTCATCCAGGGCATGATGGCGCAATCGGCGCGCCGCCGCCTGAGCGGCAAGGCGCTGTCGCGAGCGATCGGCACTCTCGTAAAATACGCCCTGTTCGACATGCAGATCGCCATTTCCACCTATCTGGAAGCGGCGAATCGGGGACGCAACGAGGCTATCTCCCGGCTCGGTACCGCGCTTGGTGGGTTGGCAGCCGGGGATGTGGCGACGCCGGTCGCCGGGCTCGGCCCCGACTATAGGAAAATCGAACAGGATTATGAGGCGATGCGCGGCAATATGCGCGCTACGTTGCTGGAAGTGTCTGAAGCAGCCTCGCTGATCCGCACCGGTTCGTTCGAAATTGCCGAAGCGTCGAACCATCTTGCGCAGCGCACCCAGCAGCAGGCCGGTGGCATCGAGGAGGCAGCAGCAGCCATCGAGCATATCACCGGTGCGTTGCGCGATACGGCGAAGGATGCGGCAGCCGTGCGCGCATCGGTCGATGGTGCCAGGAAGGACGCCGAGGGCGGGGAGGCCGTGGTCAGGTCCGCGATCGAGACGATGGCCAATGTTGAAAAATCCTCGGCCGAGATATCGCAGATCGTCGGTCTTATCGACGGGATCTCCTTCCAGACCAATCTGTTGGCGTTGAATGCAGGCGTTGAGGCGGCTCGAGCGGGCGACGCCGGCAGAGGCTTCGCGGTGGTAGCCAACGAGGTGCGGGCGCTGGCGCAGCGGTCGGCCGATGCGGCCCGGAACATCAAGTCTCTGATCACGGCGAGTTCGGCTCAGGTGGGTGCCGGCGTGCAGCTTGTGGGCGAAACCGGAGAGATGCTTCAGCGCATTGCTGGCCGTATCCAGGAAATCAGCACGCTTGTGTCCGGCATCGCCTCGACGTCGCAGGGGCAGGCGACCGGCATAAGCGAGGTCAACGTCGCGGTCGGATCGATCGACCGGGCAATCCAGCAGAATGCCGCGGCGATAGAAGAAGCCACCGGCGCCGCCCGTAGCCTTTCCTCCGAAGCGAATCGGCTGGTCGAACTGGTCGGGCACTTCTCGCTCGATGAGGGTCGGCAAGTTGCCGCACCCAAGGCGAGCACCGGCCGATCATGGAGAGCCGCTGCGTGAATCCGGCTCTCGCATGAGATTCAAACATTGAGGGTTCAGGCCGGGCAGCCTGAACCTCTCAGGATCTAGCGATCCCCTGACAGCCGCATGTCGAGATAATCGTCTACCGACTTCATCAGCTGCGGCATCTCATCGGCGAAAAAATGGTTCGCGCCGGGGATCACGTCATGATGGATCGTGATGTGGCGCTGCGTCCGGAGCTTGTCGACCAGCTTCTGCACAGCACCCGGGGTGACGACTTCGTCGGCATCACCCTGGATGATGATGCCCGACGAGGGGCACGGCGCCAGGAAGGTGAAGTCGTACATATTCGCCGGCGGCGCGATCGAGATGAAGCCCTTGATCTCAGGCCTGCGCATCAGCAGTTGCATGCCAATCCAGGCGCCGAAGCTGAAGCCGGCTATCCAGGTGGTCTGCGCTTCCGGATGGATCGACTGCACCCAGTCAAGCGCGGACGCCGCATCGGACAACTCGCCGATGCCGTTGTCGAATACGCCCTGACTCTTGCCGACGCCGCGGAAGTTGAACCGCAGGGTCGCGAAGCCCCGGCGGACGAACGTCTGGTATAGCGCCTGCACGATCCGATTGTTCATCGTGCCGCCGCCCTGCGGGTGCGGGTGAAGGATCATCGCCACAGGTGCGCGCGGACGCGGTCCGGGGTTGAAGCGGCCTTCGAGGCGGCCTTCGGGACCGGGGAAAATGACTTCGGGCATCGATATCCTTCAGGACAGGCTTGGGCGGACTGCGCGGATGGTGCGCGTTCGATCGAACGCCTATATAAGGAGGGGCGCACCGCGCGCAATCAAATGGAGCATAGCGCCTTGGCAACGCCCCGCCTCTACCTCGACCATGCTGCGACCACGCCGCTTCTGCCGGCCGCGCGGCTTGCGATGGTGGACGGCCTGGAGCGCTGGGCGAATCCGTCTTCGCCGCATGCCGAAGGCCGTGGGGCGCGGGCGGCGCTGGAGGATGCTCGGGCGCGGATCGGCCGTGCGCTCGATTTCCACGGCCCCATCATTTTCACCAGCGGCGCGACCGAGGCGATCGAGATCGTCCTGCGCCGGGCCAAGGCGGGCGCACGGATAATTTCCGCGGTCGAGCATGATGCCGTGCGGAGGGCCGCCGGCGATGCCCTACAGATACCGGCCTCGGATACCGGGACCGTCGATGCCTCCATGCCGCTTCCTGACATGCCGCTGGTTGCAGTCCAGGCGGTCAACAACGAGACCGGGGTTATCCAGCCGCTTCGCGAGCATGTGGAGGCGGCTCGCGCGGCCGGAGGGTTGCTGCTGGCCGATTGCGCGCAGAGCGCCGGCAAGATGCCGCTGCCCGATGCCGATTTCATCGCAGTGTCGGCGCACAAGCTTGGTGGTCCGCCCGGCATCGGTGTGCTGCTCGTTCGCGACCTTGCGACGCTGGCGGCCTGCGGCGGCCAGGAGCAGGGCTATCGCGGCGGGACAGAAAATCTCCCGGCCATATTGGGTTTCGCAGCGGCGCTGGAGGCTGGTACCGGGTGGCTCGATCGAGCGCGCATTCTGCGCGCCCGGCTCGATGCGGCGATCCGCGAGGCGGGCGGCATCGTCGTCGCCGACGGCGCCGAGCGGTTGCCGACCATCGCCAGCTACCGCATGCCGGGTGTCGCTGCGACGGCCCAGCTGATTCGGTTCGATCTTGCCGGGATCGCGGTGTCCGCGGGCAGCGCCTGTTCGTCCGGAAGCCTCAAGCCGAGCCACGTCCTCGCCGCCATGGGCTGGGACGAAGCGGCGGCACGCGAGGTGGTGCGGATCAGCTTCGGACCGGATACTATCGAGTCCGATATCGACCGGGTGGTCGCCGAATGGAAGGCGATCGAAACATCGGCACATAGGAGAGCGGCATGATCTATCTCGATTATCAAGCGACGACTCCGCTGGCACCGGAAGTGCGAAAGTCGATGCTGCCGTTTCTCGATGACAAGTTCGGCAACCCACACTCGCCGCACCGCATGGGGCGCGAGGCTGCGGCGGCCGTGGAGGTGGCGCGCGAGCAGGTCGAGTCGCTTTGCCCCCCCGGCGGACAGATCGGTTTTACCGGCAGCGCGACCGAGGCCCTGAACTGGGCGATCAAGGGCAGCAGCGGACCGATCGTGACGCTTGCCACCGAACATGCCGCGGTCCTCGACAGCGTGCGCGCCGAAGCCCGGCGGGGGCGCGAGGTCCGGATCTTACCGGTCGGACCGGATGGCATTGTCGACCTGGATGACGTCCGCGCCGCGATAGCGCCGGGTACCGGTCTGGTCGCGGCGATGCTCGTGAACAATGAGATTGGCGTGATCCAGCCTGTTTCGGAAATCGCCGATCTGGCGCGTGCGGCGGGTGCGCTGTTCCTGTGCGACGCCGTACAAGGCTATGGCCGTGTCGATATTCCCGACAATTGCGACATGGTTGCCCTCGCCGCGCACAAGATCCACGGACCCAAGGGAATAGGCGCGCTGTGGATCCGCGACGGCGTTCGTATCGAGCCGCTGCTGCACGGCGGCGGGCAGGAGGCCATCGGCCGCTCGGGCACGTTGGCGCCGATGCTATGCGCCGGGTTCGGCGCGGCGGCGGCGCTGATGCAGGATCGGCAGGAAGAGGATAAGGCGCACCTCGATCGGCTCTGGCGGATCGCGACCAGCCGGCTCGGACCCGAGTGGACGATCAACGGCTCCTTCGCGCATCGCTATCATGGGAATCTCAACCTGCGCGCCGATGGGGTCGACGCGGCGCGGCTGATCTCCAACGTCCGCGAACTCGCCTTCTCGGCCGGATCGGCCTGTGCAAGCGGATCCGGTCGCCCCAGCCATGTCCTCAAGGCAATCGGCCTTTCAGATGCGGAGGCGCGATCGAGCATCCGCTTCGGCTTCGGCCGCTATACTACCGAGCAGGAGATCGAGCGGGCGACCAGTTTACTGGTCGACGCCACCGAGAGGCAGCTCATGTGGGCGGTATGACCAGGGTCACCTTCATATCCGCCGACGGCGAGGGTCGTCGCGAAGTCGATGGAGCACCGGGCAAGCGGCTGCTCGAGGTGGCGCAGGCGGATGGCCAGCCGCTCGAAGGCACGTGCGAAGGCCAGATGGCCTGCTCGACTTGTCATGTCATCATCGACGCAGCCGATTTTTCCAAACTACCGCGCGCATCGGAGATGGAGGAGGACTTGCTCGATCTGGCCAGCCACGTCACACGAACATCGCGTCTCGCCTGCCAGATCCATCTGGACGAGGGGCTCGACAGCCTGACGGTCCGCATGCCGGGCGCGTCGCGGAACATGCAGGGGCGCTGAGGCCGGCCAGCGGCTTGCATCGGCGGCGCGCTTCGCCCATATGCGCGGCGGGAGTCGGGCGGACGATGCCGTCGCCAACCCGGTCAGGTCCGGAAGGAAGCAGCCGCAACGATTTCGTATCGGGTCGTTCCGGCTCCCACCTAGAATCACGATAAAATTGAAACGACAACCTTGTGGTGACTGGGTAAGCTTCCGCCATGTCCGAATCCCAGCAACCTTATCGCGTCCTCGCGCGCAAATATCGGCCGCAGAATTTCGGTGAGCTGATCGGCCAGGATGCCATGGTGACGACGCTCGGCAATGCGATCCGCCGGGAGCGGCTGGCACATGCGTTCCTGCTCACCGGCGTGCGCGGCGTCGGCAAGACCTCGACTGCGCGGCTCATCGCCAAGGCGCTCAACTGCATAGGCACGGACGGGCAGGGCGGCCCGACCATCGATCCCTGCGGTGTCTGCGAGCCATGTGTTGCCATTGCGGAGGGACGGCATATCGACGTGGTCGAGATGGATGCTGCCAGCCACACCGGCATCGACGATGTGCGCGAGATCATCGAGGCGGTGCGCTATTCCTCGGTCTCGGCGCGCTACAAGATATACATCATCGACGAAGTCCACATGCTGTCGAAGCCGGCCTTCAACGGGTTGCTCAAGACGCTCGAGGAGCCGCCCGCCCATGTGAAGTTCCTGTTCGCTACGACCGAGGTGAACAAGGTGCCGATCACGGTATTGTCGCGCTGCCAGCGGTTCGATCTGCGGCGGATCTCGGCCGACAAGCTTGCCGCGCACTTCGCGGCGGTGGTTGCGGCGGAAGGCGTCGAGGCGGAGGCCGAGGCACTCGCGCTGATCGCTCGCGCCGCCGAAGGCTCGGCGCGCGATGGGCTGTCGATCCTCGACCAGGCGATTGCGCACGGCTCGGGCAAGGTCGAGGCGGCGCAGGTGCGGGACATGCTGGGCCTGTCCGACAGAGGCGCTATCCGGCGGTTGTTCGGGGAGATGCTCAAGGGCGACGCGGCAGCGGTGCTCGCCGGCATTCGCGCCCAGTACGAACTCGGGGTCGAGCCGGTGGCAATGCTGCACGGCCTGCTCGAGACCTGCCACGGCGTCACCCGTGCCAAGGTCGCCGGCACCGAGGACCCAGCGCTGTCTGTCGAGGAGCGTGAAGCCTATGCGGAATGGGCCGGGAAGCTTGGCTTCGCGACGTTGCACCGGCTTTGGCAGCTGCTGCTGAAGGGCCATGGCGAGGTTCAGACGGCCGCCATGCCGATCGAGGCGGCGGAAATGGCGCTGCTGCGCGTCGTCCACGCCAGCCAGCTTCCCGATCCGGGTGACCTTGCGCGCAAGCTCGCCGCCGGCGAACTGACTGTCGGCGCAACCCCTGCGATGCCGGCGGCGCCCGAACGGCAGGCCGCGCCGGTCCAGGCGGCGGCGCCCCCGCCTGCGGTATTGCCGGCCACGCCGGAAGAACTGCATGCGCTGCTCGCGCCGAAGGCGGCGCTGCTCGCGCTGCAGTTCCACGATCATGCCCGGGTAGCCAAGCTGGCCGGTACGGAGTTGCTGGTCGCTGAAACCGAAAAGCTGAAGCCGGAGTTCTTCACCAACCTGGTCGCGGCGCTGAAGGATCTGACCGGTGAGCGTTGGACGATCGGCACCGTGCGCGACGGCGGTGCGCCGTCGATGCGCGACCGGGAACTTGCAGAGGAGGATGCCGCGAGGGCGGCCATTCTCGATTCCGCGCTGGTGAGGGCTGCTCGCGAGGCCTTCCCCGATGCCGAGCTGATCGGCTACAGCGCGCCCCAACCACGGAGTCTCGCATCATGAAAAGTCTCGAGGAAATGATCGCCGCCGCACAGAATGCGGCCCAGACGATCCAGGCGCAGATGGAGGAGGCCCAGGCCGGCCTCGACAAGCTGGAAGTGGAAGGCGCGGCCGGCGGCGGGCTGGTCAAGATTCGCGCTACCGCCAAGGGCCGGATCTTAGGCGTATCGATCGACGATTCGCTGATGGTCGCATCCGAAAAGCAGATGCTCGAAGACCTGATCGCGGCGGCCCTCAACGACTGCCGCACCAAGGCTGACGCAGCGTCGAATGCAGAGATGCAGAAGATGACGCAGGGCCTGCCGCTGCCGGCAGGGTTCAAGCTGCCGTTCAGCTGAGGCCGGCAGGCAGGCGCTTCACGCCTGTTGCGAAAACGCGCCGTCACTTCAGGCAACTGTCCAGCCCATAACGGCGGACTTGGCCGAGCCTGCGCTGTATCATATTGCCGTAGCGGCGGGTGAAGCCGCTCGGCGCGACTGCCTCGCGCTTCTTCGGAAGCGGCAGCACCGCTGCGATGCGTGCCGCTTCGGCGCGGCTCAGCCGCGACGCGTCATGATGGAAATAGCGCATCGCGCCGGCATTGGCGCCATAGGTGCCGAGGCCGGTTTCCGCGACGTTGAGATAGACCTCCATGATCCGCTGCTTCGGCCACAGCGTCTCGATCAGCAGGGTGAACCACGCCTCCAGCGCTTTGCGCAGATAGCCGCCATTCTGCCACAGAAACGCGTTCTTGGCGGTCTGCTGGCTGATCGTGGAGCCGCCTCTGATCCGCCGCTCGCCCTGCAGATTGCTCTTGAGAGCGTTCTGCATCGCTTTGAAATCGAAGCCGTGATGGCTGCAGAAATTGCCGTCCTCGGCGGCGATCGCGGCGCGCGCCATGTCGGGCGCGATCTCATCCAGCGGCATCCAGTCCTTGGCGATACCGCGTCCGTCGATCGCATTTGACAGCATCGTGACGGTGACCGGCGGCGGCACGAAGCGATAGAGCCCTACCCAGGCGATCGAACCGATGACGAAGATGAGGAGTGCGCGGAACAGCCAGCGCGTGGCGCGGCGAGCGAAGGTCTGTCGTGTCATGGCGCCAGCAGATATCAGCGGTCGGCGCGGACGATAAGTCCCGTGCTGGTGCGGATCACACTCAAACGCGCAGCTTCAAGTCCGTTGAGGCCGGCTGCTTGCAACGCGAGGACGGGTTTGACCGTCTTGTGCGGTACCTGCTCGATCCACAGCAGCGTTGGGCACGCGCCTGGGACAGCCGTAAGTGGTGCGCCTGGGGATAAGAGGATCGGCGTAAAACTGTGTGCGCTGCCAAGGCGTTTATAGCCGAGCGCGAACACCGGCTCTTCTCGCTGTGCGGCGCGCGAATGGCTGCCATCGTCGAGGCGCCAGCCCGACGCGGCGTAAACCGTCGTCCCGGGACAACTATCGACGATCCGCGCAATCTTCTTCGCGCCGGCCTGCCAGCCGCCGTCGATACCGATGACCGCCAGGCCGATGAGGCTCGACAGCACCGCCACTCCTGCCAATATCGTCATCCACAATCGCCGGTCGGCGATCTTCGCCCCGGCCCCTGCCATGAGAGCGGCGATGAGGACGGCGATATCGGCAGTGTTGCTGGCGGTGATCAGCCGACGCTGGGCATCGATCTGGCTGATGGCGACGAGGGCTGCGACCAGCGTAGCGCCGGTCAGGATGACGAAGGCGGTATCTTCCTTGGTCCAGCCCAGCCGTCCCAGCCAGGCGCCAGCGATTGCGACCGGGTTGTGGAGGATAGTCCCCGCGATCAGCGCGATCAGGATGGCGGTCGAGGATCTCTCGCCCATCTCGATCCAGTTCTGGTAGAGATCGAACTGTTCTTTCCAGACCGGAGCCTGCCACGAGATCATGTAGACGACCGCGGCGATCGACAGGATGAGGGCGAGCAGTAGCATCCGCGACCAGCGCCGCAGGCCGCGCGCGATCGCGGCAAGCATGGTCGCCATCGCCAGCACGCCGCCGAACAGGGCGCCGCCATAGTCGAGGACGATGGCGGCGATGGTCGCTACGATGCCAAGCATAGCCATCGCGCCATCGCGCCGGCTCTTATAATCCTGCTGCGCGAACAGAATGTGCCGGGCCAATATGATCTGCATCGCAAAGGCGACAAGCTGCCAGAAATCGCCGCGGTAGATGCCGAACGCGCTGATCGTCGCGGGTGCCGACAGCATCAGAAGCAGGAAGATCGCGTAGAAGGGGGCCTGGTCGGGCAGCCGCTTCGCGAAGCGGCGGGCGCTGTAGCCGAGCAGCAGTAGCACCGGCAGGTTCGACACGAGCCGGGCGATCGGCACCGAGCTGAAGCCGGCCGTCGACAACAGACTGGCCCAGCCATCGAACAGCGGCGGCCTGATGTCCTGCGCCCAGCGTTGCTCGGCGAGGCGGGCAAGCCCGGGGGCGGGATCGGACAGGTAGATCGTCCAATAGTCATCGAGCGACGGGCCGGTCAGCAACGCCGAGGAGACAAGCGTAAGCATGACGATCGCGAGCGCGATCGTCGCAATATTTCTAACCGCCCGCGTCCCCCGGCGCGCTTGCCCATCCCCCGTCATGTCGCGCATCGTAACAGCGCGATCTGCCGCTGTCAGTGGTGCTCGTCACAGGATAAGGAATTGCCATGTTCGCACGCGTCGCCGCCGGGTCGATCCTCCTCTGGCTGTCGGGACCGGCCGTGGCGGAGCTTCGCGACTATTGTCCCGACCGGCCAGGGCTCGGCACGCCGTCCTGCACCATCGACCGCGGGCATGCCTCGCTGGAGGTCGGTCTGGCGGACTGGACGCTCCAGCGCGACGACGCGCAGCGAAGCGATCGGCTGGTACTGGGCGATGTCCTGATCCGCTACGGCGTGGGCGACAGCACCGAGATCCAGCTCGGCTGGACGAGCTTTGGAAGGGAAAGGGACCGCGACAGGCTGACCGGCGCGCGTTCGCGGCGGAGCGGTGTCGGCGATATGACCATCGCCATGCGCCAGAACCTGCATAACCCGGATGGCTCGGGTTTTTCGCTGGCGGTGATGCCGTTCGCGACCTTGCCGACGGGTCGCCAGCCGATCGGTGTAGGGGATTGGGCTGCGGGCCTGCGCGTTCCCGTCTCCTACGAGTTGGACGACAGGTTCAGCCTGTCGCTGACGCCCGAGATCGATGCGGCTGCCGACGAAGACGGCAATGGCCGTCATCTCGCTTATGGCGCGGTGGCCGGCATCGCGGCGAAGCTTGGTAAGACCATCGCCGCAACCGCGGAATATCAGGCGACCCGAGATCGCGATCCGGGTGGCCATGCGACCGAGCAGCTTGCCGGCCTGTCGTTTGGATGGCAGCCGCGCGACGATGTGCAATTCGATGTGGGTGCCAATGCCGGGTTGCGGCATGCTGCGGATGTCGAGCTATATTTCGGCGTGTCGCGGCGGTTTTAGGCCGTCGTCCGGGGCGTCGTCGTCCTCGCCGGCGCTGCCGATCGACTCGTCGATCAGCCCGGCGCGCATCATCAGCCAGAACAGGGCGATGCCGGGCAGGGCCGCGACGGTGGTGATCAGGTAGAAGTTTACATAGCCGATCGACTCGAGCATCGCGCCGGCGGTGGTGCCGGTCAGGATGCGGCCGACGACGCTGGCCGCGGCCGAGATCAGCGCATATTGCGCGGCGGTGAAGCGCAGGTCGCACAGCGCCGAGAAATAGGCGACCAGGCAGACCCCGCCGATTCCGCTCGCGATATTCTCGAAGCCGATCGCGCCGGCCATCGCCCAGTTGCTGTGCCCGCTCGCCGCCAGCCCGGCGAAGCTGAGGTTGGAGACCGCCATCAGCCACAGGCTGACCAGCACCGACCGCTTCATGCCGAGCCGGGAATAGAGGATGCCGCCGATAAAGATGCCGATCAGATAAGCCCAGAAACCGAAGCCGACATCGTAGATCGCGATCTCGTCATTGCTGTAGCCTAGGCTGTCGAACAGCAGCCGGAAGGTGAGGTTCGCCAGCGTGTCGCCGATCTTGTGGAGCAGGATGAACAGCAGCACCAGCGCCGCCCCGCGCCGCCGGAAAAATTCGAGCAGCGGGCCGACGATCGAGGCCAGGACCTCGCTGCGCGTCCGCCGCATCGCCGGCTCGCGGTGACGCTTGGGCTCGCCCATCACCAGCGCGGCGATCATTGCCGGCAGCGCGAAGGCAGCGCAGGCCATATAAGCGATGTTCCAGCCCGCGCGATCGGCCAGCACCAGCGCCAGCGCACCCGCCGCGGTCGATCCGATCCGCCAGCCATATTGCGACATGCCCGCGCCGACGCCGAGCTGGCGCGCCTCGAGCAATTCGATTCGATAGGCGTCGATGATGATGTCGAAGGTCGCGCCCGCGGCACCGACGAGGATCGCGGCGACCACGGTCTGCGAGAGGCTAGCCCTGGGATCGACAAGCCCCAGATTCCAAACCGCCGCGATCACCAGCGTGCCGATCACCAGCATCCACGACACGCGCTGGCCCAGCCGCCCGATCAGGGGAAGCCGCACGCCGTCGACGATCCAGGCCCAGAGGAACTTCAGATTGTAGACGAGGAAGGCGAGGGTGAAGGCGGTCACCACCTTCTTGTCGATCCCGTCCTGCGCGAGCCGCGTGGTCAGCGTGGCGCCGATCATCGCATAGGGGAAGCCCGAGCTCATGCCGAGAAACAGCGCGGCCAGCGGTGCCGGCTCGGTATAGGGCCGCACCGCCGCAATGAAACCTCTGCTCTCGACGGCCGCGCCGTCACCCCCCGATATTCTATTCATCGGCTGAGCATAGCGGGGAGTTCCCAAGAGAAAAGACGCGGCGTCTTCGCGCCAGTGGCCCGCGCCAGATAAGCCGTGCAAAGCTCGGTTCGAAACCCGACCGCGGATGGCACATCGTCAACACGAAAGTGACGTGTTGCCGGTTGCATGGGGTTGTTTGCTCGTTTTTTCATTTTTTCTTTCCTGCCCTCCTTCCGTTGCGGGCGCGCGGGCCCGGTTTTCCGTGGCCAGAGGTAGCGGGAAGGGGGCGAAAATGCAAGAACATATAGCGAACACAGCATCCCGGGACGAGTAATGGATTCCCGCTTTCGCTCACTGCCGCCCCGAATTTCTCCATGGTCATGCCAGCGGAGGCTGGCATCCATGTCTCTCTCCTTCTCGATGGCATCGAAAATGGCGAAAGACATGGACCCCAGCTTTCGCTGGGGAGACGCAGGAGGGCATGCCCGAGAAGGACAATGAGGGGAGGGAGATCGTCACCCTAGCCGTAGAGCGTCAGCACCTTCGGCACCCGTTTCGGCTTGTCGCCATCGAGCCGCGCCGCCACCGCCTCGATCGCCAGCTTGAGGTCCTTCTGGGTGTAAGGCTTGGCCAGGCAGCCAGCCGCAAGATCCGGTGCGTCGATCGGGCAGGTGGCGGTCACGAACAGCAACGGGATACCCGCCGCATGGGCGGCAAGCGCGACGTCGTGTCCGTCGCTGCCGTTGAGCTTGACGTCGCACAGGACCAGGTCGATGCCGCCCTCGGCGATGAGCGCCTGTGCGGCCGGCGCATTGTCGACGGTGGCGACAACGGTGTAGCCGTGGGTTGCCAGAAAATGCTCGTTATCGAACGCAACCAGCGGCTCGTCCTCGACGATCAGCAGCTTCACGATCCTCCGGTCGCTTCGTTCGAACAACATCGCCTCTCCCCATCCGGCACGGCCGATACTTGACCCCGCCCCGCTTTGGCCCGACCACGATCCATATCTTGTTTCGGAGACGCCCGTGGCCAAGCGCCTCACCCTGTACATTCTTTTTGCGATGATCGCCGGTATCGCGGTGGGCATCACGCTCAACGCGACGATCACCGATCCCGCTACCCTGACTAACGTTACGGGCTATATTTCGATCCTTACTGATGTGTTCCTGCGACTGATCAAGATGATTATCGCGCCGCTGGTGTTCGCCACGCTGGTTTCGGGCATCGCGCATATGGGGGACACGGCCGCTCTCGGCCGCGTTGGAGCACGCTCGATCGGCTGGTTCCTGGGCGCGAGCCTGTTGTCGCTGACGCTCGGGCTGATCATGGTAAACCTGCTGCAACCCGGCGTCGGCGCCGATCTGGTGCTGCCGCCGGCAAACGCCAGCGCCGGGCTCGCCCAGGCCGGTTTTTCGCTCAAGGATTTCGTTACCCATCTGGTGCCCAAAAGCTTCTTCGAGGCGATGGCGAACAATGAAATCCTGCAGATCGTGGTCTTCTCGGTGTTTACCGGCGTCGCCGTCACCGCGATCGGCGAACGCGGTGCGCCGCTGCTGCGCGGCATCGAAGCGCTGGCGCAGGTCATGCTCCAGATCACCGACTATGTGATGCGGTTCGCGCCCTTCGCCGTGTTCGCGGCGGTAACCACCGCGCTCGCCGAGCAGGGGCCGATGATCCTGATCAGCTTCGGCAAGTTCATGGGCAGCTTCTACCTGGCGATGATCATCCTGTGGATCGTGCTGCTGAGCCTGTGCTTCGTGATCGTCGGCGGGCGGTCGAAGCTGTTGATCCGCTACATCCGCGAGCCCATCCTGCTCGCCTTCAGCACGGCGTCGTCCGAGGCTGCATTCCCGCGCACGCTCGAGGCGCTCGACCGGTTCGGCGTTCCGCGGCGCATCGCCAGCTTCGTGCTGCCGCTCGGCTATTCGTTCAATCTCGACGGTTCGATGATCTATTGCACCTTCGCGACAATGTTCATCGCCCAGGCTTACGGGATCGAGCTCACGATCGGTCACCAGATCACGATGCTGCTGATCCTGATGGTAACGTCGAAGGGCATGGCGGGCGTGCCGCGCGCGAGCCTCGTGGTGATCGCCTCGACGCTGGCCTTCTTCAACATCCCCGAAGGCGGGCTGCTCCTGATTCTCGCGGTGGATCATTTCCTCGACATGGGTCGCTCGGCGACCAACGTGGTGGGCAATGCGGTGGCGAGTGTGATCGTGGCGAAATGGGAGGGCGGGCTGGACATGGTCGAACCCGCCGAGATCGAGCCGCCGCACGCGCCCTGAGCGGCGCGCTCAGATATCCTGCGTCAACCGGCCGTACAGTTCAGGCCGCCTGTCGCGGAAGAAGCCGAAGGCGGCGCGGTGGCGCTTGGCGAGATCTATGTCGAGCGTCGCCACAAGCGCGCCCGTCTCCTCACGGCCGAACTCCGCCAGCAGGTCGCCGCGTTCGTCGCAGATGAAGCTGTGGCCGTAGAAGGTCTGGCCATTCTCGGTGCCGATCCGGTTCGCGGCCACGATCGGCACCACGTTGGACACGGCATGGCCGATCATCGCGCGGCGCCATAGCCGGCTGGTGTCGAGATCGGGATCATGCGGTTCGTTGCCGATCGCGGTCGGGTAGAACAGAACCTGGGCGCCCATCAGCATCATCGCGCGTGCGGTTTCCGGATACCATTGGTCCCAGCATATGCCGACGCCCAGCGTCGTGCCCTGCGCCGGCCATACCTTGAAGCCGCTATTGCCCGGGCGGAAATAGAATTTCTCCTCATAGCCGGGACCATCGGGAATGTGGCTCTTGCGATAGACGCCCATGATCCGGCCATCGGGATCGATCATCGCGAGGCTGTTATAATGATGCGGTCCGTCGGCCTCGAAGAAGCTGGTCGGGATATGGATCTTCAGCTCGGCCGCGAGCGCCTGCATGGCGATGACCGACTTGTGCTCGGCCGTGGGCCGGGCGCGGGCGAACAGGCCCTCGTCCTCGACCTGGCAGAAATAATGACCCTCGAACAATTCGGGCGGCAGCACGACCTTCGCGCCACGCTTCGCGGCGTCGCGGACGAGCTTCGATACCTCGGCGATGTTCGCGTCGATGTCGTCGCTCAAGGCGAGCTGCAGCGCGGCAACGGTGATCTCGGTCATCTCATTTCCTCACAGGCGGACGCCGAAGCGCGCCGCGATGACGACGGTCAGCAGATAGAGAAGGATCGTCAGGACGCAACCGGCGGCCAGCGAAAGCCAGAAAGAGCTGCCATGGCGCAGCATCCACGGCATCAGCAGGAACATCGGCATCGACGGCACTATGTACCAGAAGGTCGCTTCGGCCTGCTCGGCCAGCCGGGGCGCGTCATGGGTGTCGTGCCAAAGCCATATCATCGCCAGCACCGAGATCAGGGGCAGCGAGGCGACCAGCGCGCCGGCTGCCGGGTTCCGGCGTGCGACGAGAGCGATCAACGCTATGATCAGCCCCGACAATGCGGCGCGGATCAGGAAGGCGATCATGCCGCGGGCAATTGCTGGCTGATGCAATGAAAGCTGCCGCCGCCGGTCAAGATATGATCGGCGCGGAAGCCCACGACACTGCGCGTCGGAAAGAGCCCGGCGATGGCGTCGACCGCGGCTTCGTCATTGGCGGCGCCGTAGAGCGGCACGACCACCGTCGCGTTGCCGATGTAGAAATTCATATAGGAGGCGGGAATGATCTCGCCATCGCGCTCGACCGCGCCGGGGGAGGGGATAGCGACGATAGTGAGGCCGAACGCATCGGCGCGCGCCCTGGCATCGGCATAGACGGCGGCATTGGGATCATCGGCACCAGCCGGCTCGGGGATGGCGATGACGCCCTCGGCTACGAAGCGAGCGAGATTGTCGATATGGCCGTCGGTATGATCGTTAGCGAGACCGTCTCCCAGCCATAGCAGCCGGTCGACGCCGAGCCCTTCGCCGAGCCGCGCCTCGATCGCGGCCTTGTCGAGGCCGGGATTGCGGTTCGGGTTGAGCAGGCACTGCTCGGTGGTCACGCCGAGGCCGGTGCCGTCGATATCGATCGCACCGCCCTCGAAGATCCAGTCGCCGCGGCGAAGTGCGTGGCCCGATCGTGCCGCGAGCCGAGCGCCGATGCTCTCGTCGCCGGCTAGGTCATATTTGCCGCCCCACCAGTTGAAGCCGAAATCCGTCGCGGCGCGTCCGCGCGGGCCGGCGACGATGATCGGCGCGGTATCACGCAGCCAGATATCGCCGAAAGGCTCGACGATTACGTCGGCCGCTTCCCCGGCGAGTTCGCGGGCGCGATCAGCCGATGCTTCGTCGGCGGCAACCAGGATGACCCGCTCGCCCCGGCCGCCGGCGTGAACGGCGCGGGCGAACTCGATCACCTCGCCGCGCGCAGGTTCGAGATCGTCCTCCCAGAGTTCGGGATGGCTGGGAAAGCCGATCCAGACGGCGTCGTGCGGGGCCCATTCGGCGGGTTGGCGATAGTCGGTCATGCGCGCGAGATAGCTACTGAGCGTGACCAAGGAAAGTCATTGCCGATGGTATAGTTATGATATACTAAAATCACTAAAGGAACTCGCTGTGGCCAAATATGACGCGCTGGAACGCCATCTTTCGCTGCTCTCCCAGGATGAGTGGTTCGTCGACTTCGACGAAATCGAGAAGGTGCTCGGCTTCTGCTTGCCGGCCAGCGCCTCCCGGTACCCGGCATGGTGGGCTAACCAATCTGGAGCGGGGCACAGCCAGTCACAGTCGTGGCAAGCGGCGGGATGGCAGACCAGCGAACTCGACCTTTCGCAGCGCAAGGTGCGGTTTCGCCGAATGCCAGCCATGCGTGGCCGTGATTATCCGAGTGCCGCGGCGCCGGCTTTATCGAGCCAGAGGCTGTTCGAAGATGCCCGTCGATACAGTGGGATAGAAAATGATGAGGATCTTGTCCGGGAAGGCATGAGGGCCTTGATCGAACGCGAGGCGGCTCGTCGCCTGGCGGAGGCGGGCGGCACAATGCCGGAATTTTCCGCGCCTCCGCGCCGGCGCGGTGAATGATCCTTGTCGATACATCGGTATGGGCCGATCATTTTCGACGCGGCGAAGCAGCGCTGATCTCCTGTCTCACACAGCAACTGGTGATGCTGCATCCGTTCGTGATCGGCGAACTGGCGTTGGGCCATCTGCATTCGCGGGCCTCCATACTCGAAAACCTGCGCGCAGCTCCGCAGGCGCCTGTCGCGCCTGAAGACGATGTTCTGAAGCTGATCGAATGTGAAGATCTCGCCGGAACCGGGATCGGCTATGTCGATGTTCACCTGCTCGCATCGGTTCGCAGCGCTGGGGCAGCGTTGTGGACGCGCGACCGCAGGCTTCGCGCCGCAGCCGACCGTATGGGCCTGGCTTCAAAGGCCGACTAGCGGCGAGGAAAAACGAGCAGGGCAATCGGGTGAATGTCGCAGGCCTATCCTGGGCTAAGGTTTGTCGGTCAAAAGCGCGTCATCCCGACGAAAGTCGGGACCCATACACGCTGGATTGGAAGAAAAAGGACCGAACCGCGCGGTTCTATCCGTCTTCGTTGCGGTTATGGGTCCCGACTTTCGTCGGGATGACGGGCCAGGATAGGCCTTCGACATTCACCCGATTGCCCTGGGAAAAACGAGGCGACGCAATTCCCGTACTCCGAAAGTTCGGCTACGCCTCGGTCATGACGATGGATCTCCAGCACGCGCTTGCGTCGCATCCGGCGCACTGGCTCGTGACCGGCGCGGCGGGTTTCATTGGATCGCACCTCGTCGAAAGCCTGCTCCGCGCCGGACAGAAGGTGCGCGCGCTCGACAATTTCGCGACAGGCCACCGCAGCAATCTGCAGGATGTTCAGGACCGGGTCGGGCCGGCCGCATGGGCCGATTTCGAGTTCATCGAAGGTGACATCCGCGATCGCGCAACCTGCGAGCGGGCGGTGGATGGCGTCGAGCATGTCCTCCACCAGGCGGCGCTCGGTTCGGTCCCACGCTCGCTCGCCGATCCGCTGACCACGCATGACGTCAACGCCACCGGCTTCGTCAACATGCTCGATGCGGCGCGGGTCGCTGGGGTGAAGCGCTTCGTCTATGCCTCGTCGAGCTCGGTCTATGGCGACGAGCCGAATCTTCCCAAGGTCGAGGACCGGCTCGGGAGAGTGTTGTCGCCCTATGCGCTGACAAAGCTCAACAATGAGCTTCACGCCGAGGTCTATTGTCGCGCTTATGGCTTCGGTTCGGTGGGCCTGCGCTATTTCAATGTCTTCGGGCCGCGGCAGGATCCGAACGGCGCCTATGCCGCGGTGATCCCGCGTTGGACCGCGGCGATGATCGCTGGCGAGGATGTCGTCATCAACGGCGATGGGGAGACGAGCCGGGACTTCTGCTATGTCGCCAATGCGGTGCAGGCCAATGTGCGGGGGGCGCTGTTCGGGCCGGTCGGCGAGGCTGCGCTGCTCAATGTCGCGGTCGGAGAACGGACCAGCCTCAACCAGCTGTTCGGATATCTGCGCGACGGGCTGGCCGAGCACGGCGTCCGCTATGATCGCGCGCCGGTCCATGCGGAGTTTCGCGCTGGCGATGTCCGGCATTCGCTGGCGGATACCAGCGCCGCTGCGGGCATGATCGGCTACCGGCCCAGCCACGGCATCGCCGAAGGGTTAGCCGAGGCATTGCCTTGGTATATGCAGACCGCCAAGGTGGGGGCGCCATAGCCGGGCTTGGCGAGCGGGGGACGAAGGCTTGTGAGTAGCGAAGAGGGCGTAAAAGGCGGCAGCCGGGTTGCGGTGATCGGCCTGGGCTATGTCGGCCTGCCGTTGGCGGTCGCACTGGCCCGCCATTTTTCCGCCGTCGGCATCGATATCGACGATGGCCGGGTCGGCGAACTGCGCAGCGGCCATGACCGCACCAATGAGCTGACCGGTGAACAACTCGCGGCATCGTCGCTCGAGCTGTCGACGGACATTCAGGCAGCGGCGGATGCGGACGTGTTCATCGTCACCGTGCCGACGCCGGTCGATCACGCCAATCGGCCCGATCTCGGCCCGGTCATGTCCGCGACGCGCAGCCTGTCCAAGGTGCTGAAGCCGGGGCGTGGCACGATCATCGTCTATGAGAGCACCGTCTATCCCGGCGTGACCGAGGATCTGTGCGGGCCGGAGATCGAGAAGCTGTCGGGGCTCAGGCGCGGGGTCGACTTCTTTCTCGGCTACAGCCCCGAGCGGATCAATCCGGGCGACCGCGAGCATACCGTCGATCGCATCACCAAGGTGGTCGCGGGCGAAAATCCGGAGGTGCTCGACAAGCTCTGCGCAATCTATGGCGCGGTGACCACGGGGGGCACCTTCCGCGCGGCGTCGATCAAGGTCGCAGAGGCGGCCAAGGTCATCGAGAACGCCCAGCGCGATATCAATATCGCCTTCGTCAACGAGATCACCCAGATCTTCGGCAAGATCGACATATCGATCTGGGACGTGCTCGCCGCGGCCGGCACCAAGTGGAATTTCCTGCGCTTCGTGCCGGGACTGGTCGGCGGTCACTGCATCGGCGTCGATCCTTATTATCTGAGCTATCTGGCGCAGCAGCTCGGCCATTATCCGCGCGTGATCCTGGCGGGCCGCGGCATCAACGACGGCATGGGCGCATGGATCGCCGACCAGATTCACGAGCGGATCGGCAACGGCTCGCGGGTGTTGATGATGGGGCTGACCTTCAAGGAAAATGTGCCAGATCTGCGCAACTCGCGGGTCATCGACGTGGTGCGCCGGCTCGAATGGCTGCGGCACGAAGTCGTGATCCACGATCCGCTTGCCGACCCGGCTGAAGCAGAACACGAATATGGCGTGACGCTGGCCGGCGATGCACTGGCAGGCCGCTACGACGTGGTCGTCGGTGCGGTATCACACGCCGCCTATGCCGGCCTGCCGGCGGCGACGCTTGCGGGCCTGGTGAACGACGGCGGGCTGGTTGCGGATCTCAAGGGTATGTGGAGCGGCTTCGATCTTCCCCAGCATGTGCGGCGCTGGTCGCTCTGACGCTGCGATAGCAGGCGGTCGCTGTCAGCCTGTTGCCAATGCCCTGACTTTGGGGCGCGTCGCCGCTCAACAGCGACAGCGCGAGCCAGAGAGCTGCGGCCATGCAGCCAAGCAATTGGCTGAAGCTGATCGGAACCGGGGCTGTCGCGCTTCCTGATCCTGTTGCGGGATTCCGGACTACCTCGTGCGAGCGCTGGCGTCGCCATGTCCGGCGACTATCCTCGCCAGCAGAGGGGCCGGGCAGGCGGAGAGGATGCAGTCCACTCGGCCTCTCCCAGATATTGATGGCCCGCGCTCGGAGCTGACCAATTTATCTGATCGCTTGGCCTGTTTCACAAAGTTGGCGGCGACATCCGGTATAAAGGAGCAGGCGATGAATATCTTGCATTTCCGCCAATGGGGATATTGCCGAGTTCGGGCCGTGAAGGACGCCGTCGATACGCACTCGGGCAACGGCGTGTTCATATGGAGAGATACGGTCGCGTTTGTCGTCATAATTGTGGCGATAGGGCTGATCGGGGCAGCCCATGGCTGATCGACCTGCTTTCGTAATGTTCATTTCGGTGCCGGTCTTCCCGGAAACTTGGAGTTACACATAGTGCGCATGTGAAAGACAGGCGGCCGGCGCTTATTTGTAGGTTTCTACACAAGATTGGGAACCGATCCATGCAGAAGATAATGCGGCTCGCCATCCTGGTCGCCACCCTAAGCTGGTGTGCAACGTCCGTTCCGGGCTTTGCAGCCGGCTCTTGAGGTGAGCCGGTCTATCCACTGGCTGCCCTTCCTCAATGGCAGGGCGGAGTCATTCGCAATCGTCGGTGCGATCGCTGCGGTCAATGCCTTGGCAGGCAAGCTGGCGACCGCATGGCATGGGCAGGACATTGCCAGCGCGTTGCTTTCACTGGGCGGCGTCAGCGCGATCATCTGGTTCGCGCTGATCGTCATGCTCGTGATTCCGGGCAAGATCGACAAGGGTGAAGCGCTGACGCCGCTGGATCATCCGGTGCTGGCGTCGATGGTGATCCTCGCCGCCGTTCCGTTCAATTTCGGCGGGGCCATCGCGGTGGCGCTCGGCGGAGCCTATCTCCTGGCCACATCGACGAGCGCATCCGCGGCCCGCCATGTTGCGATCATCATGCTTGCGCTGACCGGGCCGCTGATCTGGGGGCGCCTGTTGTTGGCGTTTTTCGGGCCGATGTTGCTCGGACTGGATGCCTATCTCGCTGCCGCTATCGCGGGCTCGAGCGTTCAGGGCAACGTCGTCGACCTGTTCGGTGGCGCCGGCCGTTTATATGTCGCTCTCGGCTGTTCATCGCTGCACAACATGTCGCTGTCCATATTGCTGTTCGCCGTCGTCACCCAGATGCTGCAGCTAAGGCTGACCCCGGCACTCCTCTCCGTCTGCGCCGCTTCGGCAGCCTCCATGGCGATGGTGAACATCCTGAGGCTGGCGACGATCGCTCGCTTTCCCAGCCATTTCGAATATTTCCATGTAGGCCAAGGCGCAGCCTTGTTCGGCCTGGCGAGTTTCGCGGCGGCGATCACGGTGACGGGAGTGGGCGTTGTCGCTGCCACCCGCCGTCGTTAACCCGGCCGCGATCATTGCGTTGCTGATCGCGACGGTCGGCCCAAAGCTGTGGCTCCAGCAGAGATCGACGCATGTCGACGAGCGTCATCTCAGTGGGGACGTCGCCGCAACATTTCGGGCGAGAGGCTTCGAGGTCAAGATGGAGCACTTCGCACCTGGCCCAGCCGTCGCCGCTACGCGTGGCCCATGCCGCCTGTTGATCCGGAACGGTGATCGCGCGCGTGAGTTGGGAACCTTGTTTGAAATGGAAGGTGCCAGCACCGGTCAGGTGTCGATCGGATATCGGGGAGTATGGACGCCCGGTCCAGCTGCAGCGCGAGCGGTCGTGGAACGCTTTGCGCAAGACAGCGCCGCCCGCGTGGGTTTCTTCTTCGCGCGGCCTGCAGTCCTCGCTGTAGCCCAAAGCCGGCGCTGCGCTGATATGCGGCATCTGCTGGACCCTATTAGGGCGCACTCTTCGCGGGCGACACAATAGGCGGGAATACAGGCTTCCGTTCGGCAGCCCTTGCGTTGTGACACAAGTATTACTCCCGATGCGGATGCCCGCCGTTGCAGCGAATGATGTATCCAGATTACGGCATTGCCCTGCCATGCGGCCGAAAAGCTCCGGCCGCATCGTGCTGACAGGCCGCACGCCCCCCCTTTGACCCGTGCGGCCTGTCACACATCCTTGGAGCAGCGCCAGCCCGGGGCATAGCTGTCCCCGCGCCGATGGGCTCGGCCCTATGCTATCCGCGAAGGCTGATGCGTCAGATCGGGTAAACTGCGAAAGATCAGTCGCATCCGTTACTTTTCGGCCTCCGCCCTTGTGGTAGTTACATGTCCGTAATGCTGGTCAATCGCTAGTCGGAGGAGGAAAACCCGGTTCTGACACGGACTCTCAACAAAGAGGAAGTTCATCCAAATCGGTTGGTTGTGGCAAGAATTATTGTATGCGATTTGGCAAAGGTAGAGGGAAATATGCGCTGAGAACTCGGGCGAACTAATGTTATTGATTACAGATGGTGAAATGATGAACTAAAAAGTTAACTTAACATATATTAGTGGTAAAAACGTATTTGTCGATCCAGTCGGCCATGCTAATAGCCGCAAAGGTAAGTTGTAAGCATAGCTGTCTAATTGGGGTATTGCTTTGGGTCGATACACAGCCGCAGCAGGGATGCGACTAGGCTCGGGGGTGTCTGCCATACGGGAAGGTTCATCGACCTCACCGGACCCGCTTGCCGTGCAGATTGCCGTATCCGTACTGAGTAATTCCGAAATGCGGAGGGCCAGTCTGGCTCAGATGCTCAGCGCCAACGGCTTCTCGGTAGAGACGGATGCGCTGACCCAAGGAGCACAAGATGCTGCGCGGAGCGGCAAGGCCGAACATGTCATCCTGATCGACAGTCTGGCCGATGAGTTCGGCCTCGCCTTTGTTGCGGACCTTCGCATGCGTGAGCCCGGCGCGAGGATAGCTCTGTTGAGCGACCATTGCGAGCCGACCGGGTTGCAGAACGCCTTCGCCGCCGGCGCCGACGCAGTGATTCTGTGGAGCGTCAAGCCGGGCGCGCTGGTCTTGATGATCCCGCTGCTCGCCGGCGGCGAGAAATTCATACCTTCGCCGCTGGTGGGTTCACTAGCAGCTATGCTGGGAACACGCGGCGGACAATCGCTGGTGGCCAGCCACGCCGGGCTTTCACCCCAGCAGCTCGATATCTTGCGATGCCTGGCCGACGGAGCTTCCAACAGGGTGATCGCAGACCGCCTCAGCATCGGCCTCGCCACGGTGCGTGTTCAGGTGCGGACGATCCTGCGCAAGCTGAACATCCTCAACCGCACGCAGGCTGCGATCTGGGCGGCCAAGAATGTCGCGACGAGCGGGGTTGACGGCCGTCACAGCATTTCACCGAGCGGCTAGGCGTCACGGGCAGCCACGCGCAGCCTGGGCACCGTTGGCTTGCGATCGAATGCCTCCGCCGAAGCTCGCCCGACGCCGGTATAGCTCAGGCCGGCGCGGCGCGCTTCATGATCCGGATAGATATTGCGCAGATCGACGAGAACCGGGTCGTTCATCAAGGACGCGATGCGCCGTAGGTCGAGCGCGCGGAACTCGTCCCATTCGGTGACGATCACTACAGCGTCCGCACCCTCGGCGACGGCATAGGGATCGGACAGGAACGACACGTCTTTCATGAGCGGCCGCGCCTGTTCGGCGCCCTCCGGATCATAGGCTCGCACTATAGCCCCGGCGTCCTGAAGCGCCTGGATCAGCGCGATCGACGGAGCATCGCGCATGTCGTCGGTATTGGGCTTGAAGGTAAGCCCGAGGATCCCGACCAGCTTGCCGCGCACATCGCCGCCCATCGCGCGGATCACCTTGCGCCCCATCGCCCGCTTGCGGACGTCGTTCACCTTCACCACCGATTCCACGATCCGAAGCGGCGAGCCGAAGTCCTCCGACGTCTTCAGCAGCGCCAGCGTATCCTTCGGAAAGCAGGATCCGCCATAGCCGGGGCCGGCGTGCAGAAATTTGGTGCCGATGCGGTTGTCCAGGCCGATACCGCGCGCAACGTCCTGGACGTCCGCGCCAACCGCCTCGCTGAGGTCGGCCATCTCGTTGATGAAGGTGATCTTGGTGGCGAGGAAGGCATTCGCCGCATATTTGATCAACTCGGCGGTTCTCCGGCCGGTGAACATCAGTGGCGACTGGTTGATGTGCAGTGGCCGATAGATCTCCTGCATGACCTGGCGGGCCTCCGGGTCGTCCGTGCCCACAACAATCCTGTCCGGGCGCTTGAAGTCCTCTATGGCGGCGCCTTCCCGCAGGAACTCGGGATTGGATACGACCCATGCTGCTGCCGATGGCGCTTCCTGCCGGATTATGCGTTCGACGTCGTCACCGGTCCCGACCGGCACAGTGGACTTGGTGACGATCACGGTCCGGCCGACCAGCGCGCGTGCTATTTCGGTGGCGGCGGCGAAAACATAGCTCAGGTCGGCATGGCCATCGCCGCGCCTCGACGGCGTTCCGACCGCGATGAACACCGCATCCGCCTGGGCGACGGCCGGCGCGATCTCGGTGGCGAAGGAAAGCCTGCCGGCCTCGACATTGCTGGCGACGAGCGTGGCGAGGCCTGGTTCGTAGATCGGCATGACGCCGTTCTTCAGGGCTTCGATCTTGTCGACAGCCTTGTCGACGCAAACGACTATATGGCCAAAGTCCGCCAGGCAGGCGCCTGAAACGAGGCCAACATAACCAGTTCCGATCATCGCGATGCGCATAAGGTAATCCCTTGGCTGGTCATGTGGTTCAGATTTGGTGATATTCGCGGAACCACGACACGAACTTCGGCGCGCCTTGGGCGAGCGTAGTGGCAGGCCTGAACCCGAGATCGCGTTCGATGGCGCTGATGTCGGAAAAAGTATTCTTCATGTCGCCCGCCTGCATCGGCCGCATCTCGCGGATGGCGGGGCGTTCGCAACATTGCTCCAGCACGTCGATGAAGTGGTCCAAGCGTTCGGGCCGGCTGTTGCCGATATTGTAGATCGCATGAGGCGTACGGCTACCCCCGGCCTTCTCGAGCCCGTCGTCCGCCGGCGCGCTATCGAGCGCGGCGATCACGCCGCTGACGATATCGTCGATAAAGGTGAAGTCGCGGCCCATATCGCCGTTGTTGAAAACCGAAATGGGTCTCCCGCGCAGAATGGCGTCGGTGAACAGCCAGGGCGCCATGTCGGGACGGCCCCACGGTCCATAGACAGTGAAGAAGCGCAGCCCCGTTTGTGGCAACCGGTAGAGGTGCGCATAGGTCTCGCTCATCAGTTCGTCGGCGCGCTTGGTCGCCGCATAGAGGGAGAGCGGATGGTTGACCTGATGTTCAACGCGGAACGGAAGGGTGGCGTTGCCGCCATAGACCGAGGACGACGAGGCATAGACGAGCTGGCGGGTTTTCCGGCTGCGCGCCAGTTCGAGGATGTTAAGGTGGCCGATCAGGTTGCTCTGCGCATAAGCGCGTGGATTTTCGAGGGAGAAGCGGACGCCCGCCTGCGCGCCGAGGTGGACGATACGGTCGAAGTCCTCGCCGGCCAGCGCTGCGTCGAGGGCCGTGTGGTCGGCAAAGTCGCAAGCCGAAAAGCGGAACTCTCCGCTCGTCGCCTCGATTGTTCGAAGCCGGTCATGCTTCAGGCCGACGCTGTAATAATCGTTGAGATTATCGATAGCGATGACCCGTTCGCCCCGTTCGAGCAGGCGAAGCGCGCAGTGCATGCCGATGAACCCCGCCGCGCCTGTCACTAAAACCGCCATTGACACCCCATCTTGTGCGAATGCTCGATCGGTGCGCAGCTCGCGATGTTTGGGAAGCCCGATGTCTTCCAGCACCACAAGGCGCATCGGCTGGTTGATGCTGTAGCGCAGAAACGGCCGATTCCAGCCTGCCCATTGGCGCAGGTGCGCAGCCGTGGAGGAGTAGTGCTTCTGCGTTACCTGCCCGAGAGAAGCATCTTGCGCGGCTCGCACGAGGTCGTGTGTCAGCCTTCTAACGGCGCACAGCAGCAAACAAGACTGATCTATATTTTTAACTTATGGTAGTTTCCACAGCGTTCGGCCGCAGCAAAGCTGTCGCGCCGGCTCAAAGTCCTAGCTTGGGTTAGGCCAATCCTCCCCAGACATGGCTGTCGTCCGCTGCAGGACGGCACTATCCACGGGAAGGGGCAGGGCATGGCACTGTACAACGGTACTGCGAGCAACGATTCGATTATCGGAACCATCGGGATCGACACCATCAACGGTATGGCGGGCAATGATGTGGTTCGCGCCGGAGCAGGCAACGATTCCATCAATGGCGGCGACGGCAATGACAGCCTCTACGGCGAGGCAGGCAATGATTTCATCAAGGGTAGCGTCGGCGCCGATCTGGTCGATGGAGGAGACGGCAACGATTCCCTCGACGGAGCGCTGGGACGGGACCACCTTGTCGGTGGCCTGGGGAACGACGTGCTTTCGGGGGGTGACGATGCCGATCTGCTGGAAGGCGGCAACGGTTACGATCAAATCCTGGGGGATGCCGGCGACGATACGCTCAGCGGCGGCGGGGATCGCGATTATCTCGACGGCGGCTATGGCAATGACCTCATCTATGCGGGGGACGGAGACGACGGCTTTTTCAACGAGATCAATCCGGCAACCGGGAAGCTCACGACCCAGGCGGTCGGCGGGGGCGCCGGCAACGACACGATCTTCGGTGAAGCAGGCAACGATAGCCTGAAGGGGCAGGCTGGCGATGACCATGTCCATGGTGGCCTCGGCGCCGACCGGGTGGATGGCGGCGACGGCAACAACCTGATGACCGGAGGAGAAGGCAACGACACCCTCTCGTCCGAATATGGCATGGACACCCTGTCCGGCGACGCCGGCAACGACAATCTTCAGGCCGGCGCCGGCGATGACCGGCTCGACGCCGGCGACGGCAATGACTCGGCAAATGGCGAGGCAGGTAACGACATCATCTATGGCGGCGCCGGGGACGACCTGTTGCTCGGGGGGGCGGGTGACGACCAGATCCATGGCGATGGCGGCTTCGACAAATTGTTCGGCGAACTCGGCAGCGACCGGCTCTGGGGCGGAGCCGACGCCGACTGGTTCGTCTTCAAGGGGGCGGGTGCTCTCGATGGCGGCGACCATATCGAGGACTTCCAGAACGGCCTGGATCATATCGTCCTCGAGAAGCTCGGCGTCGGGAGCTATCGGGCGGGTGGTGGTGCAGGCACGGTCTATGCCCATGACCTGGCGAGTGGGGCTGTAGGGCTCGACGTCGTTACATCGACCGGCATCAAGATGAGCATTGTCGTCGAGGATCCCACCGCAACCCTGAATGCTTCGAGCTTCTCAGCTGCGGATTTCATCTTCGCCTAAGCCACCATCGCGTAGTTTTTCGGCAAGGTGACGCCAAGCACGCCTTTCGAGCGGCAGCGATGCCCCCTCCGAGGCGCGAATGATCTCGGAAGAGTGATGTTTTGCCGAAAAACTGCGCGATATGGTGACCCCTCAACCGTCCTGGGCGGACGTGTTGGGGGAGCATCGCCATCGTGGCAACAAATGCCGAGCATAGCATATCGACGAGCACCGTCGCCGACAGCCTGGCGAAGCTGGAGGCGCGGACCGGCTCGGCCGAGTTCAATGTCGCCGCCCACGGGCTGCGCGGCGTAGCCTCGGTACTTGTCCTCGCGGCTCACATTGCCGGCGGCACCGCCCGCCACATCTACGCCGCCGACGCGGACTATGTATCGCTGGTCGAGCATCCCTGGTATCTTGGCACGTTCGGCGTCGAGATATTCTTCGTGATCAGCGGGTTCGTGATCCTGCCAAGCGTCATGAAATACAATCTCGGGGAATTCGCGCTACGCCGGTTCGTGCGCATCTACCCGCTGTTCTTCATGCTCTCGCTCGTTTTCGTGGCGCTCAACGCCGTGACGGACGCCTATCCAAAGCTGAATGATCTGCCCACTGTCATCGCCGGCTTCCTGTTCGTGAACCTCTTCACCGGCACCGAGCAGCTGACGCCCAATGCATGGAGCCTCAGTTTCGAAATATGCTTCTATGCGCTGACGGCGCTTGTGGTGACATGTGCGGTCAAGCGCCGCAGTGCGGTAGCGGGTGCTCTCGCCATCGGCACCGCACTGGCTTTCCTCATCGCCTTTCCGATCACCTGTTATTTCATCATCGGGCTGGTACTGCGCCTTACCTTCAGGGCCGAGCAAAAAGCGACGGCGACCTCTCGGGTCGCCGAGGCGGCAAGCCTCGCGCTGGTCATCTGGTTCGCCAGCCGCGCCCATTTTGACTATACGGCATGGTCGCAGTTCCAGGATCCGGTGGTGCTGCCGATCGTCGTTTCGCTCGGTTGCTATTTCTACCTTGCCCTGCGGCAGGGCAGCCTCACCGCCGGGGCGCTGGACAGGGCGGTTTTCCGCTATATCGGAACGGTTAGCTACAGCCTCTACCTGGTCCACCCCTTCGCCTATTTCGCGCTTCGCGCGATATTCGTGCGCTCTGGCCTGTTCACCGACAATATCGCGCTGTCCATGGCGCTCTTCGCGACCGCAGTGTTCGCAGCGTCCTTCCTGCTGACCCATTTCGCCCATGCGCTGTTCGAGCGCTGGCCCTATCAGCGGGTGTTCCACCAAGCGGTCTATCGGGAAAAGCCGGCGACATCCGCCGCGGCGGTGGCGCGCTGATGCCCTCGAACGCGCCCATCGTCTGGCGAACCACGGTCGGCGACGATCCGATGCCGCATTCCGTGATCGCTGCAATCTTCCTGTCCAGTTATCTGACATGGCGTCCCTCCCATGAGATCATGTTCACTCTCAGCGACGCGCTGTTTCTGCTGGGGTTCGTGCGGCTGGCCTACCGCGACGGCATCCCCCTCGAGCCGTTCAGGTTCCTGACCACCATCTGGCAGGCCGGGTTCGTGATGCTGGTTTCCGGCCTGCTCATCGGTTCGATCAACGGGCCGGCGCCATCGCGATGGCTGATCGTCTCGTGCCAGTATCTCTTCGCCTGGGTGGTTCTCCCCATGATCCTTCTGCGGCGATCGTCCGAGCAGAATGTCGCGATGATCAAGTCGCTGATATGGGGCGTCTTTGCCGTTAACCTGTTCGGCGCGCTGGTCTATTTCACTTATACCGGAACCTTCGAGGACGCGCAGAACCTGTTCGGGCAGGATTTCCTGTCCGGCGGCCGCCGGCTCGGCGCATTTACCGGCGACGCCAACTGGAACGGCGCGGTGCTCGCGATGACGGTTCCGTTCGTTATCTTCCTGCGCGCCAAGGGCCATGTCGGAAATCTCGCGACCGCATTATGGCTCGCGGTGCTCCTCCTGGGCGTGATGCTCAGCGCCTCGTTCACCGCCTTCGTCAGCTGCGTGGCGGCTCTCGCGATCTTCATGGCGGTCGGCAACATCTGGCCAAGCCCGCGATCGATCGCCGTGGCCGGGGCCGGCGGCCTGTTGGCAATCGGGGTGTTGGTCGACCTCGGCCTCAGCCTGCCTGCAACCTTCGTCGCCCGCGTGGGCAACGCCATTAACAGGGGCGACATATCCGAAGCCGGCACCTATGAAGGCAGGATGCAGCTGATGCGGGAAGCCTGGGGCCTCGTCGAGCATCATATGCTGGTAGGCGTCGGCGCGGATCAATATCGCGTCATCAGCGCGTTAGGCGCCCCCGTGCATAACATGTACCTGCTGCTCTGGGTCGAGGGCGGACTGATCTCCCTGGTCGGATGGATGGTGCTGCTGGCAGTGCTGCTCGCCGCGGCAGTCAACGCTTATCGGCGCGACAGGCTCGCGACGGCGCTGGCGCTGTCGGTGACGTGCAATTTCATCATCGCATCGATGGCCAGCCCGCACATGTACGCCCGGCTCTGGGCGGTTCCCGTCCTGCTTGCCGTCGCCGTTTCCCTCGAACTGGCGGCCTCCCCTGCGCGGGCACGACGGCGCCGTGCATCCGCCCAGCCGGTTGCACGGCTTGAACGAAGCCATGTTGGAAACTAGCCGTTCGGACGTTGATGCGGTCGAGCCCGCCGCGATCACCAGCAAGCCTCCGCATATCGTTCTGGTGGTGGCGGGTCTCGGTGCGGGCGGCGCCGAACGGGTAATCAGCCTACTCAGCGGCGAATGGGCGGCGAGAGGTCGAGTCGTGACTATCGTCGCCTTCGATTCTCCCGATGCTCCGATATTCCACCGTTTGCATCCCGCCGTGCGGGTCGTGCGGCTCGGTATCTCCGCAGGTGGCCCGAACCCGTTGAAAGGGCTGTGGACGGTTGCCAAGCGTTATCGAGCGCTGAAGCAGGCGCTCGGTGCACTGGAGCCGGACATCATCATATCCTTCCTGACGAAGATCAACGTGCTGACCTTGCTGGCATGCCTCGGCACCGATCGCCGCGTGATAGTATCGGAGCGCAACAATCCCCGTCTTCAGCACGCCAGCTGTTTATGGACAACGCTGCTTGCGCGGCTCCATTGGCGCGCCGATGCGATCATCATGCAGACACGCAAGAGCTGCGAATGCCTCGGCGCGAAGGCCCGGGCGCGAGCCTGCGTGATCCCCAATCCGATCGATATCGATCCGACGATCGGCGCTGCGCGGGCGTCGTTTACTCTCTCGGCGACCGGCCGGCTGACGTGGCAGAAGGGGTTCGATATGCTGATCGACGCCTTTGCGACCATTGCCGATCGGCATCCGCAATGGACGCTGGCGATCTGGGGAGAGGGCGAGGCCCGAGACGCGCTCAAGCGCCAGATCGAGAGCTATCGTCTCTCGGAGCGGGTCCAGTTGCGCGGCAACAGCCGATCGCCCGGAGACTGGGTGGGGCAATCGGACGCCTTCGTGATGTCGTCGCGATATGAAGGTTTCGGCAACGCCTTGGGTGAAGCGATGGCGGCGGGCCTGCCGGTGGTGTCCTTCGATTGCGACTATGGACCGTCAGATATGATCGATGACGAACATGACGGGCTGCTGGTTCGTCCAAACAACGTCCCCGGCCTGGCGGCAGCGCTGGATCGCCTGTTGAGCGACGAAGAATTGCGCGTCCGTCTTGGCAAGGCTGCAGCGACGACCGCTAAACGCTTCAGGCCGAGGGTCATCATCGGCGAATGGGACCGGATGCTGGCGGAGCTCGGGGTGGCTTGAAGGGCTGAACCGGCGCCTCAGCGCCGCGCGATCAACGCTTTGCTGCGGATATCGAGGAATTCATCGAGGTTAGTCCAGCCATCGCCGTCCCTGTCGCCCCAGGCATCGAATCGGCGCGGATCTAGACCGTTGGCACTTTCCCAGTCATCGGCCATACCGTCTCCATCTGCATCGGGATAGGGTGTGCCTGGGTCCAGCACGGGCAGCTGGCCAGCGGCTTTGACGATATGGCCGGTGCGCGCGGCGACATCGGCGATGATGCGGCGGTCCAGGCTGTCGCGGGGCATCGCGCCGGATCCGGCCAGAACTGCGGCATAGGCCTCCTGCGCGCTGCTCGGCTTAACCGTCAGCGGGCAGGGTGGGGTTGAGACGCGGATCGAGGCGACCCGCTCATTCTCCTTGGCAAGCCCGTCGAAGAGATTGCCGTCCTCATAGAGCTGCGCAGGACCTTTCGAGCCGACTGACTGAGAGACAAGGCCATGCGCCTGGCCGGCCACTGTGCTCGGGCCGGCGCGGAAATAATTTCCGACCACGCTGACCGGGGTGCCACCGTAGCTTTCCCATATCTCCGCAAACTCGAACATGCCATCGTACAGGACGTTGTTGACGACCTCCACGCAAGACCCGGGCGGGAAGTTGATGTCGGGATTGCGGTCGCCATTGTGCGCGCAGAGGTTGCGGATGAAACTGACCTTCTGGGGACCGACCGGATCGCTGGCCAGCAACGCGCATTTGTCATGCCGGGGAATGCCTTCGGCGAAGATCGAGTTGGAGATCGTCACCTCGTCATTCGCGGCGTAGCCGCCGATATTCTCATCGAGCGACCAGGACGTGCTGACATGATCGATCATCACACGGCGGCTTCCCTCGATGATGATCGCGCTGTTCGCTTCGCGCTCCTCGCCGCGCAGATCGGGCCGCACCCGGATATGCTGCACGATGACGTCGTGCGTGTTCTTGATCACCAGCGGCGTATAGCCATCGGGGCCGCCCGCGTGTGTAAGGAGGATGCCGCCGCCTGGCGCCGTCTGACCGGCGATCGTGATGTAAGGGTTGTGGATGATGGGGCGCTCGGTGGTGTAGCGGATTACGCCCGAGACCCTGAAAACGCAGATCCTTGGACCTGTCATGTCGATGCAGGCGCGTAGCGAACCCGGTCCGGAATCGTCCAGCGTCGTGACCGCGACGACGCGGCCTCCTCGCCCGCCGACGCTGGTCCGGCCATAGCCTTCGGCGCCGGGAAAGGAGTCTTTCAGGGGTGTCTTGACCACGGCGAAGGGCGGGGACGCGGGCGTCGCCGGACCGCACGCAGCCAGCACGCAGCCCATCATCGAGACGGCAACGGATATGAAGGGTTTCAACAAGTGCCTCTCAATAGACCATGTGCAGGCCCAGCGTGGTGCGCCAGCGAGCAAACCGCTCCTCGGGATCATCTGCCGATCGCCGCGAATGACTCGCGCCCAGCGACAAGGCGAAGTGGCGGTCCAGCAGATAGCGCAGCTCCAGTTCGCCGTTTTTGTAACGCTGGTCCCGGCCAATCGATCCGCGATAGTGGACGTCGCGCAGGCCGGCCGACGCGTGCAGCAGCAGATTGTGGCGCACCTCCTGTTCGACGGTCAGAGTGAAGCGCGTATCCACCCGGCCGATCGCGCCGGCCCGAATGGTGGCGACATCGCCGCGGAAGCCATCGATGGACACCGACGTTCGCCGCTGCGGGCGCCAGACGAGGCGCGCGTTGGCGGCGACCCCGCGAAACGAGCGCAGCACCGGCGATCTCGGATTGGACTTGAAGACGCCGATGCCGGCGTCACCCTGCAACTTGTCGGCAAGGTCGAAGGAGACGCCGGCTAATAGACCGGTGGTGGTGGCATCGCGGTTGATGCCGCTGCGGTCGACGCGAAGTCGCGCATCGCGGCGGTTCACATAGGGCTCGGCAAATACGGAAATGCGGTGGGTCACCTTGACCAGGCCTCGGACGGCGACGCGGTAGGTCAGCAGATCGCGATCGGCATCGCGCAATGGCAGATAGTCGATCTTTGTGGCCTGCAGATCGACGACCGCGCCAAATCTGCTGCCTTGCAAGCGGTAGCGGAGCTCTCCGGATGCAATGTTCGTCAATGCCGGTGGCCGGGAGCGGTCCGTTGTCGCCTCGGGATCGCTGCGCCGTTCGAAGCCGCGGTCGAAGCTTAGGCTGGCTGACAGAGCTTGTCGCCGGGTCAGGCTCGTGCTTGCGTCGATGCCACCGCCGAACAGGTTCACATTCTCCCGGCTGTTGTCCTTGTAGCGGATGATATCGCCATGGGCATTTGCGGTGAAATCAAAAGCTGATCCCGGCCGCTGGACCTCAACTCGCGGGCTGATCGAGGCAATCGTGTCGTCGACCTTGGCCGTCCGCGTCGCGAAGATATTGTCGTCATAGGTGGCGTACAGATCGATGGTCGGCCGGATGACGACGGAGCCGATGATGATCGTCCGCGGTTCATAGCCGGAGCGCGGCAGATTGGCGACGCCGGGATCGCGGTCGGCGCTGTCGGCGACGGAGGGTACGCCAAGACCGAGCACGCTCGCGAGCAAGAGGTACCGCATCGCGCGCGGGGAGCGCCGCCGGCAAGACATGGTTGCCTGTTCCACTAATCAGAACCAGCCTTCCCTGACGATAATCGCGTCCCCCGGCAATATCGGCGTATCCTGGGTAGCGACCCCCCGCCGGGCGGTGCGCGTGATCGTCGCCTGCTTCGTGTCCGCGCGGAACGTATAGCCGCCCGCAATCGATACTGCCGTCATCAGCGACATGCCTGGGACATAAGGATATTGGCCCGGCTTCTGTACCTCCCCGGAGATGAAGAAGGGCCGATAGGTCTGGACCTGGGCAGTGACCCTCGGATCGATCACGAGGTTGCGCGCGAGGACCCTGTCGGCGATCAGCGATTCGGCCTCGCGCAGGGTCTTGCCGGCGACCGGGACGGCGCCGATGATCGGCAACGCGACGGCACCGGTATCGTCGACCGCATAGCTGTTCGTCATCGCATCGAGGCCGAAGACGCTGACGCGAAGCTCGTCGCCCGGGCCTAGCCGGTAGGCACCCGGTGCTGCCAGCTCCAGCCGCGGAAGCCCCCCGTCGGAACTCGAACAGCTCGCCATGATGAGCGACATCGCCAGGCTGGCGATCAATTTCGTGCGCTGAGTCATCGTCTAACTCCCTCCCGAGGACATGTTGGATGCCACATCATCCGTTGACCGGCTCGCTTGCCGGTGAAGCACAGGACCAGTTTGCGAGGTTCCGGCCCAAGAGCCGGCCGAGTTCGCGAACATCCTCGCGATAATATTCCTCGAGCATCGATCGTAGCTCGCTGGTCAGCGTCGGATAGCGCACCGGACGGGCGACCGCCGCTCGGATGCGCGACAGTATGGGGTTGGACCGTAGCGGATCCAGCAGCGGCCGGGCCGGACGCAACAGGCGCCGGATCGACAGGGGCAGCATCGGTGCCCGGCTGTCGTTGCGGCGATCCTCCATGGCGAGCGGCGAGATATGAGGCTCGACGCCGATATGCGCGCACGTCTGCGCGATCACCGCGTCGGGCGTGGCGACTACGTCATCGTAGAGGAAGATCTTGACCCGCTCCATCGGGATGTGTGCCAACAACCTGTGGATATGGCGGGCATAAAGCCCCCCGTCGAGGAAGCGGGCCTGGATCGTGCGCCTGCTGTCGAGGTAGTGGCGCGGGTCCTCGCCGACCAGTCCACGACGGTACCACATGCAATAGTCCGAATAGGCCCGGTCTACCGGATCGCGCAGCTGGATGATCATCGGCACGCCGGGAAGGGTCGCTGCGATCCGTGCCGCGGCATCGGGGTGGGCGAGATAGTCCGCGGATTTTTCGCCCACTATCCGGTTGGCAGGCGCCTCGGCGAAGAGCGACCGATACCAGTCGAGGCCCCGGTCATATTCGGCGCTGAAGAAGTGCGGCTCGGCCTTGGGCAGCCACAGGCGCGGATGATGCCGCAGCTGATGTGAGATCCACGTCGTCGCGGCCTTGACCGCCCCGATGAGGAGGAAGGAGGGGAGCCGGTCCGCGGCCATGCTCAACGACTCGCCTCATCGAGGATAGACCGCAGCACGCGTCCCATCGCGATGCAGCTCGCTTCGCTCAGCGTCGGATCAACCGGCAGCATGATGCTCGTCTTGCCCAGCTCATGCGCAACCGGCAGCGACTGCGATGGGCCTATGCCGGCAGCGGTGAACGCGCGCTCGCGATAGATTTCGGGGCAGATGCCGGTCTGGCAGGGTATGCCGCTCGTCCAGGCTTCCTCGACGATGCGATTGCGGTGCCAGCCGGGCCGCAACTCTTCAGGCCGGACGAACGCATAGAATTTGTAATAAGCGTGTCCGATTCCACTGTGCGGCTCGACCAGGCGAAGCGCGCGGCAGCCCCCGAGTTCATCGAGCAATATCGCCGCGTTGCGCCGCCGCGTCGCCAGCCACTCGTTCAGCTTCGTGAGCTGTACCAGCCCGATCGCGGCCTGCATTTCGGTGAGGCGATAATTGCTGCCGAAACCACTGTGCAGCCAGCGGAAGCCCCGCGCGGCATTGGGCGTATGGGTGGTGTCCCGATCCTTGCCATGGTCCTTGATCGACCAGGCGCGCAGCGCCACCGCCTCGTCGCGGAAGACCATCATGCCGCCTTCGCCGCCGGTCGACATGATCTTGTCCGTGCAGAAGGAGAATGCGGCAGCATCGCCAAAGCCGCCGACCGGCTGGCCGTGGAGGGTTGCTCCATGCGCCTGCGCGCAATCCTCGATCAGCTTGATGCCATAATGATTGGCCAGCACGGCGATCTCGGCGACGTCGCAAGGATATCCGCCCAGATGCACGACGATCACGGCGCGCGTGCGCGGGGTCAGCCGCGCGGCAACGAGATTGGCGTTGAGTCCCTGCGTGGTGGGATCGATGTCCGCGAATACCGGCTTGGCGCCGCACGCCACGACACAACTCGCCGAGGCTACGAAACTGCGCGCGGGTACAATGACTTCGTCGCCGGGCCCGATCCCCAAGGCGCGAAGCGCGACCTCCAGCGCCAGCGTTCCGTTCGCGATGGCAACGCCATGGGGCAGGCCGCACATCGCGGCGAATTGCTGCTCCAGCCGCCTGCAGCGTTCGCCATGGTGAAGTGAATTTACCCGCCCCGTGCGAAGAACGTCGGTCACGGCAGCGATCTCGTCTTCGGCGTAGACCGGCCAGCGCGACACGATCCTCGGCGCCTCTTCGGTGGCGTTAAGCAAGTCTTGCGGCATGCGCATGATCGGAGAAGTGCTCATTGCTATCCTTACACCTGCTGGGAGTCGGTCGGCTCGCCGGGCCATGATTGTGTCGCGGCGACGTTCATGCTCACCTGTTGCGCGACGCTGGGCGCAGCGGGGCGGGCCGGCTCAAGCAGCCGGAAAAGCAGCTTTCTGGCCTTTTCCTCGTTGTGGTTGCGGACCGCTTCGGCGAGGTCGTTGATCCCGTGCCGCAGCGTGTGCATCGCCACGGGGGTAGGCGCCGCCTCGAACACGCCGGGAAGCTTCGATGGCAGGCGCTTCTCGCGCTCGTCGAACAGTTCCTCGTAAAGCTTTTCGCCGGGCCGCAGACCGACGATGTCGATCGGCACGTCGCGGTCGGGTTCCAGCCCCGACAGGCGGATCATGCGGCGGGCGATGTCGATGATCTTGACCGGTTCGCCCATGTCGAGGACGACGATCCGTCCGCGCTGGACGTCATGCTCCATCGCACAGGCCGTGCTGTGCAGGATCAGCTGCACCGCTTCGTGGACCGTCATGAAATAGCGGGTGATATCGGCATGGGTGACGGTGAGCGGCACCCGCCGCTTGAGCTGGCGCTGGAACAGCGGGATCAGCGATCCGCTCGATCCGAGCACATTGCCGAACCGCACGGTCATGAACCGCGGCGCCGACGGGTCGCCGGCGCCCTCGAGGTCCAGGGCCTGGCAATAAAGCTCGCCCAGGCGTTTGGTGGCGCCCATTACCCCGACCGGGTTAACCGCCTTGTCGGTGGAGACCTGCACCATGGCCCGCGCGCCGTAGCGGTGGGCGGCATCGGCGACGTTGCGGGTGCCGAGCACGTTGGTCTGGATGCCCGAGCAGATGTTGGTTTCCACGAGCGGCACATGCTTGAGCGCGGCCGCATGGAACACGAACTCGGGCCGGTGCCGCGCAAATGCCGCCATGACGTGCTGTCGCTGCCGGATCGAGCACAGCGTCGCTACGCAGCGCACGTTCGGGAAATGCTCGCGAAGTTCGAGCTCGATCGAATAGAGGTTGAACTCGCCGGCATCGATCAGGATCAGCTCGGCCGGGCCGATTGCGGCGATCTGCCGGACCAGTTCCTGGCCGATGGTGCCGCCGGCGCCGGTCACCAGCACGCGGCTGCCGACCAGCAGGCGGGACACCACGGCCTCGTCCAGCGCCGCCTGCGGCCGATCCAGCAGATCCGCGAGGTTGACGACCTCCAGGTCGAGCGACTTGCCGATGGCGGTAGGCGGTGGCGCCCGCAGCACCGACAGACCGAGCGTTTCTGCGGCGGTCACCAGCCTCAGCTTGCTCGATCCCTGGAGCGGCTTGGGGCCTTCCGCGATGATCAGGCAGGTCGGCCGCTGGTTTTGCGCGGCAAGCTTGCCGACAACATGCTCGATGGCCTCGATACCGCCCAGAATGGGCACGCGGCGCAGCTTCATCGCGATGTCCTGATTGCCCGCGTCAAGTATTCCGACCGCAACATGTTCGAGACCGGGGGCCGACTCCAACTGCCGCAGAACGATCTCGACATGCTCGGGAAGTCCCGCGATCAGAGTGCGTGCCGGGTTTTTCGGCGCATGGACGTCCTCATGCTGCCGGAGCGGAAAACCAAGATCGCGCAACCGCTCGCTGAAGATCCTGCGCCAGAGCCTACCGCCCGCCAGGATGGGCATCAGCACGAGCCATTGGATGATCGGTACCGAAGAGGGCAGCCAGCCCGCCCTCGATGTAATCACCAGCACGAACACCGGGATGATGATCGAGATCGTGGCAGCCTCGCCCAGCGCGACGAGATCGTTCAGCGATCCGAGCCGCCACATTCGGTCATAAACTCCGCACACCTGGAAGACGACCAGTCCGCTCACCAGAAAGACTGGCAGGTTGATCGCCATTCCGTGCAGCATCGCCGGCGGGATATGGCCGTTAAGTCGCAGCATGAGCGCGACCGCCAGCGCCGCGCAGATTGCACTCGCGTCGTACAGCATGAAGGTCAGCTTGCGCCATTTCCTGCGCTGTACTGCGGGAACAACCATGGTCGTCATCGGAGTCTTCCCCCGTTTGATGGGTCGACGAACTGTTTTCGCTATGTCCGATCAGGACGCGAACGAGGCACCCCTGCCTGTCCGCTAACGATAGTCCTGCAGCGCGGGGCGGGAAGGCGAGCATCGGGAGGAGTCGCGGAGTAGTAGCGCCGCTTCCATTGGGAGGGGCGCTAACTGCGTTGAGGATATTTTGGCTCAAATGGAGTGCTCCCTAGTCCTGCCAAGTGGCGCTCGGGATCGTTGGGATAGTCACCAGAATCGATCTGAATAGTGCGGCACTTTTGGCTAGTCTCGCGCTCGTTGGATGCCGCGGCGGGGGATTGCTGGTCATGCGCAATCGAAGACGACAACTATAAGATGAAAGTCCTCCACATCATCACTGGCCTCAATGTCGGGGGTGCCGAGACTATGCTTGCCCGCTTGCTCGAGCATCGTGATCAGTCGCCGGACATCCTTCCGGAGGTCATCTCGTTGATCGCACCAGGACAGGTCGGCGGACGCATCGCTCTAACGGGAACGCCGATCCATAGCCTCGGCATGCGCGGCGGAGTGCCGTCGCTGGCCGCGGCCATGCGCCTTGTGAAGCTCACCCAAAGTATAGCGCCGGACCTCATCATCGGCTGGATGCATCACGGCCAGATCGCCGCGACCGTGGCCGCTACGGTCTCGAAGGCGCCGATGCTGTGGAACGTCCGACACTCGCTGAGCGGGTATGACGAAGAAAAGCCAATGACCCGGGCACTGCTGCGAGTGGGTGCGTGGTTATCGCGCAAACCTGCTGCGATCGTGTACAACTCGCGCATTGCATCACAGCAATATACCGCGTTCGGATATAGTGCGCGTCGCGCCATGGTGATCCCGAACGGGTTCGACAGCAATGGTTTCGCAGCGCGGGCCGAGGGCAGGAGCGCACTTCGCTCGCGATTGCGGGTGCCCGCCGGTGCACTTGTGATCGGCGCCATCGCGCGCAACCACCCTATGAAGGACGTACCCAACCTACTTGCCGCCTTCGCCGAGCTCCGCCGGGTGCGGAACGACGCTCACCTGCTGGTGGTGGGCGACGCGATGGATCGGCCATCGCCGGCTGCCGAACGGATATTGGCGACGCTGCCTCCGGCGAGCTGGACGCTGGCGGACCACCGTAGCGATGTGTCCGACTGGCTCGCCGGCCTCGATATCCTGGCGCTGCCGTCCGCATGGGGCGAGGGCTTTCCGAATATCGTGGGCGAAGCGATGGCTTGCGGTGTCCCGTGCGTTGGCACCGACGTGGGCGACACGGGCTGGGTGATCGGCTCGACCGGTATCGTCGTTCCGCCACGCGACGCCCAGGCGCTCGCCACGGCGCTGATAGAGCTGGCGGAGCTTGGCGAGGATGGGCGGCGGGCGCTCGGCCGGGCGGCGCAGGGCAGGGTCGACCGCCATTTCGCCCTGCCTGCCGTCGTGCGGGATTACGCGGCCCTGTTCAGGAAGCACGCCCGGCCATCGTGGCCGGCGCCCGCAATGCGCGGTGCCGCAGCAGAGGCAGATGTCCGATGAAGATCATCGTGGTGGCGAGCCTCGCTTTCTCGCTTGTGAATTTCCGAGGGCGCCTGCTCAAGGACATGGTTGCCAACGGTCACGAGGTATTGGCCTGCGCCCCTGACGACGATCGCGTCGTTGCGGCGCAACTGGCCGCAATGGGCATAGGCTTCCGGGTCATGCCAATGGCGCGTGCCGGCCTCAATCCCCTCGCGGACCTCCGAACGCTGGCCTGGCTCGTCAGCCTGTTTCGCAGCCAGCGTCCTGATCTCGTGCTCGCTTATACCCAGAAGCCGATCGTCTATGCCGGCATCGCCAGCCGTATCGTCGGCGGCATCCGCTACTTCGCCATGTGCAGCGGGCTGGGCCACGCCTTCGCGGATCAGGGCGCGCATTGGCTGCGCTGGCTGGTCGCCGCGCTATATCGGGTGGCGCTGAAGCGGGCGGAGGGCGTTTTCGTATTCAACGCCGACGATCGCGGCGAGATGCTGCGGCACCATATGATCCGGCCCGACACGTTGGTCGTACAGGTGCCTGGGACGGGGGTAGATCTCCAATATTATACGGCAGTGCCGGTGCCCCCCGGTCCGCCGCGCTTCCTGATGATCAGCCGACTGCTCAGCAGCAAGGGGCTGTCCGAATATGTCGAGGCGGCTCGCCGCGTCCGCAAACGCCACCCTCATGTCCGTTTTCGGCTGCTCGGCCCCCCGGATCCCAATCCCGCCGGGGTCGGCATGGTGCAGATCGAGGCGTGGGCGGCGGAGGGGGTGATAGAATATCTCGGCGAAGTGCGGGATGTGCGGCCCAGCCTTGCGGCGGCGAGCGTCTTCGTCCTGCCGAGCTGGTATCGCGAGGGACTGCCCCGGACGATCCTCGAGGCGATGGCGATGGGGCGGCCGGTGATCACCACCGATATGCCCGGCTGCCGCGAGCCCATCGAGGAGGGTTACAACGGCCTGTTGGTCGCCCCGCGCAATGTGGATATGCTGGAAGCAGCGATCATGCGGTTCGTGCGGCAGCCCGGCCTCGCCGCCACGATGGGCGCGAGCGCACGGCGCACCGCGATCGGCCGCTTCTCCGTACAGCGCGTCAACGAGATGCTGCTGTCGACGATGCAGTTGTTCGCGCCGGCCGGCGGTGTGCCGCTGCCGCCAAAGTTGAACGGCCACGCGCCGCATATGGCGGCATGAGACTCGCGCGCCTCCGCGATATTGTCGTGGCCGCTTTCGGTCTGTGCTTCCTTGCGCCGCTGCTGGCGATCGTCGCGGCCTCGATCGTCGCGGTGGAAGGGCGCCCGTTGTTCTTCCTGCAGATCCGCGGCGGACTGCACGGCCGGAACTTCGTGCTGTTCAAGTTTCGGACCATGAACGACGCGCGCGACGACGCGGGAGTATTGCTGCCCGACGCACAGCGCATCACCAGGAGCGGGCGCTTCCTGCGCGCGACCAGGCTCGACGAGTTGCCGCAGCTCTGGAACGTGCTGATCGGGGACATGAGCCTCGTCGGGCCACGGCCGCTGCTGCCGGCCACTGTCGCCGAAGCGGCGCGGGCGGGATCGCGGAGGAACTCGGTGCGGCCCGGCTTGACCGGATGGGCTCAGGTCAACGGCAACACGTTGCTGAGCGATCAGGACAAGATCGCGCTCGATGGCTGGTATGTCGCAAACCGATCGACTGCGCTGGACCTTCAGATCCTCGGGCGGACATTGGCCGTCGTCTTCTTCGGCGAGCGCCTCAACTCCACAGCAATAGGAAAAGCGCATGCGCGCAGTGATCATCGGGGCGGTTGAGAGTAGTCGCATAGCGGCGGAGCGCCTGAGCGAGGCGCCGGGATGGGATATTGCGGGAATTGTCTCGCTGCCTACCGAACTTGCACGCCGTCATTCGGACTTCGTCGATCTTGCGCCGACCGCTGAACGGGCCGGATGCCCGCTAATCTGCGTCGAGAACGCCAATTCCGAAGAAGCGATTGCGCAGATTGCGGCGCTGGCGCCCGACTTTCTCTTCGTCATCGGCTGGTCGCAACTTTGCGGCGAGCGTCTTATGGACCTGGCGCCGGGGCGCGTGGTCGGGTTTCATCCGGCACCGCTTCCCCGCTTGCGTGGTCGCGGCGTGATCCCCTGGACGATCCTCCTCGACGAACCGATCACCGCAAGTACGATCTTCCTGATCGACGGCGGCACCGATACCGGTCCGATCCTCGCGCAACGCTTCTTCCATGTCGCACCGGACGAGACCGCCGCCACGCTGTACGCGAAGCATATGGCGGCGCTCGCTGAGATACTCCCGCGCGTCCTTTCCGATCTGGCCGACGGTACCGCCGCGGCTGTGCCGCAGGATCCGCGGCTTGCCACTTGGGCGGCGCGCCGCCGCCCCGAGGACGGTGAGATCGACTGGAGCGGCAGCGCCGAAGCGGCCTGGCGGCAGGTGCGCGCCTGCGGCGATCCTTACCCGGGTGCGCGGGCGACATATCGCGACGAACCCATCGTCATCAAGCATGCGCAGATCGTCAGTCTGGCCGGGCATCGCGCCGGCATCGTGGGGCAGGTCGTGGAGCGTGGGAACAAGGGCTTCACCGTACGGTGCGGTGACGGGAACGGTCTGCTGGTTCACGACTGGCAATGGAGCCGGCCTGGGCCGCCGCCGCTGCATTCGAAGCTGGCCGTGCGCGCGGGGGGCTGCGGATGTCGATAATATCGCGCATATCGCGCGCGCTGGTGCTGGCGCCGCATCCAGATGACGAGATACTCGGCTGCGGCGGGACGATTTCGAGGATCGCCGGCGGGCATGGCAGTGTGACGGTCGCGATCGTCACACGCGGCCAGCCGCCGCACTTCGACAGCGCCCAGGCCGATCAGGTGCGGCTGGAAGCGGAGCAGGCGCATAGCCTGCTGGGCGTGACGAGCACTCGATTCCTCGACCTTCCCGCCGCGGCTCTCGACCAGATGCCGCTCGCAGACCTCAACCATGCGATCGCCGAAGTCGTTTTCGACGTTCGCCCCGACACCCTCTTCGTACCTTTCGTGGGCGATCTCCACTTCGATCATCGGCTCGTGTTCGAGGCGGCCATGGTTGCGGCAAGGCCGCGCGGCAACGACTATCCGGTGCGGATTCTTGCCTATGAAACGGTGTCGGAAACCAACTGGTCGGCGCCGATGCTATCACAGTCTTTCCAGCCGAACGTCTTCATCGACATCTCGGATCACCTTCAGGCGAAGCTCGATGCCTTCGCTTGCTTTGCGTCGCAGCTACGCCCCTTTCCCGACGAGCGTTCGCTCGAGACGCTGCGGGCATTGGGACTCGTGCGGGGCTCCACTGTCACGCGTATGGCGGCGGAGGCCTTCATGCTCATTAGAGAGGTTGGTTGATATGGGCATCCCGGTAACATCGGATATTTTCGTAGGCGCGGGCATCCCTCGCAGACCGCGCATTGGTAGAGGCAAAAGGCCCAAGCTACGGATGTTGTTGAGCTCGGCTGGGCGCCGGGTGGGATTGCTGCGCGCATTTCGATCGTCGGCGGGGGCGCTCGGAGTCGATCTCGAAGTGTTCGCCTGCGACGTGCAGCCGGAATGGAGTTCCGCCTGCATGGAGGCGGATTACGCCTTCGCAGTGCCGCCGGCGAAAAGCGACAATTTCATAAAGACGGTGCTTGGCTTTTGCGAGCGGCATGCAATCGGATTAGTCGTGCCGACGATCGATACCGAACTGCTATGTTTCGCGCAGGCCCGCGACAGATTTGCGATGATCGGTACGCAAGTCGCAGTCGGAAGCCCCAGTCTCGTGGAAATGGCGCGCGACAAATTGGCGACCGCGATATTCCTCGCCGAAAACAATATCCCGTCACCAGTCACGCAGAGCATCGAGGACTTCCTTTCGACCGACGGACCACGCACTTGGCCGATGATCGCCAAGCCGCGCCATGGCAGTTCCAGCCGCGGCATCCACATCGTCCACGACCGGCGCGCGGTGGAGAACATCGCATGCGACGAACCCTATATCGTCCAGGAACTGCTTCGCGGCCGCGAGTTCACCGTGAACCTCTTTTTCGACGAATTCGGTGAGTTGCGATGCGCCGTGCCGCATCAGCGGTTGAAGGTTCGTGCCGGGGAAGTCGAAAAAGGTGTGACCACGCGCGAACCGGCCTTGTGCGGGCTGGCGAAAAATCTCGCCAGGGCGTTGGATACTCGTCCATGTGGTGCGCTGTGCTTCCAGGCAATCGTGAACGACGACGGAAGAGCGTCGATGTTCGAGATCAATGCGCGCTTCGGTGGCGGTTATCCGCTGGCGCATCGGGCCGGTGCCACCTTCACCCGCTGGTTGATCGAGCAACGACTCAACCTGCCTCGCACGATGAGTGATAATTGGCAGGCGGACGTCGTCATGCTTCGATTTGACGACGCAGTATTCGTATGACGCGTTCGGGTCGGAGATCGGACGGCTACGACGCCGTGATGGTCTTCGATCTCGACGACACCATGTATCTGGAGCGCGATTATGTGGAGAGCGGTCTCCAGGCCGTCGGCTCATGGGCGGAACGGCAGCTAGGGATTACGGACCTCTCGAGTCGCATGCTTCGGCTGTTCAGGGCGGGATCCCGCGGCCACATCTTCGATGAAGCTCTGGCGGAGGCCGGTGAACGTCATCCACCCGAACTGATTTCGCGCATGCTCTGCGTCTACCGCCAGCACCGTCCCAAAATAGCACTACCGGCCGATGTCTCCCGATTTCTGGCCCGTCGTCCTCCGCGAACCGGATTCGCCATCATCACCGACGGTTTTCTCGACGCGCAGAAGCGAAAGCTGCGCGCGCTAGGCCTCACGACCGGTCAGGTCGATCTCGCAGTCTGCACCGATCGTTGGGGTCGAGCGCACTGGAAACCGGCGCCGCGGGCGTTCGAGCATGTTCAGTCTTTCTTTGGGATGCCGGCTGATCGCTGCACTTATGTCGCTGACAACGAGGAAAAAGACTTCGTTGTTCCTAATCAGCTAGGTTGGACTTCAGTCCACATCAAGCGTTTAGGACGCTTGTGCCAGAAACGACCTTGCCCCGCGCCGAAGGTTTGTCTCGAAATAGAAACCTTCGACGATCTTTAAAAATCGACAGATAATTAACCTATCATAGTGCTGCTACATCAGGCTGGGCTAGCCTAGATGCACACTAACATAGGTTGCACGAAGTTGTGACATATATCACTGTTTATCTTACCTATTTTGGATATGTTTTGGACAAAGTGAGCTATCCGATATCGACGTTGCCGTAACCTTGGTTCATGTTACACATACAAGTGGTCAGATGCTTTTGGAAGACAACTGACGAGCGATGCAGGTGGGATGCGCTGCCTCATCCAAAAGAGTCGATAGATATTCGGACGCTTCTGTAGAGCTGCAGTCTCTGGACTGGAGAGGGAGAGAGTCGGAAACTGTCAATCGTATCACGGACTTCAACTTTATAATGGGGGTCTTCTGTGTACAAACAGCTTCACATCGCCATCGTTAGCCAGAACGAGATAGAGCGCGAAGGTCTTCGCCGAATCTTGATCGAACAATCGTTCGAGATCATCGGTGTCCACCGCGATCACCATAGCCTCGATCTGGAGCCGTTCATGATGCGACCCGATGTCGTACCGATCGTGATAGTCGATGCGGTGACGGAGGAGGAAAGCCTCGAAACCTGCCGCTTCCTCAATGCGAACTGGCCGGACTGCAAGGTCGTCATCTTCGCGGCCAACTGCCAAAGCCAGAGAGTTGCGGACGCCTTCCAGGTCGGTATCGATGGCTATGTCGGCAAGCATACATCCTGCGAAAGCCTGGGTGAAATGCTCAAGCTCGTCGCCCTCGGCGAGAAGATGATCCCCTCCCAGGTGCTGTTCGACCTGGCATTGCTCAAGTCGGAAAACATGTCTGGCGAGATGAGGGTTTCGCTCGGCGAAGCCAATCTTTCCGATCGCGAGCTCGAGATATTGCAGGGGCTCATCCGCGGCGAACCGAACAAGGTCATATCGCGCCGGCTGGCGATTACCGAGGCAACGGTCAAGGTTCATGTAAAGTCCATCCTTCGCAAGGTCGGGGTGATGAACCGGACCCAGGCTGCGATCTGGGGGATGAGCAGGGGCCTTGTGAACCTTCCCGAGCCCATCCCAACGGCATCGATTCCGATGGTCAGCGCAGCGCTCCTCAACGGCAGCGCCTGCCTCCACCAATAAGCCGCTCGCCGAACATGTTCGGCGGCCGGAGGGGCCGCTTCCAGTAGCGAGGTACGCACATGCCGAACGCACAGGCGCTGAGCATCCCGGAGCAGGGACGCATCAACCCGGATCTCACGATATCCGCAATCCACGGACAACCCGGAACGAAAACCGGCTATATCGGCCTGGCAGACGCGCTCCGCGTCATTCGTCGCCGCAGCGGCGTGATCCTGCTGGTGGTCGCGCTCGCCTTTGTCGCCACCTTGCTGTTCCTGGCGACGACGCCGCCGGTGTTCAAAGCGACCACGACTGTAATGGTCTTGCCCCCCGACCAGAGCGCATCGTCCTCGGTGCCGAACGTGGTGCCCACTGCAACCGACGACGCAGCCATCCAGACAAAGGTCGAGCTGTTGCAATCCCGCGCGCTGATGAAGCAGGCGGCGCAGTCCCTCCGGCTCGCGGATGACAAGGAGTTTTCCCCACCGGTGGAGGAGCGGTCGTGGACTGATAGCCTCTTTGCTTTCCTTACGCCCGATGCTCCCGCACCGCGTGATCCGCGCGACCTGGCGGAGATGGCCGAGCGCGCCCGCAGCGAAGCAGTCACCGATCGCCTGATAGACCATCTCAGCGTCGCGCGCATCGGGCGCTCCAACGTCATCGCCATCACCGCCTCGTCGATGGATCCGGCCAAGGCCGCGCTGATCGCCAACCGCTTGGTCGAAACCTATATCCACAACCAGATCGACGAGGCGAACGACAGCCACCGGCAGCAGATCAAGGCGCTGTCCAAGCGTGTTGCGGAGGTCCGCGCCTATCTCGAGCGCGCCGATCTCGCGGCTGCGGCCTATCGGCGCCAGCATGGCCTGCTGAGTTCTCAACCGGAAGGCACTGCCAATGCCCAGGCGAGCCAGCTGTCCGGGCTGCGCGTCCAGGCGATGTCGGACAGCGCGAACGACGGACGCCGGGCGGCGGCTGTCTTGCCGGGTGGCGCTCCGGTGGCGACGTCTCCGCTGCTGACGGATTTGCTGCAGCAGGAAACGATGCTGTCGCGAAAGGTCGCGGAGCTGACCACCTTCTATGGCGCGGGCTATCCGCCGCTAGTTCAGGCTAGAGCCGAGCTGACGGCGTTGCGAACCCGCATAAGGCAGGAGACTGGGCGGATCCAGGCTGACCTCCACGCGCAGGCGGCTGCCAGCGAGGCCAGGAGCGCGGTGGTCACAGCGGCGATATCGGGTCTGAGGAACAGGTCGTTCGGGGATGGGCAGGCTGCCGTGCCGTTGCGGGCGCTCGAGCGAAACGTCGAAGCCCTGAACGCACAATATTCGGCGCTTTTGAACGAGCTCAACGCCAAGCTTGGCGCACAGCTCGACAATAATCCGGACATATCCCGTGTTTCACGCGCCCCGGTGCCCGACACGCCGGCCTATCCGATGCCCAAGCGCGTGCTGACCATTGCGCTGCTCGCGGCCTTGGCTATCGGCATCCTGCTGGCGTTCATCATCGACACGATGGACACCAAATTGCGCACCGGTGAACAGGTGCGCCGCCTGTTGGGCATTCCGACCCTGGCGATGGTGCCCGAGATGGATGCCGAGGAAGGCAAGGTTCACGCGGCAGTAGCCGGACGGCCGCGGTCCCGCTTTGCGGAGGCGATGCGCAACCTGCTGATCGAGCTCGAAGTCCGCATCGTAGCCGACCGCGGCCGCGTGGTCGTGATCACGTCGCCGATCGAAGGAGAGGGCAAGAACACCGTGGCAGTGAGCCTGGCGGCGGCGGCGGCTGTGCTAGGCCGGCGTGCGGTTGTTGTCGATTTCGATCTTCGCCGGCCCGACCCGGCGATGAACGAGGGCAACAACGAGCGGAAAAGCGCCGGCGTCGTGGCCTTCCTGGCGAAGCGCGCGCTGGTCGACGACCTTGTCACGGTCGAGGAGGAGGGACATTTCGCCGTGATCGGCGTCGGCGAAACCGCGCGGGATCCGGGCGCGCTGATCGGGTCGCCCCAGCTGCCCCGGCTGATCTCGGAGCTGCGCGAGAGATTCGAGCTGGTGATCCTCAACGGCCCGCCGATCCTGCCGGTGCGCGACGCCAAGACGCTCGCCGATCAGGCCGATGCGACGCTGCTGGTGTTGCGCTGGGGCAGGACCAGCCCCGAGGCGGCGATGGCGGCGATGGAGATATTTGGTGGACAAATCACCGGCGCAGTCATCAACCGGGTCGATTATGAGGCACATGCGGGCCGTCGCTATGGCGATGCCATACACCACGTCTCCCGTTCGACCGCTTATTATGAAGCGGAGCCGGAGCGGGCGGGGTCGCGCTTCAGAGCCCGTCGATGGGTTCACGGCCTGGCCGGTCGGCTGTCCGAGACCCTGCACCTGACCTAACGGGCCAATGGCAGGCGCGGCCTGCCGCAAGTACGGCCATAGGTTGATGCATGTGATTTCGTCCGAATCATGTTCTGCTATGCTCTTCATTGACAAGTAATTCTGTGCGCCGTGCCGGCTGTTACGAAGCTGGCGATTGGTCGACCGGATCGGCTTCGGCGCGTTTTTTGTCTGCATCCGCCGCTCGTGGCGAGGCGCACTCGCTGCGGCGGTGAGGGAGACTTGTGCATGACAACAACGGCAGGTGCGCTGGCGACATCCACCTTGGGCAAGACGCGCGCAATCCAGCTGATGAGCGTTTGTAACAGCGATTTCGGGATGAAGATTGAACATGACCGACACGGAATATGATCTGCGTCGCGCCGAAGCAGAGTTGGCGCTGGCGCAATCCGCAACCCATTTTGCAGCCGTCAAAGCGCATTATGTCCTCGCCTGTCTCTATCTCGATCGTGCCTATGGTGAATGCATTGCGAAGGCGCCTTCGCCGCTCGATCTTGCTTTTGGAGCCAGCGGGTGTGCGCAAGGCGCGTAGCGCATTACGACACCGGGCTACGACTGGAGGCACCTAGCATGACGCCATTGGCGACCTTGATGAAGAGGGGGCAAGATTGCAGCCGACCTGAAGGCCGAATTCGGCAGTTGCCGCGCGAATATTCAATGACAGCTGATCATCGACCAAGATCCCCAACGTCGAAGGGCCGCGCCACCCGTGGCGCGGCCCTTCCATTGTCGGTCCCATGCGGCCGCGGGCATATGGCCCGGCCGCGGCGGACCCGTCGGGCGGGTCGGCGGCTGCGCGCCGTCAGGCCGAATATACTCCTGTGGAGCAGATCGAACCCGCAAGGCGAGCCGCATAGGGCGTTGGACAATGAGACATTCGATCACCTCCTTTCATCTGTTGACGATGGACCGAATATGGTGGGCAATATTGATAAGAGAAGGGATATTCTCGATGATGTCGCGAGCGGGTGCGTTTTTCGAAAAAAGCCCGCCGATCCGGGGATCGACGGGCTCCTTGTGCCGGGCCGGCAGGTGGACTCCTTGAGGCCCGGCGCAATGATCGTGCAGCCTAGCGGACGGTGCCGCGGCGAACGAGGTTGACGATCGCGAGCAGCACGATCGCACCCAGCAGCGAGATGATGAGGGTGGAAGCGGTGATCGCACCGCTGGTAATCGGCGGGACGCCGAGCAGCGGCGACAGCAAGAATGCGGCCAGGAAAGACCCGATGATTCCGACCACGATATTGAGCACGATGCCCTGTTGAGCATCGGTGCGCATTATCATGCTGGCGATCCAACCAATGACACCCCCGACTACAAGAAGAATAAGAAGACCCATCGATCTACTCCTCGGTACGAGCCGGAAGTGGCTCAGCCAATATAACGTTGCTTGATCTTTACCGTTCCCCACCTCGCCTCAATTCGTCCCATAGCCGTCACGACAACATTGTGCCGTCCGAGTCCGGGTGGGACGCGCGAGAGAAAAGGAGGATTGAACGCCAGCGGCCCACCGCTTCCGGTCGGGTCACGCCGCTCGCCCATAGTTCGCATCTCAGACTGCCGTGCTGGAAACCCTGGCGTGGCTGCCTTCTTCATCGGCGCGGATCTTGCCGCCGAACAGCATCTTCAGCCTTCCGCTCAACGATATATCCGATTCCCATAGCTCGGCCTCATCGATGTCGAAGCGCGCCAGCGCCAGGTTCGGATCGGATTTTCCACCGGGGAACCATGCCTCCGCCTGGTTCGACCAGAGCTTGCCGATCATGGCAGGGTCGTTGTCGACGGTGATGCGGCCGGACAGGCACGCGAAGAAGTCCTGACCCTTGGAGACGAACTGCGCCATTGCCGGTCCGCCGGGCGCGATGCGGTTATCCTTGCCGATAAAGAAGTAGATCCGATCAACCTGGTCCTTGTCGAGTTGCACCGTCAGCGGCTCCGCATGGGTGCGCGGTTCCGAAAGGCCGACCATCATGAACGGGCCGTGGCTCAGTTTGGCCCAAAGATGTTCCTTGAGTTTGGCTGCGTCCGACATCTCCGTCTCCTTTTCGTGAAGATCGCAGAACGAAGTACTTTACAAAGGTTTCCGTCAGGAAGCGGGATGGCCCCGGTGGAGGTCGCGGTTCGACAGGTTATGGGGACGCGCAGACCGAGCCTATCATGAGGGGCGGAAACACATAGGAGCAGGGCGGCATGGCCGACCTGCTCCCCAATGATATGGCTGGAAAGTCAGATGCGGTTAACCACGCCCTTCACCTTACCCTTCGCCTTTTGAAGATCGCCTTTGGCTTCCAGGGCGTCGCCATCGGCGCGGATATCGGGCCGATCGAGTGCGTCGCCGACCGCGCGCTTGGCCTTGCCGGTGGCTTCATTGGCATAGCCTTTGGTTTTGTCGAGCATTTCGCCCATCGGGAATCTCCTCAACTATACAGACGCTGCACCAACGTTCCGCAGTAAGTCGATGTTCCTATATCATTGATATGGATTGCTTTGGTCCCGGAACGAGCGCTGTTATGCGGGCATGGTCGCGCGATGGAAGAAAAGCGCCTGGCTTATCGCAGTCCTGATGGTGGAGCGCTGGAAGGGCTTGGTTACGAGGAAAGCGGGCTCGGGGCGCTCTCCGGTTAACAGCCGTTCCGGAAATGCCGTTATGAAGATCACCGGTACGGAAAAATCTGCTAGGATCTCCTGCACGGCGTCGATGCCGGAACTGTCGTCAGCGAGCTGGACGTCGGCGAGAACCAGCCCCGGCCGGTGCATCCGCGCACTGGCCACCGCTTCGGCGTGGGTGACCGCAATCCCAGATATGCCGTGGCCCAGGTCGCGCACGACGCCTTCGATATCCATCGCGATGATCGGCTCATCCTCGATGATCAGCACGTCAGTCCGGGCCTGCCGCTCGATCTCGGCCAACGCCTCGGCGGCAAGTGCCTCCACTTCGGACCGGTCGCACCGCATCAGATAAGCGGCATCTTCCGGCGTAAAGCCCTCCATTGCGGTGAGCAGCAACGCCTGGCGCGTTCGCGGAGTGATCCTGCCGAACCGTGCTTCGGCGGTGCCGGCCGCCTCCCATTGATCGATTAGTGCGCCATACAGCGCGAGCCGAGGATCGACGTCACGGGGAAAGCTGTCCGGCGCAGCCACGATAGCCTGCAAGGCTTGACGGACAAAACGGTCGCCCTCCAGCTGCGAACCGGTGAGCGCCCGCGCATAGCGCCGCAGAAAGGGCAGATGGGGGGCAAGTTCACGGCCAAGCGGCACTGTCGATACTCCTGCAAAGGCGAATAAAGATCGTGGCGCCGGTGCCGTGGCCGCACCGACACCATCCGATCGGGCTGACGGACTCAGTTGCCGCTGCGTGGTGCCAGTGGCTTGCTGCTCGACTTGACGGTGCTGCCGTCCTCGATAGACGCAGCGCTATTGGCGGCGACCGCAGCGTCACGCCGGGACTTGCGGACCGCGCGCTTGACGTCGCCAACGGCACTTCGCGTCGTGTCGGCAACCGCGTCGTTTCCAGGTGCTGCAGCGACATCGGCGCGGGCTGAGCTGGTCTCGGTCGTGGCTACCGCCCGACTGGCGGCCGGTGTATTTCCGCGGGCGGACGCATCCACGCTTCCTGCGATCTGAGCCGATGCCGGGGCGAACGCCAGGCCGAGGGCCATCATCGCGGCCGCTTCACATATCCTGTTCAATTCACCCTCCAGCTAACTTGGTCACTCGTCCGTCTCGGAGGTGGCAACGTGCGGCGCCCGCTATCGATCCTGTGCGGTTACGCGGCGACGGACTCGGGCTCGCGCGGATAGACACCGGCCAGGACCATGTCGAAATGGTCACGCACGCGGTGATTGCAGTCGCAGGCAATCGCCTCCAGCCGGTCCACATCGAGGATCACGATCCGCCGTCGACGCGATCCGAGTATGCCCATCATGCCGAGCTGGCGCAGGGAACGGTTGATGAAGCTGCGGCCGACGCCCAGCATCTCACCGAGCTGTTCCTGTGTTATGATGATCTCGTTGCGGCCGATGCGGTCGCGGGTCGCGATCAGCCAGCGGGCGAGGCGCTGCGCAATGGTGTGCGAAGCGTTGCATGCGGCGGACTGAAACAGCTGAGCCACGAGACAATCGGAATAACGGGCGACCCAGTTGGTGATGGCCGGCGACTGCGCCTTGGCCTGATTCAGTGCACTGAGCGGCAGGCGCAGGAACTTGCCCGCGAACTGGACATGAGCCCGCGCATAGGCGGGATAGCTCCCCGTAGAGATGATGCCGCCCACGGCGCCCTCGCAACCCACCAGCGCGGCATCGACCATATGGTTGGCATCGGCAGCGACCACGAACGAGGCTGCCGCGGCATCGAGCGGGAACCAAGCGTAACGGACTTCGCTGCCAGCCTCCTGCAATATCTTTCCGGTAGGACAATCCACGACCGTGAGCGACGGCAGCAGCAGCATCAGGTCGTCAGGTTTAAGCGCCGCGAGCAAGCGATTTTGTAAGGCAGTATGTGTATCGATCATACTCAACTCCAACAGCTGAGTTCCAAACGTTGCCCCCCCGTACATGTTCATCGGGACACACAGGAAAAACGAAAAAAATTATGACGAGAGATGAAAGTCATTATTCCTTCGGGTATTAGTCGTGATGGCTCGATCTATGTTGCGCCCGTCGAGTGACGCGCTCAGGCCGCTGCGTCGTCCTGACCCAATGCGATGGCGCGTATGATCGCGGCACGATCGACGGGCTTGCGGACAAACCCTAGCCAATGTGGATGGTACCGATCTGTTCGGGATGGCGGCAGAATAACTATGTCATCCCCGCGACACTGGTTTTCAGCCAGCGGGCTACGGCCTCGATCCTGGCGAGGCGGCGCAGGTCGCTATGAGTGACTAGCCAGAAGCTGCGGCGGATCTCCACCAGTTCGGGGAGCAGCGGCATGAGTGAAGGGTCGCGGTCGCCGATGAAGGCTGGCAAGATGCCGATGCCCGCGGCGCTGGCGATCAGCCTGTGCTGCACGTTGATGCTGGTGCTGCGCGTGACCGCCGACAGGCCGGCGCCGACTTCGCTGAGATAGTCGAGTTCGGGCGAATAGATGAACTCGGGGACATACCCGACCAGCGGGTGCTGCCTCAAATCCTCGATACGCTTGGGTTTGCTCATGGCGGTCAGATAGTCGACTGCGCCGTACAGTCGCAGGCTGTAGTTGCCGAGCTTCACCGCTACGAGCCGGCCCGTGCGCGGGCGTGCGAGCATGACCGCCATATCCGCCTCGCGTTTGGAGGGATTGAGGAAGCCAGAGGCGGTGACGAGATCGAGCCGGATGTCAGGGTGATCGCGCTGGAAGGCAGGAAGGGCTGGCGCGAGCACCCAGGTCGCGAAGCCTTCAGCGACGCTCAGCCGCACCTGGCCGGACAGGCTGGATGAGTCGCCTGTCACATCGCCGATCGCCGCCAGGGTCGCGCTTTCCATTTCCTCGGCGTGGGCGAACAGCGCCTCGCCACGCTCGGTCAGCCGCCGCTCGCCCCCGATCGTCTCAAACAGGCTGGCGTTCAGGCTGGTCTGAAGGCGAGCGATCCGCCGGCTCAGCGTCGTCACGTCTATTCCCAATGCCCGCGCCGCCGGCGCCGCCTTGCGCATACGGGCAAGCACCAGGAAAATCCGCAGGTCGTCCCAATCCAACATTCTCGACACATACTGCAAAAATGCATAATTAACATGCAAATATACCAGCTTGCCTGCGAGAACTCACAGGTTCATTTAGCCCGCGAAAGAGGCATTCCGCCGGGATCGTGATGGCTGCCTCGACGCTTTTGCAGGAGTGGATCGATGGCCCACGCTATTCTCGCCTTGGTTGATTCCGATCCGGCCGCCGTCGAAATTGCGGACCTGGTCGCTAGGGCGCGCGTCGCGCAGGCGCAGATCGAACATTATACCCAGGAGCAGGTCGACAAGCTGATCACCGCGATGGTGTGGGCGGTTGCCAAGCCGGGCGTGGCCGAGAAGATCGCCCGATTCACGGTCGATGAAACCCAGCTCGGCAATTACGAGGGCAAGTTCCTCAAGATCTTCCGCAAGACCCGCGCGACTCTGTACGACATCATCAGCGATAAGTCGGTCGGCATTCTCGAGGAGGATCCGGTCCGCAACATCGTCAAGATCGCGAAGCCGGTGGGCGTGATCGGCGCCCTTGCGCCGACCACCAACCCGGAGGCGACGCCGGTCATCAAGGCGATTTCGGCGGTCAAGGGTCGCAATGCGATCATCGTAGCGCCGCATCCGCGCGCCAAGCTCACCAACAAGATGATCTGCGATCTGATGCGCGAGGCGATCGTCAAGATGGGCGCCCCTGCCGACCTGGTGATCGGTATCGATACGCCGTCGCTCGAGAAGACCAATGAGCTGATGAAGCAGTGCGATCGCATCCTCGCCACCGGTGGCGCGGCGATGGTCACGGCCGCCTATTCCAGCGGCACGCCGGCGCTTGGCGTCGGTGCGGGCAACGCGGTCGTCACGGTCGACGAAACGGCCGATCTCGACGATGCCGCGGAAAAGATCCGGATCTCCAAGACCCTCGATCTCGCGGCAAGCTGCTCGTCGGACAACAGTGTCATTCTCGTGGATGCGATCTACGACAAGATGCTCGCCAAGCTGCAGGAAAATGGCGGCTATATCCTCGACGACGCCGCCAAGGCGAAGTTGCAGGCCGCGATCTGGGTCGACGGGCATATCAACGCGACGGTCGTCGCACAGAACCCGAAGTTCATTGCCGACTATGCAGGCTTCGAGATGCCGGAGGGCACGCAGTTCTTTATCGTGCCGGAAACCGGTTTCGGGCCTGATCACCCCTTCTCGGGCGAGAAGATGACCGTCACTATGGCGCTGTATCGCGCCAAGGACATCGACGAGGCCATCCGCCTGACCAACGGCATCCAGGCCTATCAGGGCCAGGGACATAGCTGCGGCATCTATTCGAACAGCGATGAAAACATCATGAAGCTGGCCAACGCTACGAAGACCTCGCGCGTGATGGTCAACCAGCCGCAGGCCGCGTCGAACAGCGGCAATCTGTGGAATGGCATGCGGCAGACCTTTTCCCTGGGCTGTGGTTCGTGGGGTGGCAATTCGACCAACAACAACATCACCTGGCGCGATCTGATCAACGAAACCTGGGTTTCGAAGCCGCTTGCCCAGACGAAGATCCTGCCACCGGATGAGGTGCTGTTCGCGTCCGTCATCGACGAACTCCAATAATCCGGCGGTCGGCCGGTTGGAGTTTGACGTTGTGAGCGCAGGGGGGCAGTGCCTTTAGCCATGAACCAGTTTGATTTGACCGATGACCAGCGTGCCATCCAAGACATGGCGCAGAAGTTCACCGCCGATGCCATCACGCCATTCGCCGCGGAGTGGGACGAACATCATATTTTTCCCCGCGACGTGGTAAAGGCCGCCGCCGACTTGGGGTTCGGCGGCATCTATGTCTCCGAGCAGGGGGGCGGAATCGGCCTCGGCCGGCTCGAGGCGGCGCTGATCATGGAAGCCATGGCCTATGGCTGCCCCTCCACGTCGGCCTTCATCTCGATCCACAACATGGCCGCGTGGATGGTCGACCGCTTCGGCGGTGCCGAGGTCAAGGCGAAGCACCTCGCCGAACTCGTGTCCTGCGACAAGATCGGCAGCTACTGCCTGACGGAGGCGAGCGCCGGGTCCGACGCGGCGAGCCTCCGCACCAGAGCAGTTCGCGACGGCGACGATTATATCGTCACCGGATCGAAGGCGTTCATCTCCGGCGGCGGCGAAAATGAACTTTATATAACGATGGTCAGGACCGGCGAGGAAGGCCCCAAGGGCATCTCATGCCTCGTCATCGAGAAGGACATGCCGGGCGTGAGCTTCGGCGCGCAGGAGAAGAAGCTGGGCTGGCGGTCCCAGCCCACGGCACAGGTCAACTTCGACGGCGTGCGGGTACCGGTCGCCAACCGCCTGGGCGACGAGGGGGCCGGTTTCGGCATCGCCATGTCCGGGCTTGATGGCGGGCGGCTCAACATCGGCGCCTGTTCGCTTGGCGGTGCGCAGCGCGCTCTCGATGAAGCTGTGACCTACACCAAGGAGCGGCGACAGTTTGGCAAGGCGATTGCCGAGTTCCAGGCGACGCAGTTCACGCTGGCCGACATGGAGACCGAATTGCAGGCGGCCCGGATGCTGTTATACGCCGCCGCAGTAAAGGTGACGGCCGGCACGGCCGACAAGACGCGTTTCGCCGCTATGGCCAAGCGACTGGCGACTGACACCGGGTCGTCAGTGGTGGATCGTGCGCTGCAATTGCACGGGGGATATGGCTATTTGCAGGATTATCCGATCGAGCGACTGTTTCGCGATCTTCGCGTGCATCGCATCCTCGAAGGTACCAACGAGGTGATGCGGATGATCGTCAGCCGGGATATGCTCCGATAATGAGCCAGGACGTCCTCACCTTCGTCGAAGGCCGCACCGGCCGGATACGGCTCAATCGCCCGAAGGCGATCCACGCGCTGACCCATGAGATGTGCACGGCCATCATCGCGGCGCTGACCGCCTGGGCCGGCGATGATACCGTCGATCTGGTAATGATCGATCACACCGAGGGCCGGGGTTTCTGCGCTGGCGGTGACATTCGGGTTATTGCCGACAGCGCAGCGGGTGATGGCGTTGCCGGGCGCGCCTTCTTCCATGAGGAATATCGCCTCAACCATCTGCTGTTCACCTATGCCAAGCCGACCGTCGCATTCCTCGATGGAATCACCATGGGCGGCGGCGTCGGCATCTCGCAGCCATGCACGATCCGCGTCGTCACCGATCGCACGATCTATGCCATGCCAGAAACCGGGATCGGCCTGTTTACCGATGTCGGCGGCGGTCGATATCTCTCGCGCATGCCAGGGCGCACGGGGCAATATGTGGGGCTGACCGGCGCGCGGCTCAGCGGCGCTGAATGCTTGGCGCTCGGCATCGGCAGCCACTATATCGCGAGCGATGATGTGGAGGCCCTGAAAGCGGCTATTCTCGGCAATCCTCAGGCGATCGACGGGGCGCTCCGCAGCGCCGGCGCTATGGTGCCGCCCGCACCGATCCTCGACCACCGGGCCGATATCGACCGGCTGTTCGCTTCCGACCGTTTCGAGGATGTCCTGGCGGCGCTGGCCGAGGACGGTGGAGACTGGGCGCTGGCGACGCTCAAGACGCTCGAGACCAAGTCGCCGCGAACCTGCAAGGTCGTGCTGCGGCTGCTCGTCGAGGCGGCCAAGATCGAAGACTTCGCGGCGGAAATGAGGATGGAATATGCCGTCGCTGTGCATATCATCGCTCGCCCGGATTTCGTGGAAGGTGTCCGTGCGCTGATCATCGACAAGGACAATGCGCCGCGCTGGAACCCGCCGACGGCGGCGGGCGTCAGCGAGGCCGAGGTCGACGCAATCTTCGCACCGCTGCCGTCCACCGAGGCCTGGACGCCCCTGCCCAACGCTTGAAAGGCTCATAGATGTCTTACGAAACCATTCTCGTCGAGCAGCAAGGCGCTGTGACGGTGATCCGGCTGAATCGTCCGGAGGCGCTGAACGCGCTGAACACGCAGGTGCTGGCCGATCTGATCGATGCCTTCGGCAAGTTCGACGCCGATCCGAGCCAGCGTTGCGCAGTGCTCACGGGTAGCGAGAAGGCATTCGCCGCCGGGGCCGACATCAAGCAGATGCAGTCGAAGAGCTTCTCGGCGATGTTCGGCGAGAATTTCTTCGCCGGCTTCGAGCGGGTCACCGCGACGCGCAAGCCATGGATCGCTGCGGTATCCGGCTTTGCGCTGGGCGGTGGCTGCGAACTGGCGATGATGTCCGACATCATGATCGTCGCCGACAATGCCAAGTTCGGCCAGCCGGAGATCAAACTCGGCGTCGCGCCCGGCATGGGCGGTTCGCAGCGGCTGACCCGCGCCGTGGGCAAGTCGAAGGCGATGGACATGTGCCTGACCGGCCGGATGATGGATGCGGTCGAGGCCGAGAGGGCTAATCTGTGCAGCAAGGTCGTGCCGCTCGCCAACCTGATGGATGAGGCGCTCAAGATGGCGCAGACGATCGCGGGAATGCCGCCACTGGCGGCGATCGCCAACAAGGAGATGGTCAACGTCGCGTTCGAATCCGGCCTTTCCACCGGACTCCTGTTCGAGCGGCGTCTTTTCAATGGTCTGTGCGCGACGGCGGACAAGGCCGAGGGCATGACCGCGTTCGTCGAGAAACGACCGGGCAATTGGACGGGGCAGTAAGATGGCAACGATCGGATTTATCGGGCTTGGCAATATGGGCGGCGGAATGGCCGCCAATCTGGCGAAGAAGGGCCATGACGTTCGCGCCTTCGATTTGTCGAAGGAGGCGCTCGACAAGGCGGTTGCTGCAGGCTGCGTAGCTGTCGGCTCGGCCGCGGAAGCTGTCGCAGGCGCAGAGTTCGTCGTGTCGATGCTGCCAGCGGGCCAGCACGTCCGCTCAGTCTATGAAGGCGAGATATTTTCTGCAGTTCCGGCGACGGCCCTGCTCATCGACTGCTCGACGATCGATGTCGCGACTGCGCGCGCCGTCGGCGCGGCAGCCGCCGCCAAGGGGCTGGCGATGGTCGACGCACCGGTCTCGGGCGGCATCGGCGGCGCCAATGCCGGCACGTTGACGTTCATGGTGGGCGGCAGCGTGGAGCATTTCGGCCGTGCGGAACCGGTGCTCGCGTTGATGGGCAAGGCGGTGATCCACGCCGGCGCTACTGGAGCGGGCCAGGTCGCGAAGATCGTCAATAACATGATTTTGGGCGCCACCATGGTGGCGACATGCGAGGCGTTTGCGCTCGCACAGAAGCTCGGCCTCGACCTTCAGACCTTCTACGACATATCGTCGAAGGCCACCGGACAGAGCTGGTCGATGACCAGCTATTGCCCGGTCCCGGGCGTCGGGCCGACCAGTCCAGCCGACAGCGATTATGAGGGGGGCTTTGCTAGCGCCTTGATGCTCAAGGACCTCAAGCTGGCCGTGGAGGCGGCACAGGGCGTCGGCGCCAGTGTGCCGATGGGTGGCCATGCCGAGAGCCTGTACCAGGCTTTCACCAACCTTGGCGGCGGCGGCAAGGATTTTTCGGCCATAATCAAGCTGCTGGATGGCAGCTTTACGAAATAATCTGCGCGGCAGGGTCAGGCTGGCACGTCGTTGAACTGCAGCCTGGCGAGCCGTGCGTACAATCCTTCCTGCGCGCTGAGGCTCTGGTGCGTTCCCTGTTCGACCACCCGGCCATGATCCATGACGATGATCCGGTCGGCCGCGCGGACGGTGGCGAGGCGGTGGGCTATGACGATCGTGGTGCGGCCCCGCATCAGCCGATCAAGCGCATCCTGGATGAGCTTTTCCGATTCCGCGTCGAGCGCCGAAGTGGCCTCGTCGAGCAGCAACAGCGGCGCATCGCGCAGCAGTGCGCGTGCGATCGCCAGTCGCTGGCGCTGGCCGCCCGACAGCCGCGCGCCGGCTTCTCCGAGAAATGTGTCGAGGCCCTCCGGCAGAGTCCGCAGGAAGGTCGCGGCGTTGGCCGCCTCGGCCGCTGCCCAGATTGCGCTGTCGTCGGCATCCCACCGGCCATAGCGCAGGTTATCACGCGCCGAGGCGCCGAAGATTACCGTCTCCTGTGGCACTACGGCGAGCCGGGCGCGGATGTCGGCCGGATCGGCATCGCGCAGAGCCACGCCATCGAGGCGGATCGCGCCGGCTTCAGGATCGTAGAAACGCTGCGCCAGTTGCAGGATCGTCGATTTGCCCGCGCCCGACGGGCCGACCACCGCCACCATTTCGCCGGGTTCGACGACCAGGCTTATGTCGTCGAGCGCGAGTACCTCCAGGCGGGTGGGATAGCGGAAGGCGACATGCTCGAATTCAAGCCGGCCACGCGCTGGTGAGGGCAGTGCGACGGGCCGGGCGGGCGCCCGGATGTCGGGCTCCGCGCCCAGCAGCTCGGAAAGCCGCGCCGCCGCACCCGCTGCCCGCACGATGTCCCCATAGACCTCGGCGAGCGCACCGAATGCACCGGCGACGATGCCGCCGGTCAGGATGAAGGCGGCGATGGAACCGCCCGACAGCTTGCCTGAAGCGACATCCACTGCGCCTTGCCACATCACCAGCGTGATCGAGCCGAAGATCAAGGCGATCACGATCGCCGTCATCACCGCGCGCATGCGGATGCGCCGCTTTGCGGTGGCGAAGCCTGCGCCGACGACCGCTTCGAACCGTTGCGCCTCGCGCGCCTCCTGGCCGAAGGCCTGGACGATCTTCATTGCCCGCAGCGTTTCGGAAACCGTCGCGCCGACGTCGGCGATACGGTCCTGGGTACTCTGCGACAGCCTGCGCAGCCGCCGGCCCATCACGATGACGGGGAGCAGGACGAGCGGGATACCGAGCAGCAGCAACGCGGCAAGCTTGGGCGCGATCGCGAACAGATAGATGATGCCGCCGATCGCGAGCACGAAGTTGCGCAACGCCACGGACACGGTGGTGCCGACGACCTGCTCGATGACCGAAGTATCGGCCGTCAGCCGCGATGCGATCTCCGACGGCCGGTTCTCCTCGAAGAAGCTCGGTGCCAGGCGCAGCAGGTTGGCCTGAACCGCGATCCGGATGTCGGCAACGACGCGCTCGCCCAGCCAGGAAACAAAATAATATCGGGAGGCTGTGGCAAGTGCGAGCACCAGCACGATGATCAGCAGGTAGCGGAAATAAGGGCCGACATCGCCGCCCGAGGCAATGAACCCCTTGTCGATGACCAGGCGGAACCCACCCGGGATCGCCAGCGTCGCCGTCGCAGCGACGATCAGCGCCAGCACCGCGCCGACAATGCGGCCGGGATAGGCGAGCGCGAAACGCCAGATCATGGCGAGCTCGCCGAGCTTGCGGGGGGAGCTTTCGGGAGGACCGTTGCGTTTCGCCATGGGGGCGGCCCTAGCAACCCTTCGGCGCAGGCTCAATCGCGGGCTTCATGATCTGGCAATTTGATCATGCTATCCCCACATCGTTTCTGAACCGCGGCATTGCGCGATGCACCATAATAAACGTAAGGCGGCGGTAGCCGGTGGGAGACGTTAATGCTGTACGATGCGTATGAATTTCAGCGTTCGCTGATGTCGGCGGCGAGCGCCTGGGCAGACCTGAGCGGTCAGTGGCTCAAAAACCCCCTTAATCCCATGTCCTACAGCAACATGGCGCCCATGATGGCTTCGGGGCTTGACGTCTTCGCCCACGCTTCCGCCTCGCGCGGCAAGCCCGACTTTGGCTTCGCCGAGGTCGAGATCGAGGGTAAGAAGGTTGCGGTCACGGAGGAGATCATTCTCCGCAAGCCGTTCGGCCAGCTCAAGCGGTTCCGCCGCCGGGGCGTGACGGGCCAGCCCAAGCTGCTGATCGTCGCGCCCATGTCGGGCCATTATGCGACGTTGCTGCGCGGCACCGTCGAACGGATGATGATAGATCACGATGTCTACATCACCGATTGGCGTGACGCGAAGCTCGTCCCGGTCGAAGAGGGCGGTTTCGATCTTGACGATTATATCGATTATCTGATCGCATTCCTGGAGAAGATGGGCCCCGGCGCCCACATGCTCGCGGTGTGCCAGCCCTCGGTACCGGCCTATGCGGCCACCGCGCTGATGTGCGCGGACCAGAATCCCTGCCGCCCCGTCACGCTGACGATGATGGGCGGGCCGGTCGATACCCGCGAGGCGCCGACCGCGGTGAACACCGTCGCCACCCAGCGTCCGCTGACCTGGTTCGAGCACAATGTGATCCATACGGTGCCGGTCTATTATCCCGGTTCGGGGCGCAAAGTATATCCGGGCTTTCTGCAGCTCACCGGCTTCATGGCGATGAATTTGGGCAACCATCTCGTCAGCCACTGGAGCATGTTCAAGCATCTCGTCGATGGCGACGAAGAGAGCGCGGATGCGACCAAGGCGTTCTACGAGGAATATCGCTCCGTCTGCGATATGACCGCGGAGTTCTACCTCGAGACGATCGACGTGGTGTTCCAGCGGCACCTGTTGCCCAAGGGAGAGCTCATGCATCGCGGCCGCAAGGTTGATCCCGCTGCCATCACCGATGTCGGCCTTCTCGCGATCGAGGGTGAGCGCGACGACATCTCGGGGCTGGGGCAGACCAGAGCTGGACTCACCTTGGCGAAAAAGCTGCCCGATTCTCACAAAAAATATCTGATGGCCGAACATGTGGGCCATTACGGCATCTTCAACGGACGCCGCTGGCGTGAAGAAATCGCGCCAGTGGTCGATGCATGGATTGCGACGCATGCCCGCTAGGGCGGCATTGGCATCCCTCATTGCGCTGACGCTCATTGCTGGCGCGCCGCTTCGGGCGGAGATCGCGGAGCCCGACGTCGAGTTGGCTATCGGCAAGGCGCAGCAGGCTGCAGGGCGCGAGGATTGCGCAGGCGTGCTTGGGGCCCTCGATCCGGTGGTCGAGGGACTTGCCGCGGGACCGCAGCGCAACGTCATCCAGAGGATGCGACTTGTATGCCTCAGCGAGCAGGGCCGGCTCGCGGACCTTCCCCTCGTACAGCGCGAGTTGGCTGCGAGCATGCCGCGCGACGGCGTGGTCAAGGCGTTCGGAGTGCTCATCGCCGCCGATGAAAATCGCTTCGCCGACGCCGCCGACCAGATCGCTACCCTGGCCGAGACCTCGCCGCGCGCGCTCAACGTGCTGAGTGGCGCGGCGGTGCGGGCGATTTCGATGCGGCTCGCGGAGGATCACGCCCGCGATGTGCGCGGCCGGATGCTGATCGCCCTGGCTCGTGCCGACTGGGAGCCGGCAGATATCCCCGAGCTTCGCGTCGGTTTTGCCGAAGGCGCGATCGAGGCGTTGATCGACCAGGGAGAGCCGGCCGAGGCTGAGGGCCTGCTCGAACGGATTGAGCAGCCCGAGCAGCTCTCCGCGATGGCGGTTGATCGCCATTTTGCGAAGCTGTGGCCGGCTTTGGAGACTCGCCTGGGTCCTGCCAGCGCAACGTCGGTCGAGCGGTTCGCGCGCGCCAAGTTGTCGGCCTATGGCGACTCTCCAGGCTCGGAGGTGGCGCTGCGCGACGCGGCCGATGCCATGCTGCTGCTCGGCCGTTATCAGGACGTGGTCGATCTGACCCAGGATGTCCGCGTCGTCGACGGCATGAGCCGCGAAGCGGTGCGCACCGTCCTCTACCGCGCCCGCGCGCTGGCCGCGCTGCGCCGCAACGACGAGGTCGACCGGCTGCTGGCGCCCTTCCTGGCGCTCGACATCCAGAGTGCGCCTGCCGCCTCCACGGCGCTGGTAAGCTACGCAGAGTTCCTCGACGAAGCCGGTCGGGCGGCTAAGGCACTCGTGGTGACGCGCGAAGCGCGATCCAAGAGCGGCGACATGCTGACCGATCTCGGCAAGCGCTGGCTCGACCGCACCGAGGTCTGCACGCTGGCCGCGCTGGGACGCACCGCTGAAGCGGCCAGCGCCATGGATGCGCTGAAGAGACTCAGCAGCCAGAACCCCTCGGCTACGATCGAAGCCTTGCTGTGCGCGGGACGCGATAGCGAGGCCTCGCAGCTGACCATCAAGGCATTCGACGACAGCGATGCGGCAAACGATCTGCTCGTGCAGTTCCAGCCGGCCGGATCGGTGTTGGCCCCAACGCCGTCGCGGCTTCGCGCATTGTGGACCTCGTTCCTTGCTCGTCCGGAGGTGAAGGCCGCGTTCGACCGGAAGGGAAGGATCCTGCCTCGCGTGCTATGGCCCGATCCCAAGCCACGGGCGATCCCGCGGCGTCCTGCCAATGGAGCGGCGCTGACCTGATGCCGCAGCTGACGGCGCGGATCGAGACATGGCCGGTTGCGGGCAGCTTCGTCATCGCGCGGGGCGCCAGGACGCAGGTCGAGGTGGTGGTGGTGCAGATCGCCGACGGCGTGCACGCCGGCAGGGGCGAGGCGACCCCCATCTATTATCATGGCGAGAGTGCGGAGACCGTGCTGGCCCAGGTCGAGGCCATGGCAAGTGCGATCTCTCGCGGCATCGAACGCGCAGACTTGCTGCGGCAGATGCCGCGCGGAGCTGCACGCAATGCCATCGACTGCGCGCTGTGGGATCTCGAGGCGAAGCGCGAGCTGCGTCCTGTCTGGTCGCTGGCCGGCCTGGCCCGGCCTCAGCCGCTGCAATCTGCCTTCACCATATCGCTTGGCGATGCCGATCGGATGGAGCGGGACGCGCGGCAGGCGGCAGCGATCTATCCGCTGCTAAAGCTGAAGCTGGCCGGGGAGGGCGATGTCGAACGGGTCGCAGCGGTTCGCCGCGGCGCGCCGGGCGCACGGCTGATCGTAGATGCCAACGAAAGCTGGACCGGCCGGGATGTCGCCGCAGAAGCAGCGGCGCTGTTGCCACATGGCGTCGAACTCATCGAGCAGCCCGTCAGAGCGGGCGAAGATCACCTGCTTGACGGTGTCGTCTCGCCGATTCCGCTATGCGCCGACGAGAGTTGCCAGGACCGCGCCGATCTTCCGCGCTGTATCGGCCGCTATGCAGCGATCAACATCAAGCTAGACAAGGCGGGCGGGCTGACCGAGGCCCTTGCCGTCGCCGCCGCAGCGCACTCTGCCGGGATGGAGCTGATGGTCGGTTGCATGCTGTCCACTTCGCTTGGCATTGCGCCTGCAATGCTCCTTGCGCAGCGCGCGCGCTGGATCGACATAGACGGACCGTTGCTGCTTTCGAAAGATCGCGACGATCCGGTACACTTCGAGGGAGGCGTCGCGTTTCCGGCACCGGCGGCTCTGTGGGGTTGAGCTGCCGTTCTTCCGGCGAGGCCGGCTGAGCAAAACCGCGGCCTTGAGTTGCGGAACGATCGAGGCAGCGGCCAGTTGCGACCTCAGGAACTCGATCGGGGTGCATGAACATGACGAATTCACCTTTGGAACGGGGGAGCGATGGGATGACACGACGAAGCGTGCTGGCAGCAGGAGCCACTACTGCAGCAGGCTTGGCCGCCACCCCGGCGATCGGGGCGGGCCCGGCTGCGCAATCGCTCCCCGCCACGCCGATGCCCGTGAGGCTGAACGTCAATGGGAAGGATCATGATCTGTCGCTGGACCCGCGTACGACCTTGCTCGACGCGCTACGCGAGCATCTCCACCTCACCGGCAGCAAGAAGGGCTGCGATCATGGGCAATGCGGTGCGTGCACCGTCATCGTCGAAGGGCGGCGGATCAACAGCTGCCTGACATTGGCGGTGATGCATGACGGGGATGCAGTCACCACCATCGAGGGGCTCGGCACGCGGCAGGATCTTCATCCGCTGCAGAAGGCCTTCATCGAGCATGACGGTTATCAATGCGGCTATTGCACGCCGGGGCAGATATGCTCGGCGGTAGCGATGCTCTCGGAAATCGAGCGAGGCATCCCGAGCCATGTCAGTGCCGACCTGCTGGATGTCACCTTCTCGGACGATGAGGTACGCGAGCGGATGAGCGGCAACATCTGCCGATGCGCGGCCTATCCCAACATCATCGCTGCAATCCGCGATGTAAGCGGAACACGCACGACATGAGGCCCTTTGCCTATCAGCGCGCCGCCGATCCCGCCAGCGCCGCGAAAGCTGCCGCGGAGCATCCGGGCGCGCGTTTCATCGCGGGTGGGACCAATCTGCTCGACCTGATGAAACTGCAGATCGAGACGCCGCCGCTCCTGATCGACATCAATCATCTTGGTCTCGACAGGATAGACAAGATCGAGGACGGCGGCCTGCGCATCGGCGCGTTGGTGCGCAACACCGATCTCGCCGCCGACAAGCAGGTGCGTCGGGACTATCCGGTGTTGACCCGCGCGTTGGTATCTGGCGCTTCGGGCCAGCTCCGCAACAAGGCAACGACGGCAGGGAACCTGCTCCAACGGACCCGCTGCCCCTATTTTTACGACACTCGCATGCCATGCAATAAGCGCAAGCCGGGATCGGGATGCGCCGCGCTGGGCGGTATCAACCGCGGCCAGGCGATCATGGGAACGAGCGATGCCTGCATCGCCACGCATCCGTCGGACATGGCTGTGGCGATGCGGGTGCTCGATGCGGCGGTAGAGACGGTGCGGCTGGACGGCACCACGCGCGCGATCCCGATCGCCGACTTCCATCTTTTGCCGGGCGACACTCCACATATCGAGACGGCGCTCGCGCCGGGCGAGATGATCACCAGCGTGGTACTGCCGCCGCCGATTGCCGGACGGCAAATCTATCGCAAGGTCCGCGACCGCGCCTCCTATGCCTTCGCGCTCGTGTCGGTGGCAGCGGTGGTGGGCCCCGACGGCCAGCGTTTGGCTTTCGGCGGGCTGGCCCACAAGCCCTGGCGGGTCGAGGCCGCCGAAAAGCTGAAAGGGGCCGAGGCCATAGCCGCATCGGTAACGCTCGGCGCGCGTACCACAGAACACAACGTCTTCAAGCTGAGCCTGGTCAGGCGCACGCTGGGCGCAGTGCTGGCGGAGATAGGGGCATGACCATGAAGTTCGACGCCCCGGCCACCAACAACGTAATCGATCGCCAGCGGGTGGTGGGGCATCCGCATGACCGCATCGACGGGCCGCTCAAAGTCACCGGAACTGCGCCCTACGCCTATGAGCGGCACGACATGGCACCCAATGCCGCTTATGGCTGGATTGTCGGCTCGGCCATCGCCAAGGGGACGATCAGGTCCATCGACATGCGTGAGGCGGAGGCGGCGCCCGGTGTCCTCACCATTGTTACGGCGGCCAATGCCGGCCCGCTGAAGAACTCGCCGTCCAATACGGCGACGCTGCTCGCGGGGCCGCAGATCGAGCATTTCGACCAGGCGGTGGCGCTGGTGGTCGCCGAGACTTTCGAGCAGGCGCGCGACGCGGCGAAGCTGGTGCGGGTCGACTATGCCGCCGGACAGGGGACGTTCGATCTGGCGGCGAGCCGTGGCCATGCCCGCGCAGCGCCGGTCAGCTTTGCCGGCCCCGCCGATACGAAAGTGGGCGACTTCGATGGAGCATTCGCCCGCGCCGCCGTGAAAGTAGACGAACTCTACACCACGCCGGACCAGAGCCACATGATGATGGAGCCGCACGCCTCGATCGCCACTTGGGACGGCGACAGGCTCACGCTGTGGACATCGAACCAGATGGTGGCCTGGGGCGTTCGCGACATGGCGATAACGCTCGGCTTGCCCCAGGAGAACGTCCGTATCGTCTCGCCTTATATCGGTGGCGGTTTCGGCGCCAAGCTGTGGATCCGCGCGGATGCGGTGCTGGCGGCCCTCGGCGCAAGGGCGGCGGGACGGCCGGTCAAGGTGGCGATCTCGCGGCCGCAGATCCCCAACAACACGGTTCATCGCCCGGCAACGATCCAGCGCGTCCGCCTGGGCGCTGACAGCAACGGTGTCATCGAAGCGATCGCTCACGAAAGCTGGTCGGGCGACCTGCCCGGCGGCGGTGCGGAGACGGCGGCGGTACAGACCCGCTTCCTTTATGGCGGCAAAAACAGGATGACCGCGCATTATCTCGCGGAACTCGACTTGCCGGAGGGTAACTCGATGCGTGCGCCTGGCGAAGCAGCCGGGATGTTGGCGCTCGAAGTAGCGATGGACGAACTGGCGGAGAAGGTGGGCCTCGATCCCGTCGAGCTGCGGATTCGTAACGATGTCCAATATGATCCGGAAAAGGGCCCGGCTCGTCCCTTTTCAAGCCGGAAGCTCGTCGAATGCCTGCGGATCGGTGCGGAGCGTTTCCACTGGCAGCGGCGGAATCCCAAGCCCGGGCAGGTGCGCGACGGGCGCTGGCTGGTGGGCATGGGCATGGCATCGGCGTTCCGCGCCAATCTCGCCACCACCTCGGGTGCGCGCGCCGTTCTTGATGGCAGGGGCGTCGTCACCATCGAAACAGATATGACCGATATCGGCACGGGCAGCTATACGATCATCGCCCAGACTGCCGCCGAAGTGATGGGCGTGCCGCTCGATAAGGTCGTTGTGCGGCTCGGTGACAGCCGCTTTCCGGCGTCGTCGGGCTCGGGTGGGCAGTGGGGCGGAAACAGCTCGACCGCAGGCGTCTATGCGGCCTGCATGCTGCTGCGCACGACGGTAGCGCAGAAGGCCGGCTTCAACGCTGCCGATGTTGATTTCGCCGATGGCTATATCGTCGGCGGCAACCGGCGCGTGCGCCTTGGCGACGCGGCGGGAGCCGAGGGCGTGAGTGTCGAGGACAAGATTGAGTTCGGCGATCTTTCGAAACGCTATGCTCAGGCGACGTTCGGCGCACACTTCTGCGAAGCCGGCGTCGATGCGGCAACCGGCGAGGTGCGCGTCCGCCGGCAGGGTGGTGCGTTCGCAGCCGGCCGTATCCTCAACCCAAAGTCGGCGCGCAGCCAGGTAATCGGCGCCATGACGATGGGGGTCGGAGCGGCGCTCATGGAGGAATTGCTGGTCGACAAGCGTTTCGGCTTCTTCGTCAACCATGATCTCGCCGAATATCATGTGCCGGTCCATGCCGACATACCCGAGCAGGACGTGTTCTTTGTCGATGAACTCGATGACAAGAGTTCGCCGATGAAGGCGAAGGGCGTGGGCGAGCTCGGCATCTGCGGTGCCGGCGCGGCGGTCGCCAACGCGATCTACAATGCCACCGGCATCCGGCTCAGAGAGTACCCGCTGACGCTCGACAAGCTGATCGACAAATTGCCGCCGATGGCGTGACCAACGGAGGGCAGGTCAGCCGACCTGCACCCCGAACAGGTCGTGCTCGTCGGCATCCTCGATCTCGACTCTGACGATATCGCCCGACGCCAGAGTGCCGGCGTCGCGGAGGTGAACTTCGCCATCGATCTCGGGCGCGTCGGCCTTCGAGCGGCCGGTCGCGCCGCCTTCGCCATCCACCAGATCGATGATCACATCCAGAGTCCGGCCGATCTTCGCCTCGAGCTTCGCGGCGGAGATTGCGGCGGTCCGCTCCATGATCCGCGCGTAACGCTCTTCCTTGATCTCATCGGGCACGGCGTTCGGCAGCGCATTGGCGGCAGCACCCGCGACGGGCTCGAAGCGGAACGCGCCGACACGGTCGAGCTGTGCCTCATCGAGCCAGTCGAGCAGATACTGGAAATCCTCCTCGGTCTCACCGGGAAAGCCGACCACGAAGGACGAGCGCACCGCGATGTCGGGGCAGATCGCGCGCCACGCGGCGAGCCGTTCGAGTACCTTCGCGTCGTTGGCCGGGCGTTTCATCGCCTTCAGCACCCTGGGTGACGCGTGCTGGAACGGAATATCGAGATAGGGCAGCACCAGCCCATCGGCCATCAGTGGGATGACATGGTCGACGTGCGGATAGGGATAGACATAGTGGAGCCGTACCCATGCGCCGAGCTTGCCGAGTTCTCGGGCGAGGTCGGTCATATGGGCGCGCACCTCGCTTCCGCCCTTGAGCGGGTAATCTGCGTGCTTCAGGTCGAGCCCATAGGCCGACGTGTCCTGGCTGATCACCAGCAGCTCGCGCGTGCCGGCCGCAACCAGCTTCTCCGCCTCCCGCAGGATCGCGTCGGGCCGCCGGCTCACCAGGTCGCCGCGGATCGACGGGATGATGCAGAAGCTGCAGCGATGATTGCAGCCCTCCGAAATCTTCAGATAGCTGTAGTGGCGCGGCGTCAGCTTGAGGCCGGCGTCGGGCACCAGATCCATATAGGGCGACGCCGTCACCGGAGCCGCTTCATGCACCGCGCCGACCACCGCTTCATATTGGTGCGCGCCGGTGACGGCGAGGACGTTGGGAAAACGGGCGCGGATGCGCTCTGCTTCGTCGCCCATGCAGCCGGTGACGATCACTCGCCCATTTTCGGCGATGGCTTCGCCGATCGCGTCGAGGCTCTCCTCCTTGGCGCTGTCCAGGAAGCCGCAGGTGTTGACCAGCACGACATCGGCACCGGCATAATCGGGCGACAGCCCGTAGCCGTCCGCACGGAGCTTGGTGAGGATGCGTTCGCTGTCGACCAGGTTCTTCGGACAGCCGAGCGACACCATGCCGACTTTCGGCGGGGAGGGGAGTTTGATTGCCATGGAGCGCGCGCACATAAGCGCTTTCGCGGCAAATTGCGAGGGGGGGCGCTGAACCTGGTCCCTTGGCCGACGGTCCGGCTGCTGCCCGGGTGAACGGCCAAGATCGGATTTAAATCAAAAGAGATGTTTTAAACATCAATGATGCTATGCTGAACGCCAAATTTGAGAGTTCATTTATGATCACCGCCGCGCAAATGCGGGCTGCCAGAGCCCTGCTGGGAATCGACCAACGGCAGCTCGCCGAACTGTCGGGCGTGTCGTTGCCAACCATCCAGCGGATGGAGGCGAGTGAAGGAACCGTGCGCGGCGTCATCGACACCCTCACCAAGATCATCGAAGCGTTCGACAGGGCCGGGGTCGAGCTGATCGGCAGCAGCGCGGCAAGCGTCGGCCTGGGACGCGGCGTGCGGCTCAAGCGCGCCGACAATCCGAACGGCAGGCCGAGCTGACGCAATGGCCATGAACGGAAAACATGCTGTCGCAACCGGCAAGGCGGAGCCCAGCTTTCGCGAGATGTTCACGCCCAAGCTCGTCACCATTTTGCGAGATCGCTACGGGCTTCCCGATATCAAGGCCGATGCGGTCGCGGGCTTTACCGTCGCGATCGTCGCCCTGCCACTTTCGATGGCCATCGCGATCGCGTCAGGTGTCACGCCGGATCGCGGGCTGTATACGGCGATCGTCGGCGGGTTCATCGTATCGGCACTTGGTGGAAGCCGGTTCCAGATCGGCGGCCCGGCCGGGGCGTTCATCATACTCGTTGCGGCGACGGTCGGGCGCTACGGTCTCGACGGACTGATCCTTGCGACCATGCTCTCCGGGCTGATGCTGCTTACCATCGGCTTTTTGAGGCTGGGCACCTTCATAAAATATATCCCCTATCCCGTCACGGTCGGGTTCACCTCCGGCATCGCGGTCGTGATTTTCGCGAGCCAGGTCAAGGATCTGCTTGGTCTGACGCTCGCGGGGCGCGAGCCAGGCGCGATCATTTCCAAGCTTGAGGCACTGGGTAGCGCCCTGCCAACGGTCAATGCCGCCGCCGTCGCGGTCGCCTTGATCTCGATCGGGGTGATCATCGCGGTCCGGCATTTCCGTCCACACTGGCCCGCCTTCGTCATCGCCATCGTGCTCGCTGCGCTGTTGAGCCGACTGTGCAGCCTTCCGGTGGAGACGATCGGAACCCGCTTTGGCGGCATTCCCCAATCGCTTCCGGTGCCGCATCTGCCCGTGCTGTCGCTGGACCGGATCCAGTTGGTGCTGCCGGCGGCCTTGTCCTTCGCGCTGCTTGGGAGCATCGAAAGCCTGCTTTCGGCGGTAGTCGCAGACGGGATGACGGGCCGCCGCCACCGGTCCAACGCCGAGCTGGTCGCCCAAGGCGCGGCGAATATAGGGTCCGCGCTGTTCGGCGGCATCTGTGTCACCGGGACTATCGCCCGTACCGCAACCAATGTGCGGGCGGGCGCGCATGGCCCAGTCGCGGGCATTCTGCATTCGGTATTTCTGCTGCTGTTCATACTGCTGGCGGCGCCGCTCGCGAGCTATGTACCGCTGGCCGCTCTCGCGGCGGTGCTGGCGATGGTGTGCTGGAACATGGCCGAGAAGCATGAGTTCGTTCTACTGCTGCGCACCTCGCGCGGCGATGCGATCGTGCTGCTGCTGACCTTCCTGCTGGTCGTGTTCCGCGATCTGACCGAGGGGATATTGGTTGGCTTCGGTGTCGGGACGCTGCTGTTCCTCCATCGCATGGCGCAGGCGGTGGAGGTCGAAGATCCGCGGCCATTGGTTCAACAGGACATGGCCGATGATGCGGGCGGTGATCGGAATCGCTATGATTCCGAGTTCGCAACCGATCCCGACATCCTCGTCTATCGGATTTCCGGCGCCTTCTTCTTTGGCGCCGCGGCGGCGGTCGGAGCGGCGCTCGATCGGATCGGCGAGCATCCGAAGGTCTATGTCATCGACTTTGCGAACGTGTCGATTCTCGATTCGACAGCCGCCGCCACGATCAAGGCGCTGGCCGCAAAGGCTCATCGCCAAGGCGCCGCTCTCTATCTGACCGGCACGCGCGCGCCGATCAGGCGCGTATTGTTCGCCCATGGCGTCCGCCCACCACAGGCCCGCTTCAAGGGGACGATCGCCAATGCTCTGGCGGCCGCCCGGAACGAGGAGCGCAGTGGGGCCACTCCGGAGCCGGATGCCGGCACGTTCGGCTGAACGCGGGATCAGCTCCGTGAGGGCAGATAAATCATCGGATTGACCGGCTTGCGGCCGTTGCGGATCTCGAAGTGAAGCTGGGGCTCGCCGCTATATGGGCTCGCCCCGCTCTTTGCGATGGTCTGGCCGCGCACCACCTTCTGTCCGCGGCTGACGGTGATGCTGTCGGCATAGCCATAGGCGCTGAGCCAGCCGTCGCCGTGGCGCAGCAGGATCAACGTGCCATAGGCCGGGATGTCCTGCCCCACATAGGCAACCACGCCATCGGCGGCGGCGGTGATCGCGCTGCCGCGCTCGACGCCGATATTGATGCCGTCATTCTGCTGGCCGCCCGAATATCTGCCGAAATTGCGCAGGATCGGTCCGCGCACCGGCCAGTCGAACCGGCCGGTGAAGCGCGGCGGCTCGGCGACGGCGATGGTCGGGGCTACCGCCTTGGGCGTCGTCACCGGCGGCTTGGGCGTCTCGCGGGTGGCGAGCGCCGGTTCCGAACCGGTGATCAGGTCCTCGATGTCGAGCCTGAACGCGGCCGCCCGCTCGTCTGCGGTCATGCGCGCGACTTCTTTTCGGCTTGGCAGCAGCAGCCGCTGGCCCTCGCGGAGGATATAGGGCTCCTCGAGCTGATTGAGCTGGGCGATGCGCGTCCATTCCACGCCATAGCCGCGCGAAATGGCAATTCCGGTCTCGCCCTTGCCGACCCGATGATAGCGGCCGCCGGGGATCTTCAGCTTCTGCCCGACGATGATCTTGAACGGCGGTGCGATGCCGTTGGCCCGCGCGATCGCTTCGGATCCGGCGCCGGTCCGATCTGAAACGGCGCGCAGCGTGTCTCCCCGTTTTACCACATAAGTCGATGCCGCTACTTCGACGGCCGAAGGCGTCACCGTTCTGACCTGCCAGGCGGGCGGCGGCGGTACTGGGGCATTCTCCGAGACTGCGGGGGGAGGCGGGCCAGGGGCCGGTTGCTCCTCGACCGGTGCGGCCGCGGGCGGCGGGCTGGGTGGCGGCACGGTGCGCTGGACGCGCGGTGGAGGCGGCGCGGGCGCGCGCGGTGCAGGGCGATCAGGAGCTGGAATGCAGGCCGATGTGAGCATCAGCGCCATCAGCGCAGACGTGGTCGAGCAATGGTTCAGCAACGCCATCCCAATCTGTTAGCAGTCTTGGCCCGGCTTGCCACCCCGGCCGCGCTGCTGCCGTCACAAAAACACCAGGGATCAGGATCGAGTTTTTGTTGCGCGATTCCCGGTTCGTCAGATGATGCCATCTGACTTGAAATCACTCTGGGCCACGAGCATCCGGCTCATACCGGCCGCAGCTCGGTAACTCCGCCCATATAGGGCAGCAGCGCCTCGGGTATCCGCACCGATCCATCCGCCTGCTGGTAGTTTTCCAGCACCGCGACCAGCGTCCGGCCCACTGCCAGCCCGGAGCCGTTGAGCGTATGCACGAAGCGGGTCCCCTTCGCTTCACCCGAGGGCCGATAGCGGGCGTTCATTCGTCGCGCCTGGAAGTCGCCGCAGTTCGAGATGCTGCTGATCTCGCGGTAACGCGCCTGCCCGGGCAGCCAGACCTCCAGATCGAAGGTCTTGCGCGCGGTAAAGCCCATGTCACCGGTGCAGAGCAGCATTCGGCGGTAGGGAAGCTCCAGCGCCTCCAGGATGGCCTCGGCTGCCTTGGTCATTTCCTCATGGATTGCCTCGGACTGCTCGGGCGCGGCGATCGCCACCAGTTCGACCTTCTCGAACTGGTGCTGGCGGATCAGTCCGCGCGTGTCGCGTCCGGCCGCGCCGGCTTCGGACCTGAAGCACTGCGTCAGCGCGGTGAACCTGAACGGGAGCTCTGCTTCGGCCAGGATCTGGTCGCGCACCATGTTGGTGAGGCTCACTTCGGCAGTGGGAATTAGCCAGCGGCCGTCAGTCGTCTGGAACAGGTCCTCGGCGAATTTGGGAAGCTGCCCGGTGCCAAACATCGCCTCATCCCGCACCAATAGCGGGGGGATGACCTCGGTGAAGCCGCGGGCGGTCTGACGATCGAGCATGAACGCGCCAAGCGCGCGCTGCAGCCTCGCCATGCCACCCTTCAGGACGGCGAAGCGCGCGCCAGAGATAAGCGCCGCGGCTTCGAAGTCGAGTCCAAGCGGCCCGGCGAAGTCGGGATGCTCGCGCGCAGGAAAGTCGAAGCTGGACGGTGTTCCCCAACGGTGCTGCTCGACATTGCCGTCCTCGTCGCTGCCTTGCGGAACGCCATCCGCGGGCAGGTTGGGGATGGCCGCCAGCGCAGCGCTGAGCGCCTGATCGACCTCACTGCCCTCTGCCTCCAGCACGGGCATCTTCTCCTTGAGGAGGGCGACCTCGGCCATCAGCGCCGACGCGGTCGCCTCGTCCTTTTGTGCCTTGGCCTGGCCGATCGCCTTGGAGGCTTCGTTGCGGCGGCCCTGGGCCGCCTGCAATTCAGTAGCGATGGCACGGCGTCGCTCGTCGAGCGCAAGCAGCGCGCTGGACGCAGGCGCCGCGCCACGCCGGGCGAGAGCTGCGTCGAATGCGGTGGGGGCGTCGCGGATCAGGCGGATATCATGCATCGCCGCCCTATGGCCTCGAAGCAATATCGGCGCAACCACCAGGGGATTGGGGGGAGCAAACCGACAAGGCAGGCCGATGTTGCGCCGTCTATGAGGAACGCCCTCGCACTCCGCCTTGCTCGCGGCGCATTTAATCGAAACGGCAGGGAACCTATCGTCGCGTGTTGCGTCACTTTGCATATGTGTCTCTCGAACGACCACACATGAGGAGTATGGATGTGACTTTGCGAACTGCTTTTCTGGCTACGGCATTGCTTGCGGCAAGCGCATCTGCGCCGGTCCTGGCGCAGGCAACGGGTTCGGCGCCCGCCGCTGCGGCTACCGTAACGACCGGAGCAGCGGTAACGGATGCCAATGGCGGTGCGGTCGGTACGATCGCATCGGTGAACGGCGATATCGCGGTAATCGACACCGGCACAGTGAAGGCGAGCGTCCCTACCTCGTCCTTTGCCAAGGGTGACAAGGGCTTGCTGCTCGGCATGACCAAAGCCGAACTCGAGACGGCCGCCAAGGGCGCGGCGGCAAGCCAGCAGCAGCAATTCCTGGCTTCGCTGAAGCCCGGCACAATCGTAACCGATCAGAATGGCGGTGCGGTCGGCACGATCGAGGCTGTCGAGGGCGATCTGGTGACCGTTGCCACGCCCAACGCCAAGGCGAAGCTTCCCAAGAGCGCGATCGCCGCCGGCCCGAACGGCGCGGTGATCGGCATGACCCAGGCGCAGCTCGAAGCTGCGGCAAAGGGAGCGACGCCTCCGGCGGGTTGACCACGGCTTACAGGCCTGGAAATTCGACGCCCGCGCACAGCTCCGCGCTTGTGTGCGGGCGTAGCGCTGTCTATAGGCCCGCGGGCGGCAATGGCGATGGCTAACAAGTCCGGTTGTTGCCGAAGGGTATGGCGGAGAGTCGTATGGCATCGTCGCTGAGTGACGTGTTTAATGGTCGGGAACCGGTGAACGTGGCTGCAGATTTCGACGGTTACAGGCCTTCCCCCGACGAACGTTTCATGAATGATCGCCAATTGGCGTATTTCAAGGCGAAGCTGCTCGACTGGAAGGAGTCGATTCTCAAGGAATCGGCAGGCACGCTCCAGCAGCTCCAGGTCGACTCGCTCCGCGAGCCCGATCTCACCGATCGCGCATCGAGTGAAACCGATTGGTCGATCGAGCTTCGCACCCGCGATCGCCAGCGCAAGCTCATCTCCAAGATCGACGCCGCGCTACGGCGCATCGAAGAGGGCGAATATGGCTATTGCGAAGTGACCGGCGAACCTATTTCGCTCGGCCGTCTCGAAGCCCGCCCTATTGCGACCATGACCGTCGAGGCCCAGGAACGCCACGAGCGCAACGAGAAGGTTAGCCGCGAGGAGTAAGCTCCTCGCGTTTTTTGTCCTCGAACGTCTGATGCCCTCCGCTCATTTGCGAGCCGATCAGCCGTCTGCCGATCGCTCTTCCGATAATCTTTCGACCGCTGGATCTTGCGGGAGCCCACCACATCCGGCGCGGGAAGCCGCTGCGCAATGGCGATTCCCAAAACACCCGCGCGTGCAGCTGGCTATGCGATGATGTCCGGAATTAGCATGTCTTCGAGCAGAGCAATCTCGTCTTTCAGCCGCAGCTTACGCTTCTTGATGCGAGCGATCTGGAGCTGATCGATGGCGGGGGCGGTGAGCAGCGCCTCGATCGCAGCATCGAGGTCGCCATGCTCCTGCTTGAGGATTTCGATTCGTCGCGCAATGACTTCACTGTCCAATCGACTCGCTCCAAACCGGCACCAGGCGAAATGATTCTAGCGGTATATCAGGGCCGCGCTCAACCCCGTCGACAGCCAGGAGCGCCGCTGCGAATCATGTTTCCGACGCGTCGCGGCCAGTCGTGTTCAAGTTCGGATCAGGCTTTTTTTTGGGAGAGACAGGCGCTTCGAATCGTGATTTATTGAACGGCCCAGTCGGAGATGAAAGGAGACAGTCTTGATGTTGACTACCCATTCTTCCGCAATGCTCGCCAAGCACGCCGGCATTGAAGCCCGTATCGCGGCGGAGTCGCAACGGCCCGCGCCCGATACCGTGCTCATCAGCGAGCTAAAGAAGCAGAAACTTCGAATTAAAGAGGCGCTGGCCCGCCTCTGAACAACGCCAGCTCGGGGATTGAGGGTCAGTCGATCCTCAATCCAGGCCGGCGGATCTTCCCGATATCGACGATCTTGCGGAGATGCTCGTCCGGGGCGCCGACGACCGGCCGGCGCGCTTTTTTCGGGTCGATGGCTTCGGCGAAGGTAATCCCGATTCGCCCGCCGCGCACCCAGACGATCTCTCCCGAGACGATGCCGATACCACGCAGGCCGACTTCGACGCTGGCGCCGAGGTCGTAGCTCAACTGTGCGTCCGCCATCAGGCCGGTCGACGACAGGTTACGCACGCGAATCGGTTGCGTCTGGCGCGCATAGTCGCCGGCCGCCTTGATCGTTCCCATCAGCAACAGCGAATCGCGTTGCCGCGTCCGCTTGCCGGGCAGTGCGCCGTCCTGTTCGATGGCGTCGGACATGAATTTCCCTCGGTTGTACCAGACCGCGGGATTAGACACCGGATTGGTTGACGCCGGGTTAAAAAGGGCCGTGGATTTCCTTGATGGCGCCTTTGGTGCTGCTGGGCAGCCTACCGCTCGATGCACATGGCGATCCCCATGCCGCCGCCGATGCACAAGGTGACGAGCCCCTTCTTCGCGTCCCGCCGCGCCATCTCGTAGAGCAGGGTCGTCAGCACGCGTGCGCCCGAAGCGCCGATCGGATGGCCGATCGCGATCGCTCCGCCATTGACGTTGACGATGTCGCTGTCCCAGCCGAGTTCCTTGCCGACGGCGAGCGCCTGGGCCGCGAACGCCTCATTGGCCTCGATGAGGTCGAGATCGGACAGTTTCCATCCGGCCCGTTCCAGGGCGAGCTTGCTTGCCGGGGCCGGGCCGATACCCATGATCGACGGGTCCACGCCGCACGTGGCCCAGCTCGCAATTCGGCCAAGCACGGCGCTGCCGCGTGTAGCCGCATCCTCCGCCGACATCAGCACCAGGGCGGCGGCGCCATCGTTGAGGCCGCTGGCATTCGCCGCGGTGACGGTGCCGTCCTTCTTGAACGCCGGCTTGAGGCCCGACATCGCGTCAATGGTGGCGCCAAGCCGGATATATTCGTCGCGGTCCACGATTGTCTCACCCTTGCGGCTCTTGACGGCGACGCCGGCGATCTCGTCATTGAAGCGACCGGCCGCCTGCGCGGCTTCCGCCTTGTTTTGGCTGCTCACCGAAAACTCGTCCTGCTCGGCGCGGCTGATCTGGTATTTTTCGGCCAGGTTCTCGGCGGTGATGCCCATATGATAGCCGTTGAACACGTCCGTAAGGCCGTCGACGATCATCGTGTCGACGAGCGAACTGTTACCGAGCCTCGTTCCGGTACGAAGATTCTGCGCGTGGGCGGACAGCGACATGCTCTCCTGGCCGCCGGCGACCACTACTCGCGCGTCGCCGCAGCGGATCGACTGGGCCGCCAGGGCAACCGCGCGGAGCCCCGATCCGCAGACCTGATTGATGCCGAATGCGGTCGCCTCCTTGGGGAGGCCGGCGTTCATTGCGGCTTGCCGGGCCGGGTTCTGTCCCTGACCGGCCGTGAGCACCTGACCGAGGATCGCTTCCTGGACCTCGCCACCGTCGACGCCCGCTTGCGCCAGCGCAGCTTGGATTGCCACACGGCCGAGTTCGTGGGCCGGAGTCGTTGCGAAAGCACCGAGGAAGCTACCGACTGCAGTGCGCTTGGCACCCGTGATGACAATGTCGCTCATAGTCCCATCTCCCACTTTTGTGCATATGCGAATAGCCCGGCCGTATTGCCAGGCTCTGAAAACCTATGGAATAGTCCGCTCAATCACTATCAGGACTTCTGCAACTGCGAAAGCCATGTGCCCAGGCGCCGCCACAGCGACGCGGGCGCTTTGCGGCCAACGATCATTCCGACATGCCCCTCTGCGAGAGCAATCCGTTCGCCCCCAGCCCAGGCGCTTTCCGCCGGCGTAATCCGATCCGTCGTGGAGATGATGTTGAGCACCGGCATATCGAGCGCGGCGGGATCGACAATGCGCCCGCCGACCTGCCAAACGCCGCGGCCACTGGCATTCCCTACCATGAGTTCCTCCATCAGCTCACGGCCGGCGGCGAGCGGCATCGGCGGGCCGTCATTGGCCCAGTCCTCCACTGCGACGTAATTCTGACCCTCCGGACTCGAGGGATCCTTGCCGGCGAAATTTTCGAACTTCGCGACGGTGCGGGACGGGTCGATCTGCCAGAAGATTTGCTGCAAGATCTCTGCAGGCAACAGCCCGAAGGCGCGCGCCACTGGCTCCGCGGCATTCCATAATTGCTGCAGATCGTTCCGCGTCTGCGAAGGAAAACCGCGGAAATCCCAAGGTGCCGCAATGAGGACGAGAGCTTTTGGCGGTCTGAGCGCGGCGGCGGCGATGCTCATCGTTCCGCCCAGGCAATATCCCGCCAACGCCGCGTCGCGACCGATAATATCGAGTGCAGGTATGACATAATGTTCGACATGCCCGCCGACATCGAGATCCTGTTCGCTGGTTTCGGGACAGCCCCAGTCGAGCAGAACGGGATTCAGGCCACAGGCCGCAAGGCCCCGCATCATCGAGTTTTCCGCCGTGAGATCAAGGATCTCCGAACCATTGATCAACGAAGGCACGAACAGAACGGGCCGCCCTTGCCCGCCATAGCTGCGCAGCGAGACGCGGCCTATCCGGCCGATGACCGGTGGCGCAGGCGGCCGCGGCGGTCGCGAGGCGGTCTGGTACGACTTCAACCCGGCCAGGGCCTTGCGCAGCCGCACCACGTCGTTCGATGTTTCGTTGCGCAGCATCTCGAGGAAGAGCGGCAGCGGACGCGGCCTGTGTTGCGGCGCGGCATGATTCGATGCTATGCTGCACACGGATTTAGTTGGCAGGTGGGGTATCATGGCGAAATCATCGGACGGTTCGGGTACGGTCATCATCAAGAAATACGCCAATCGCCGCTTATATAATACGGAAACTTCGAGCTACATCACGCTAGATCACCTTGCCGCGATGACGCGCGAGGGGCGCGATTTCAAGGTGATCGACGCCAAGACCGAAGATGACATCACCCATAACGTCCTAACACAGATCATAATGGAAGAAGAGACCCGCGGCCAGACGATGCTGCCGGTCAGCTTCCTGCGCCAGCTGATCTCGCTCTATGGCGATTCGATGCAGTCGATGGTGCCGCAATATCTCGAAGCATCGATGGATGCGTTCCGCCGCAACCAGACCCAGTTCCGCCAGGCGATGGAGGGCGCGTTTTCCGGCGGTCCTTTCGCGGAGATTGCCAAGCGCAACATGGAGATGTTCGAAGCGGCCGCGAGTGCTTTCAAGCCGAAGGGCGGTGCCGCCGGCCCCGCTTCGGCCGCAGGTACGCCGACGCCGCCGACAGCGCCGCGCAACGAGGTGGAACAGCTCAAGGCGCAGCTCGCCGCCATGCAGGAACAGATCGACAAGCTGAAATAGCTGCGGCCACCGCGGGCGGTGGCGCTCCCGCCGCAACATGATGCAGCATCGGCAGCTGAGCGCGCGCTCAGCTGCCTGCGAGACCGGTCGATGCCCCGTGCGGGCGATCAGCGTCCGCGTAGTTCCTTCAGCAGCCCCGGTGCAGGATAGACCTTGGTGAGAGCCTCCTCGACTGCGCCCGTCGAGACGGCGACCGTGCGGTTTACGCTGGCGTCATAGCCATAGGCTCCGCCCAGCGAGTGGATGTTGCCGTCGAAGGCCGCGCCGATGACCGAACCATCCGCCGCAATCACGGGTGAGCCCGAATTGCCGCCGATGATGTCGTTCGTAGTGACGAAATTGATGACGCGGGTCTTGTCGATAGTGGCTTCGGCGGCGGCCCATTTCGGTGGAAGGTCGAACGGTGCTGCGCCGGTCGCCCGTTCATAAAGGCCGCCGAACAGGGTGCGATCCGGCACCGCCTGGCCCTGGTAAGTCCAACCTTGAACCGCGCCATAGCTGATCCTCAGCGTGAAGGTCGCGTCGGGATAGATGTCGTTGCCATAGGCGGCGAAGCGGGCGAGCGCGAGCCGTGACTGGGCCGCGGTGACGGGCGCATCATATTCGGCGCGATAGCGCTGCAGCACGGCGCGAGCGTCCGCGTCGTTGGCCAGCACGAACTTGATCAGCGGATCGTCCGACGCTTGGACGGCGGCGAGCCCGCCGTCATACAGCGTCTTGCGCACCGCGGGGTCGGCCAGCTTGGTGCCGGAGACGAGCCGCTTGGCCAGAGCCTCCGGCGATTCCTTGCCTAGCAACCGCTTCACCGCGGGGGCATCGACCGTCAGATGTTCCCGCGCCTTCGAAAGCCACATCCCGATTTCGAGCTCTTCGAGCCAGGGATAGATCGGGCGGGGATCGGTCAGTTCCTTCTCGAGCAGCGGCAGGCGCGCGTCGCCATATTCCGGCAGGCGCTCGGCGTTGGGCTTGGCTCGCTCCTGCGCCGAGCGAACGATGCGTCGTGCGTCGTAGAAGAGCTCGGACAGGGTGGGGCGCCGCTCCAGCCAGGTATAGTCGTCAAAGAAGGTACGATAGGCAGTGACGGCCTTCTCGACCTCCTCCCAGGGATTGCCGACCTTGGCGCTCAGCGTCGGGTCGGCGGCCACCCTGGCGCGCAACGCCTGCTCGCTGGTGGCGAGCTTGCCCGAGAATGCCGGGTCGAGCAGGGCCTGCCACTGGCCATAATATGCCTTGAAGCTGTTCTCGATGCCGAACAGCTGGTCTGAACCGGTGCGGTTTTTCTCTTCGTCGGTCGCCATCGCGCTGATCAGCCGGCCGCGCAGTTCGGACAGCAGCAATTCGGTCGTGGGCAGGGCGGTGTCGCGTTGGAAGGCGATCTGGGCCTGGGTGTAAAGCCGCTGCGTGCTACCCGGATTGCCCACCACATAGGTCAGCTCTCCGGCCTTCGGCGCGCGTGCGTTCCATGTCAGATGCGCCTTTGTCATGGCCGGCGTGCCATTTTCGTACAGGCGCAGGAATGCGGCATCGATGTCGTAGCGGGGGAAGTTGAAATTGTCGGGATCGCCGCCGAAGAAAGCCGCCTGGAACTCCGGCGCATAGACGAGCCGGACGTCTGAATATTTGCGATAGCGGTACAGCTTGTACTGACCGCCGCCGAACAAGGTCACCACCTGACAACGTTCGCGCGCCGGATCCGTGCAGCTCTGCTTTTCGATCGTCGAGATCGCCGCGTCGCGTGCCTTGGTGAAGGCGGCTCCGCTGTTGGCGCCGATGGCCTTCTGGACATCGGCGGTGACGTCGGTGATCGAGGTCACGATCTCCGCCTGCTGGCCGGGGCATTTCAGCTCCTTGGCCTTGTCGGCGGCAACGAAGCCGTTCTTCATCAGGTCATTGTCGGCACTCGATAAAGCCTGGGCGCAGTCGACGACGCAGTGGTTGTTGGTCAGCACCAGCCCCTGCAGCGACACCACCGACGCGGAACAGCCCCCGGTCAACCGCACTGCCGATTGCCGCACACGATCCAGCCAGGCCTGATCAGGCGCAGCGCCGTAGGCCGCCTTTACCTTCGCGGCGGGGAAGGCATCGAAGGTCCACATCCCTTCGTCGGCATGGGCAGCGAAGGGGAGCAGGGCGGCGATGGCGGTGGCTGCAAGCAGACGATGATGCATAAGTCGCTCCCGTGATATCGATATGTCTGTTATCGCCACGTCCTTGTCCGATTGCCAAGCCCACCCTAATACCCGGCCATGACCGATCTCGCCGAGTTGCCCGACGACAGCATCCGCAATACTCCATTCGATAGCGCTCTGTCGGACCGCTATCTGGTCTATGCTCTGTCGACGATCACCGCACGCTCGCTGCCCGACGTCCGCGACGGGCTGAAACCGGTCCACCGCCGGCTGCTCTGGGCGATGCGGCTGCTGCGGCTCGATCCCGCCTCCGGCTACAAGAAATGTGCGCGCGTCGTCGGCGACGTGATCGGCAAATATCATCCGCATGGCGACCAGTCTGTCTATGACGCGATGGTTCGCCTCGCCCAGACCTTCTCGCTGCGTTATCCGCTGGTCGACGGGCAGGGCAATTTCGGCAATGTCGATGGCGATAATGCCGCGGCGATGCGCTACACCGAGGCGCGGCTGACTGCCGCGGCCGGCGAGCTGATGGCGGGCCTCGACGAAGGCACCGTCGATTTCCGCCCGACCTATAATGGCGAGGAGGAAGAGCCGGAGATCTTCCCGGGCCTGTTCCCCAACCTGCTCGCCAACGGCGCCAGTGGCATCGCCGTCGGCATGGCCACCTCGATCCCCCCGCACAATGTCGCCGAGCTTGTCGACGCCGCGGTGCATCTGATCGACAAGCCGGAGGCAGAGACTGCCGAGCTGATGCAGTTCGTGCAGGGCCCGGACTTTCCGACGGGGGGCGTGCTGGTCGACGGCGCGACGTCGATCGCCGACGCCTATGCCAGCGGGCGCGGCGCCTTCCGCGTTCGCGCGCTGATCGAGAGGGTCGACGAGAAGGGCGGAGGGTGGCACCTCGTGGTCCAACAGATTCCGTTCCAGGTTCAAAAATCGAAGCTGATCGAGCAGATCGCCGAACTCATTAACGACAAGAAGCTGCCGATCCTGGCCGACGTTCGCGACGAGAGCGACGAGGAGATCCGCATCATCCTCGAGCCGCGCAGCCGCACCGTTGATGCCGGCATGCTGACGGAAAGCCTGTTCCGGCTCACCGATCTGGAGGTCCGCGTTCCGCTCAACCTCAACGTGCTCGATGAAAACCGCACGCCGGGCGTGATGAGCCTCAAGGCGGCGCTCGCGGCATGGCTCAAGCACCAGTTCGACGTGCTTGTTCGGAGGTCGCAGCATCGGCTGGCGAAGATCGCCGACCGTATAGAATTGCTCGACGGCTATTTGATCACCTATCTCAACCTGGATCGCGTGATTCAGATCATCCGCGAGGAGGACGAGCCCAAGCCGGTGATGATCGCCGAATTCGGCCTGACCGATCGCCAGGCCGAGGCGATCCTCAACATGCGGCTGCGCAGCCTGCGGCGGCTCGAGGAATATGAGATCAAGAAAGAGCGCGACACGCTCGACGCCGAAGGCAAGGGGCTGGAGGCGCTCATCGAGAGCCCCGCGCGCCAACGGACCCGGATGAAGCGCGACCTGGTCGCGCTACGCGACCGCTATGGTCCGGAGACCCGACTGGGCGCGCGCAGGACGACCCTCTCGGAAGCCGGCCCGGCGCGCGAAATCCCGCTCGAAGCGATGGTCGAGCGCGAACCGGTGACGGTGATCCTGTCGCAGCGCGGCTGGATTCGCGCGATGAAGGGCCATGTCGACGACGCCGCTCTCGCGACGGTGAAGTTCAAGGAGGGTGACGGCCCGGCCTATGCGGTCCGGGCGCAGACCACCGATCGCATCCTGCTCGCGACCGATCAGGGCCGCTTCTATACGCTGCCCGCCGACAGGCTGCCGGGTGGCCGCGGTTTCGGGGAACCGGTGCGCCTGTTTGCGGACGTGGAGGCCGACGCACGAGTCGCGACATTGCTCGTGGCGAAGCCTGGAATCGAGCTGTTGCTCGTATCGGCCGAGGGCAAGGGCTTCGTCGTGGACATGGCGGACGTTACCGCCGAAACCCGCAAGGGTAAGCAGGTCGTCAACCTACGAGAGGGCGGGCGGCTCAAGGTGATCCACCAGATCGGCCAGGCCGACGATTACGTCGCCGCGATCGGCGACAATCGCAAGATGGTCGTGTTCCCCCTGGCCGAGCTGCCGCGCATGGCGCGCGGACAGGGCGTGACCATTCAGCGTTACAAGGATGGCGGCCTGTCTGATGCGATCAGCTTCAGGCTGGATGCCGGGCTGAGCTGGACGATGGGCGGCGACAAGGGGCGGACGCGGAGCGAAACTGATCTCACGCCGTGGCGGGCGGCCCGGGGTGCTGCAGGGCGGATGCCGCCGATCGGCTTCCCGCGCGACAATCGTTTCGGCTGAGACTTTACCTAAGCCCTTCGAAAGAGTGCGTTAACCCTGCGCTGCTAATGCGGTTAGACCATGCGGCCGGCCAAAACCGAGATCATCAAGACTTCCGAGCGGATCGAAGACCGCTCGCCATTGTCTTTGCAGATGCTGCCGGTAGCGTTGCAGGAGCTGCTCGATACGCCGCGCACTGCTGCGCAGCAGGAGTTCATCGATACGCTTCCGATCGCCATTGTGCTGGTCGGCCTGATCGACAAGAAACCTACGATACTGGCGAGAAACACTGCATTCCTGCAGCTTTCGCAGCGTCGCGGCGGCTTCGCGGAAGCCGATGCGGCGCGCGACCTATGTGCCGGTATCGCCTTGCCGCTCATGCCCGAGCTTGCTGACTTCCTTGGCTCGGACGAGCGTGATCGCTCCTTCGACATGCAGGAGGGCGACGGTATCAGCGGCCGCCATTTTGCGGTTCGCCTGTCGCTACTGTCGGTTAGCGAATCACCCGTTCCCCGCTGCATCGTATCGCTGATCGATCGCACCCAGCAGGTCGAAGGCGAGCGCTCACTGCGTTCGCAGATGCTGCGCGACAGCCTGACGGGACTCCCCAATCGCGCAGCATTTGCCGAGCATGTCGAGCATGCGATGGCCAATTTCGAGACAGAGGGTCGTCAGTTCGCGGTGCTGCTGGTCGACCTGACCCGCTTCAGCCGGGTCAACGAAGGCGTCGGTTCACTCGCGGGCGACGAATTGATTATAACCGTCGCGCGCCGGCTGATTTCCGCACTCCGCGCCGGCGACCTGTTGGCGCGTCTGGCCGGTGACGAGTTCGCGGTACTGCTCAATGTGGCGGACGACGCGTCGGAGGCGATGCGTGCAGCCCGCCGCATGATGGCCTGTCTCGCGACCCCGATCCGGCTTGGCGACCTCGAGATCAAGATCGACTGCGCCGTCGGCGTTGCGATGATGTCCCCCACGATCGAAGCGGTCGAGGATCTGATCCGCAATGCCCAGTTCGCGATGAAGCGGGCGAAGCATTCCGGCCATGCCGAAATTTATCAGGCCTGCGACAGCGCAGCGGCGCGCCAGCGCTTCAGCCTGGAAACCGAACTGCGTCGCGCCATCGAGCGCGATCAGCTCCAGCTCGCCTACCAGCCCCTGATCGACCTACATAGCGGCGACGTCATCGGCTTCGAGGCTCTCGCGCGATGGGATCATCCCGAAAAGGGCTCGATCTCGCCAGCCGAATTCATTCCGGTGGCAGAAGAGTCCGGACTGATCGTTCCGCTCGGCCGCTGGGCGCTGCGCGCGGCGACCCGTGCCCTCGCCGAATGGGACCGCAAGGCCGGCGCACCGCTCCCCGTCCACATGGCGGTCAATGTATCTGCGGTGCAGTTCCATCGCGACGATGTCGTCGCGGCCATAAATGCTGCGCTGATGGAGAGCGGAATCGCCGGCAATCGGCTGAAGATAGAGCTGACCGAAAGCTGCATCGTCGGCGATCCGGACGGCATCGCCAATGTTCTTCGCGCAATCCATGATCTCGACGTGCTGATCGCGATGGATGACTTCGGAACCGGCTATTCGAGCCTTGCCTATCTCCAGAAGCTGCCGATCGACGTGCTCAAGATCGACCGCAGCTTCATCGCGCCGATGCTGCACGACGCCGACTCGGTGGCTATCGTGCGCGCGGTACTCGGCCTCGCTTCCGCGCTCGGCATGGCTACGACGGCGGAAGGGGTCGAAACCCAGGAACTGGCTGAGACACTGATCGGCCTGGGCTGCGATGTCGCACAGGGCTATTATTTTGCGCGTCCGCTCCATGCCGACGCGGCATTTGCCTATCTCTCCGCCCGCAAGGCCTGATCGACTTCCTCGGCAGCGATAGCCGCGACGCGTGCGTTGCCGGGAAACTGCTCTGCCATCCATCGCCGTTCGATTGCTTGCAGCGTCGCCGCGACACCTGGCCCGGCGCGCAGCCCCATCGCGATGAGATCGCCGCCGCCGATTGGAAGGCGGGGGCGCACCCACCCGCGCAACTGGTCGATACCGAGCGCGTCCAGATCACGATCGCTGCGCAGCAAGATGTCGCTCGCGACCTCGGGGCCAAACCGGTAGGCGAGGTTGCCGGCCGTAGCATCGTCATCCGATGCAGCCTGTTCAAGGCGCCGCGCCGCAGCCTTGGAGAGCTTCAGCCGCCGAGCGATCGACGAGGCGCTCGCGGCATCGCGCGGCAGCAGTGCGCCCAATCGCCGCAGCGGATCGCCAGCCACGCCAGCCGCTCGTTCGCGCGTGGTCAATCGGGCGAGCCGCTCTACTCCTTCGCCGCCGACCTCGGGGATAATTGGCCGCAGTATCCCCTTGTCGACCATCAGCCGGACCGTAGGTGCGGGATTTTCGCCGCCAAGCAACTTGAGCAATTCGTCAGCAATACGTTCGCGGGAGAGCGCCATCAGGTCGTTGGCGCGCGCGATGCAGGCGGCCAATGCTGCGGGATCGGGGTCGCCTGAACCAAAGCGCTCATGAAAGCGGAACAGCCGCAGGATGCGCAGATGATCCTCGGCGATGCGCTGCAGGGGATCGCCTATGAAGCGGACAAGTCCCTGGGCGAGATCGTCGAGTCCGCCGAAATAGTCGTACACCGCGCCGGTCTCCGGGTCTGCGGACAGCGCGTTGATCGTGAAGTCACGCCGCGCAGCATCCTCGCGCCATTCGTCGGTGAAGGCAACGGTGGCGCGGCGGCCGTCGGTGGCGATGTCGCGGCGCAGCGTCGTGACCTCGACCGGCCCGGAGGGCAGGAGTGCGGTGACCGTGCCATGGGCCATGCCGGTCGGGATCGGCTTGAATCCCGCTGCGGCGATCCGACGGATGCTCTCCTCCGGCAGGAGTCGGGTCGCGCAATCGATGTCCTTGACCGGAAGGCCCAGCAGCGTGTCGCGTACGGCGCCGCCGACAAAGCGGACCAGCCCTTCGTCGCCCCCCATCGCCGCCATGAGCGCGTCCAGCCCGGCGTTGTGTCGCCAGGCGGCATCCGGCAGAGAAATCATGACGGCGATCTGATCGCGGCACGCAGCCGCGGCGCGAAGTCCACGATGAGACCGGCTGTAACGCCCCAGATGCGTTCGTGCGGCCAGTCGATCTCGTAATATTCACGCTCGATGCCATCGAAAATTGTCGACTTTCGCAGGTGCCTTGCCTCGGCCAGCAAGATATCCAGCGGCACTTCGAACAGCCCGGAGACCTCTGCCTCATGGGGCCGCAGATCCAGGCCATCCGGGATGACCGCTATTACTGGCGTAATGAGGTACCCTGTCCTCGTCGCGTGCGATCGGGTGGTGCCGACGATCTCAACCTGCTCGGGGGGGAGGCCGACCTCCTCCCAGGCTTCACGCAGCGCCGCTGCTATCGGACCTTCGTCGCTTGGGTCGATCCGTCCGCCCGGAAAGGCCACCTGGCCCGCATGCGCGCGCAGCCCGGCGTGGCGTACGGTCATCAGCACGCGCGGCTGCGGGGCATCGATGATCGGTACCAGCACGGCAGCATGCGACAGCGATTCGAGGTTTTCCACCTGCTCGCCGACCCAACCCGGAGCGTGGCCGTCGGGTTCAGGATTGGCGGCCAGGCTGCCGCGCAGCCGGCCCGCTAGACCGCTCACTGCGCCTCCAGAACGAAGAATTCGCCTGCGCTCCAGATGCCCACAGGCTCGCTACCCTCGTCCAATGCGATGTTGACCAGCTCATAATAAACCGAACGGGCGATCAGGGCATCGAGGCCCTTTCGTACCCGGACATAGGGATGCGGCCCGTCCGCGCGTTCACGCACCCGAAGCGGGTGTTCGGCGTCGGCGATGACGAGATCGCCGGTGTTCAGCCGGAACGCCAGGCGGCGGTTGGGACCGTTTCCTTCGGCCTTCATCTCCACGGCGACGAAAGGCGCGTCATCGACCAGGATCGAGAGCTTTTCGGCGGGCGTGACCAGCACATAGCTATCGTCGGGTTCGCGCCGCAATATCGTCGAGAACAGCCGCACCATCGCTGGGCGGCCGATCGGCGAGCCTTCGTGAAACCAGGTGCCGTCGCTCGCGATCCGCATATGGCTGTCACCGCAATGGGCGGGATGCCACTTGTCCACGGGCGGGAGCCGGTTTTCCGCGCCAAGCGCGGCGATGTCGCTCAGTGACAGGCCGGCAAGATCGGGTGGCGGATGGCTTTCGGGCATGAGGGGCGATGTGCCGTCAATCGCCGCCCTGCACAAGGGGGCGATCGCAACCGCCGGCGGCGTTCCGCCGGCGGCGTGTCGTGCGGTTCAGGCGATTTTCTGCAAGTCGAGCGCAGGGCTTGGGCGCGGGCCTAGGGCAGCGTGGCTTGGCACCGTCTGGCCAGGGCGTAGCCGCGCCAGAAGCCGGTCGCGATCGACGGGCCCCGGCAGCGTCCAGCCACGTGTATGGCGCGCGGAGAAGCCGAAAAATCGGTCATAATAGATCGCGTCGCCGATCAGCATCATCGGCTCGCTGTCGTCGGCGTCGGCGCGTGCGAGAGCCGCTTCGACCAGCTTGCGCCCGATTCCGTCGCGCTGGCGGTCGGGATGAACCGCGACTGGCCCGACCAGGATCAGCGGCGTTATCCCGCCGTTACTCTCGGTCAGTTGCACCGGCCAACATTGGATTGATCCCAGCAGCACTCCATCCTCGACTGCCGCGAAGCTCAATTCCGGGATCGGCTCGGCAGCCTGGCGCAGCCGGTAGGCAGTGCGCTGCCGACGGTCGGCGCCGAAGGCGAGGTCGAGCAGGGCGTCGATGTCGGACGTGCCAACCGACGCAATGGGTACGAGCTTGATCAATGTAGCCGGGATCCTGGGACTCACTGGAGCGCGGCGTTTAAGGTTCAAAGCCGACCGCCGCAATAACTGTGATTGCGACATGGCAAAACTGGCCTGCTGGCTTTCCATCCAGTCGCGTTTTCCCCACCGTCTGTGGATAGCTTGTGGATAACCATGGTACAGCAGACGTTTCGAAGCCGGACCGTCTCATCGTCGTTCGGCTTGCCCGATTTTCGGGCAGCGCCTATCGGATGCCGCCATGACAGCAGAGTTCGCCCCCCGCAGGACCGCGATCGTCACCGGTGCCGCAAGGCGGATTGGTGCCGAAATCGCCAAGGCGCTCTCCGCGGACGGCTGGGACGTGTTGATTCATTATCGCGACTCGGAGGGTGAGGCGCAGGCGCTGGCCGCCAGCTTGCCAGGCGCGCGGACGGTCCGGGCCGACCTCGCCACGCCTGACGGGCCCGAGCGCATCATAGCGGCGCTCGAAGGCATGCCGCCGCCCGCGCTGCTGGTGAACAGCGCGTCCGCCTTCGTCTATGATGCGCTGGACGATTTCTCGATCGAGAGCTGGGATATGCACATGGCCGCCAATGTGCGGGGGCCGGCTCTGCTGTCGCGGGCTTTCGCCGCGGTGGTGCCGGAAAGGGCGGGCGGATTGATCGTCAACATGCTCGATGCGAAGCTGTCCCAGCCCAACCCCGACTTTTTCTCCTACACAGTGTCGAAGATGGCGTTCGCCGGGGCCAGCGAATTGCTGGCGCGCAGCCTGGCCGGCCGAGGCATCCGCGTGAATGCCATCGCGCCATCGGTCACGCTCGTCTCCGGTCCCCAGAGCCGGGAAAATTTCGAAAAGGTTCATCGCATGAATGCACTGGGGCGTGGCGTCGATGTCGGCGAGATCGTCGCCGCCCTGCGCTTCCTGGTTGCCGTGCCGACGATCACCGGGCAGACGATCACGCTCGACGGCGGTCAGCGCTTCCTGGGCCTGCCGCGCGACGTCCAGTTCATGGAGCTCTGATGGATCCCGCCTCGCTTGACGGCCTTGTGCCCGAACATCTTCTGCCGCGCACCCGGCGGATCATATTGCGCGATTTTGCGGTGCCTGTGGATATCGGCTTTCACGACTTCGAAGTCGGCAATCCGCAGCGCGTGTTCGTCACCGTGGAGCTGTGGCTGGACGAGGCCAGTTTCGCTGCGGTCGACGATGTCGCGGCCGCCTGGGATTACGACTTCCTCCGTTCTGAAATTCTGCGGCTCGTAGAGGGCCGGCGCTATAATCTGCAGGAAACGCTCGTTCGCGAAATCTATATGCTGGTGGCGGCGCGAGCAGGCGTGCAGGGCCTTCGCATCGCGACGAGCAAGCCGGACGTCTATCCCGACTGCAGAGCGGTCGGCGTGGAGCTGAGCTCCTTCCGATAGCCCGAACGCGCCGTGGCGCAGAAGGAGTACTTCATCTTTGTCCGAGGGTTCGGCCGCAGGCGCCGAGCTGGTCGAGCACGAAGCGATAATCCTCCCGCACTGCTGCAGCATCTCCTTCCGACAGCGCTGCAACGCTCGCATCGGGAATCCGCGAAGGCAGGAAACAGGCGAGCCGATACCAGAGCAAGCTGTCCCTGGCAGGCGCGCGGGCGCTGTCGTCGACCATCTCGCCCAGCGCCACCGCCCATTGCGGCTGCTCCGCGGGACGACGCAAGACCGACAGCGAGATCGGGCGGTTGTCACGCGTGGTGAGGAAAATCTGAGATTCGCTTTCGCCGGGAATCGCGCCAGGCACATGAAAGGCGCTGCCGATCCCCGTAACAATCGGCGGTGCGGCGGGCGAAATCGCCTCGGTAAGAATCGCTCTGAGCCGCGATTCGTTCGTTTGCGTCCAATCGAGCTGCGAATAAGGCGAAGTGAGCCGGAGCTCCAGCGGGCGCCCCGGGACGCGGTCTGCAAACAGGATGAACCGCGCTTTCTTCAGCTTTTGCGGCTTGCCGCCGGCATCGAGCGGGACGTCGACAATATAACTGACCGTACCTGGCATGCCGTCGGCACCCCGGAGCAGAATCATCGTCGTCGCCTGTATCAGAAATCGGGCTCGACCGGCTGCCAGACCGGGCGCCAAGGCTCCTTTCAATCGCTCCGCTTTGACCACCGAAACCCCCGCAACGATGGGCGCGGTCAGGGCCAGATCGGCCAGATCGGCGTAGGAAAGGCCTGAATTTACAAGGTCCGCAGCGCGCGCGGCAGCATCTGTCTGGGCCATAGCCGACATGATGGGCGTAACCATGCCGACCAGGCATAAAGCAAAGGCCGTGCCAAATCTGAGTTGGCGGCGGCGGTTATCCAGTAGATGCATCGATCGGATCCTCGTTTCCGCATGTTCCAACCCCTCAATAGCGGTGAAGCAGTGGGTGCGGAATGGCCGAAAACCATAGCTCCATGGCGTTTCGCTTATTGCGTCGAACGAACTGTCGCGATAAGGACACACCTCCGCTAAATATCAAATCATGTTATGGCGGGTAGGGGCCGGGCGCCAATGAGCTGTCATTGGTGAAATTCCGGCCTTTTGCAGGCTTATGGATTGGAGGGAGTGTCGTTCCTTAATGGCTTACGCTGATCAATCGATGAGCACCCGCAAGGCGGTGTCGATTGCGCTGGTGATTCTGCTTCATGCGATCATCGGGTACGCCTTCGTCACCGGGCTTGCGTATAACGTCGTCAAGAAGGTGGCTCGCGACCTGAAGACCTTCGACGTTGATGAAGAGGCTCCTCCGCCCCCGGACAAGCCGCCGCCCCCGCCCCCCGAAACAAAGATCGAGCCGCCGCCCGTCGTCGCGCCACCACCGATCGTCCAGGTGCAGGCGCCGGTCGCTCCGACTATCGTGAACGTTCCGGTCGCTCCGCCGCCGGTGATCCACGCAACTGCGCCGCCGGCTCCGCCGACCGTCGCACCCGTGCGTGCGACACCTAAGGGGAACTTCCAGTCCCTCATGTCCACCGACGACTATCCTTCGGCTTCGCTGCGCGCGAATGAAGAGGGCACCGTGGCCTACAGGCTCGATGTCGGTACGGACGGCAGGGTCACCGGATGCACAGTCACGTCCAGCAGCGGATTTCCGCGGCTCGATCAGACTTCCTGCACGCTGCTCCAGCGTCGTGGGCGGTTCAATCCGGGCAAGGACTCGTCGGGCAACCCGACCACAAGCGTGTACAACGGTCGGTTCACCTGGAGGATTCCGAAGGATTGACCTTCCGGCGGAGCGGGTCGCCCGACTGGCTCCGCCTGACCACCCATTGCAGAGACAGTTTCAGAGAAGGAAATTCAGTTTATGGCTACTCCCGCAGCCGCAGGTTCCAACCCCTATGGCCTTATGGCCGCTCTCGAGCAGGGCGGTACGATTGCATGGACGGTTTTCATCATCCTCGTCGTGATGTCGGCGGCGTCCTGGTACATCATGTTCACGAAGCTGCTCGAGCAGCAGAAGATCCTGAACCAGGGTAAGCGCGCGCGCGCCACCTTCTGGACCGCGCCCAGCCTGCGCGATGGCCAGGCGAAGCTGGAGAAGAACTCGGCCTATCGCCAGATCGTCGACGACGGCCTGGTCGCTCAGGACCAGCACACGAAGCTGACCGATCCCGTCGACCAGCATGAGTGGCTGACCGGCTCGCTTTCCCGCAGCCAGGCGTTGATCAACTCGAAGCTGGGCAACGGCCTTGCGGTGCTCGCCACGGTCGGTTCGACCTCGCCGTTCATCGGTCTGTTCGGCACGGTTATCGGCATCTACCGCGCGCTCATCAAGATCGGTGCTGCCGGTCAGGCTTCGATCGACGCCGTTGCCGGCCCGGTCGGTGAGGCTCTGATCATGACCGCACTCGGTCTCGCCGTGGCCGTGCCGGCCGTGCTCGGCTACAACTGGCTGATCCGCCGCAACAAGGTGGTAGCAGAGCAGTTGGCGGCCTTCTCGACCGATCTCCATGGCTACATGGTGTCGGCCGGTGCGGTGAAGCCCGCGACCATGACGAAGGCGGCTCCGGCGCCTGCCGTCAAGAAGTGATCGGCGGATGAACGGTGGCGGGCGCACGCTGCGCCCGCCCCGTTCTCGAGGAAGTTATGGCCCGGAAGCGGCGCGACGCGCCGATGCTCCGATATGCCGCCAAGTAGATAGGATTTGTGCCGATGGCCATGAGTGCGGGCCCCGCCGAAAACGACGCCCCGATGTCGGACATCAACACGACGCCGCTCGTCGACGTCATGCTGGTGCTTCTGATCATCTTCCTGATTACGGTTCCGGTCGTGATCCAGACCGTTCCCGTCAAGTTGCCGAACGTGGTGTTCGAGCCCACGACGACCAAGCCGGAGAATGTGGCACTGACCGTGCGTGCTTCCCCAAGCGGCGCCTGCCAGGTCTACTGGGGCCAGACCCCGGTGACCGCTCAGGAACTGATCGATCGTGCCGTCGTGAAGCTGCGGAAGGAAATCGATCGCCAGGGTGGCCCGAATGCCCCCGGTCTCGAACTGCCTGAAGTCCACATCCGCGGTGACATCAACACGCCCTATCGTTGCATCGGGGGCGCCGTGTACAACATGCAACGCGCTGGATTTACCCGCGTCGGCTTCATTTCCGAGCCGCCCCCGGGCATGGTTCACGAGCGTAGCTGATCTCGCTTTTCAGGAGTTTTAGTCATGGCAATGGCCGCAAGTACCACCGAAGGCGAGCCCATGATGGACATCAACACCACGCCGTTGATCGACGTGATGTTGGTGCTGCTGATCATGTTCATCATTACCATTCCAATCCAGACCCACGCGGTGAAGCTTGATTTGCCGGTCAATGACAACAACACCAATCCTCCGCCGGTCGATCCGGTGAAGAACAAGGTTGTCATCACGCCAGCGGGGGAAGTGCTCTGGAATGGCAGCCCGATCGATCTGGTCCGGCTTCGTCAGTATCTGGACATCACCCAGACGATGAACCCGATCCCGGAGCTGCATCTGCAGCCCGATCCGCAGGCGCGTTACGTGCTCGTTGACCAGGTTCTGGCCGTCACCAAGCGTGCGCAGGTCGAAAAGATGGGCTTCGTCGGTAACGAGGCTTATGGCGGCGCCTTCTGAGGTCGCTTTCACAGCCTGAATAAGTAAAGGGCGGCCTTGCGGGGCCGCCCTTTTTCTTTGGTGCTGTCGATGTTCAGTCGGCGGGACAACAGCTCAGGTCAGTGCCGCATATTCCCGTAGCGGTGTTTCGGGGCGCGCGCCGAAGTGCGAAATGACTTCCGCCGCTGCGAGGCCGGCGATACGGGCGCATTCGCCGAGCGGCAGGTCTCGCGTCAGCCCGTAGAGGAAGCCGGCGGCATAGAGGTCCCCCGCGCCGGTGGTGTCGACCACGCGCGCGACCGGTGCGGCCGGGCTGCTGATCCGCTCTGTGCCGCGCACCACCACCGAGCCCTGAGCACCTAAAGTGATCGCCGCGAGATCGACCATCCCGCTGACCTGGGCAAGCGCTGCCTCGATGTCGTCGGTTTCGAACAAAGCCAGCAATTCCGTCTCGTTCGCGAACAAGATATCTATGCGGTTCGCGACGAGGTCGAGGAAGGCCTCGCGATGCCGCACCACGCAGAAGGCATCGGACAGCGAAAGCGCGACCTTCCGCCCCGCGGCATGGGCGAAGTCGGCGGCACGGTGAAACGCGTCCTTCGCGTGCGGCTCGTCGTACAGATAGCCTTCGAGATAGGTGATCCTGGCGGAGGCGACGAGTGCTTCGTCGATATCGGCCGCGGTCAGATTCACGCAGGCGCCAAGATAGGTGTTCATCGTCCGCTCGGCATCGGAGGTGACGAAGATGATGCAGCGCGCCGTGGCGGGCCCATCGGAAGCCATCGCGGTGGTGAAGCGTACGCCTCCAGCCAGTAGGTCGTGCCGATAGGCCGCACCCAGTTCATCGTCGCGCAGCTTGCCGATATAGCCGCAGGCTGCGCCTAGCGAACCCAGGCCCGCGATGGTGTTGCCGGCCGATCCGCCCGAGGCGCGGGTGGCCGGGCCCATCGCGGCATAGAGCCGCTCGGCGGTCGGCTCGTCGATCAGGGTCATTCCGCCCTTGGCAAGCTGGTGCTGGTCGAGGAAATCATCCTCGGCATGGGCGATCAGGTCGATGATCGCATTGCCGATCCCGACGACGTCGAGGGTCGCTTCGGTCATTATATGCCCCTGCGCTGGGCGGGTGCGCCCGTGGAAAAATTATGGCAAAGCCGGCTGCTCCATGCCGCGCGCGATCCGCGCGGGCAAGCCCAACCTATGACTGAACGGCCGCCTCATGCTCGACGAACTTGACGATCTCCTGCGCAAGGCCCGCGCCTGGGTGGGGGAGGGCCACGGCGTCGCGATCGCCACCGTCATCGAAACCTGGGGATCGGCGCCGCGGCGGCGCGGTTCGCATGCGATCGTCCGCGACGACGGATTGTTCGAGGGGTCGGTGAGCGGCGGATGCGTCGAAGGAGATGTCATCGTCGCGGCCCAGGCGCTGATCCGCTCGGGCGGTGGTCATGAACGGCACGACTATGGCGTGCAGGATGACAATGCCTGGGCCTTTGGCCTGGCCTGTGGCGGCAGGATTTCCGTGCTGATCCAGACCATCGACGCCGAGCATTATCCGCCTGCGCTCCTCGATCGCGTCATCCAGCAGCGCGGGGAAGGACTCGGGGTTGCCGTCAGCACCGACCTCGCCAGCGGGGCTAGCACCGAGGGCGCGCCGGCGAGCGAGGAAAGCTACATCAATCACTATTCCCCGCCGCTTCGGATGATGATCGTCGGCGCCGTGCATGTCAGCCAGAGCCTGGTGCCGCTGGCCCGGCAGCTCGGCTATCATGTGCTGGTGGTCGATCCGCGCGACAGCTTTGCGGCTGCGAGCCGCTTCGCCGGTATCGATATAGACACGCGCTGGCCTGATGAGGCGTTCGCCGATTGGAGGCCGGACGCCGGCACCGCGGTGGTCACGCTGACTCACGACTCCAAGATCGACGATCCTGCGCTGGCCGCCGCACTGCGCAGCAATGCCTTCTATATCGCGGCGCTTGGCTCTCGCCGTACGCATGCGGCCCGACTGGAGCGGCTCGCAGCACTTGGCTTCTCGCCCGAGGCGCTGGCTCGCGTCGACGGGCCGGCCGGGCTCGCGATCGGCGCCGCCACCCCTGCAGAGATCGCGCTATCGATCCTGGCGGGCGCGACGGCAGCGTTGCGCGGCGCGTGACGGTCGGCGCCATCCTCCTCGCGGCAGGCAGCGCGCGGCGGATGGGCGAGAACAAGCTGCTCGCGGACCTTGGCGGCAAGCCGCTCATCCTGCATGCCTGCGAGGCGATCGCCGCAGCCGGGCTCGAAGGGCCGATCATCGCGGTCGCGCCCGGCAGCAGGGTGGCGGCGCTGCTCGAGCGACGAGCGGTGCTCGTCGAGGTTGCCGACCACGCGCTCGGCATGGGGTGTTCCCTGGCGGCGGCAGCCCGCGTTGCGCCATCCCACTGGATGGCCGCGATAGTCTGCTTGGGAGACATGCCGTTCGTTCAGGCCTCCACGCTGATGGCGCTCGCGCAACGAGCATCGGCCGACGCGATCGTCCGGCCCTGCTATGAGCAGCGACCGGGCAATCCGGTGCTGTGGGGGCGCGACCATTTCGGCGAGCTGGCGGCACTGACCGGCGACCTGGGCGGCCGGGCGCTGTTCGCGCGTCATCCGGCGACCTTGCTGGACTGCGACGATCCGGGAGTGGAGATCGATGTCGACACGCCCGAGGCGCTGGAACGGGCTCGGCGTCTCATCGCTGCATGAGGGCTCGGGTCAGAGCGTCCGTAATGCTGCCGCCGGCCGCGCCGCCAAGGTAGGCAGGGAGCCGAGCATGCCGATCCCCAGCGTTCCTACTGCGCCGGCTGCCAGCGTTGCCAGCACCACGCTCCAGTCGGGCGCCCAGCGAAGCTCAAAGATGCCGGTGACGATGTACCAGCCGGCGGCTGTGCCGACGGCAAGCGCGAGCCCGGCGACAATGATGGAGAGCAGGGCGTATTCGATCGCCTGCGCCGCGAGGATCTGCCGCCGGCTCGCGCCGAGCAGCTTCAGCAGCACCGCGTCGTAGAGCCGTGCGCGTCGTGATGCGGCGATCGCGCCGATAAGCACGGCGATGCCGGCAGCCAGCGTCACCGAGGCCGCAGCGCGTATCGCCGTGGCGAGCTGGCCGAAGACCTGGGAGACCTGGCTGACCACGTCCTTGACGCGGATCAGCGATACCGAGGGAAAGGCGCCGATAACCGCCTTGTTCACCGCAGCCTCGCGCGCATCGGGAAGGGTGATTGTCGCCATATAGCTATGGGGCGCCGCCTCGAGCGTGCCTGGTGCGAAGACGATGCCGAAGTTGAATCCCATCGTCTCCCAGTTCACCCGGCGGATCGAGGCGATCTTTGCATCGATCTCCACCCCGAGCACCGACAGCGTCATCGCATCTCCAGGCTTGAGGGCGAGAGCCTTGGCCGCCTGCTCCTCGATCGAGACGAGCGGCGGGCCGGCATAGTCGGCAGGCCACCATTTGCCCGCGACGATCTCATTGCCCTGCGGCAGGACCGATGCATAGGTGAGGCCACGGTCGCCGTTCAGGATCCAGGCGCCCTTGGGCACCGGCTTCATGTCGGCGACACGCACCCCCCGGACTGCCACCACCGAACCGCGCAATGACGGTACACTGGTGATCTCCGCGTCGGGTGCTTTGGAGTGGACGGTGTGGCGGAACTGATCGATGCCATCGGTGGGCACGTCCAGCACGAAAAAGTTCGGCGCCGTCGCCGGGATGGTGCGCTCGATCTGGTTCGAGAGGTTGGTCTGCAGCACCGCGAGCATCACGAACAGGGTGAGGCCGAGGCCGAGCGCCACGATGAGGCGATCGGTCTGTGCCGCCGGCCGATGCAGGTTAGCGATGGCGAGGCGGAGTAGCGGCCGCCGGGGGCGAGGCACGGCGCGCGCGCCACGGCGGACGAGCCAGCCTATTGCGCCGAGCAGCGCGAAGACGGCGATGGTGCCTCCGAGGAATCCCGCGCTGAGCAGGGGATCGCGGGCGGTGCCGATCGCAAGCGCCGCAATGCCTGCGCTTGCGCCGGCCATGGGTGCCAAAACCTTCCAACGCGGGAGGCCGAACGGCTCGATCCGCGCCCGGAAGATCGCCGCGGGACTGACCTGCCCCGCGCGGGCAAGCGGGGCGAGGCTGAACAGCAAGGCCGCGAGCAGGCCATAGCCGGCGCTGACCAGCAGCGGCAGCGGGAAAAGCGCGAAATGCGGTTCTACAGGCAGGACGTCGCCGGCGACTGCGCCGACCAGCGCAGGGACGGCGGCGCCGGCCACCAGTCCCGCGACGATCGCGCCGGTTGCGACCAGGGCGATCTGGATCAGGTAGATGCGGAAGATGCTGCGCGACGACGCGCCCAGTATCTTCAGGGTCGCGATGCCCGGCCGCCGTTGGTCGAGCCAGGACGAGACCCCGTTGCCGACACCGATGCCGGCCACGATCAGCGCCGTCAGCCCCACAAGGGTGAGGAATTGCCCGAGTTGTTCAACCGTGCGCCGCAACCCGCGCGCAGCATTGCTGCGATCGGTGACTTCCCAGTTGGCATCGTGAAATCGGTCATCCAGCCGCTCCGCGATCGCATGCGCATCCTGATTGCCGGAGAGGCGGATACGGTAGCGGGCTGTGTAGAGGCTGCCGGGTTGAACGAGCCGGGTCGCCGCCAGCCCCTGCTGCGACAGGAGAATCGTCGGGCCGAGGGTGAAGCCCTCGCCAACGCGATCGGGTTCGTCGGCGATGAGGCCGGTCACGCGCAGCGTCGTATCGCCGACGCGGATGCGATCGCCAACGCGGAGCGACAGCCGCTCGGCAAGTTCGGGGGCGACGGCGACACCGAGACCGGCCGGGCGGGGAGCGAGCGCGCCCGGTGCGAGCCTGAGCGCGCCGTAGAGGGGCCAGCGATCATCGACCCCCTTCAGTTCGGCGAGCACCGAAGCCTCACCATCGACGCGCGATGCCATGGCTCGCATACGGACGCTGGTCGAGACGATGCCGACACGGGAAAAGGCCGTGCGTTCGACCGGCGTAGCTTGGCGCTGGGCGACTCGCATCTCGATGTCGCCGCCCAATATTTCCTGGCCGCGGGCGTCCAGCTCAGCGGTGATCGCCTCGCCGAGGCTGCCGACGCCGGCCAGCCCGGCAACGCCCAGGAACAGGCAGACGACCAGCAGGCGCAGACCCCGCAGGCCCCCGCGCATCTCACGCAGTGCTAGCGTCCACGCGATGTTCATGCGGCCGAGCGGTCCGATATGATCTGTCCGTCCCGCATCTCGACGACCCGGCGGCAGCGCTTGGCGAGTTCGGGATCATGCGTGATCACCAGCAACGTGGCGCCCGTTTCGCGTTGGCGATCGAACAGCAGGTCCATGATCCCCGCGCCGGTTGCTGCGTCTAGATTGCCGGTGGGCTCATCCGCGAAGAGGATGACGGGGCGTGGCGCGGTCGCGCGGGCGATGGCGACGCGCTGCTGTTCGCCGCCCGATAGCTGGGCCGGATAATGATCGAGCCGATGACCAAGGCCCACAGCCTCCAGTTCGGCGCGCGCGCGTGAGAAGGCCTCGGCTTCGCCGGCGAGCTCGAGGGGGACGGCGACATTCTCGAGCGCGGTCATCGTCGGAAGCAGGTGAAAGGCCTGCAGGATGATGCCGATCCGTCCCCGCCGCGCGGCGGCGAGGCCATCCTCGTCGAGCCGGGTGAAATCGAGCCCCGCCACGCTGATGCCGCCGGCATCGGCCCGCTCCAGCCCCGATAGGATCGCCATCAGCGACGACTTGCCGGAGCCCGATGGCCCGAGCAGAGCGACCGTTTCGCCGCCGCCAATGGCGATGTCGATGCTTTTGAGGATCTCGACCCGCGCCGACCCTTTGCCCAGCGCGAGACGAACGGCGCTGGCGTCGATGATGGGTAATGTCATGGGGGCCGGGCGATCCTGTTTCGTTGCTGTACTGCAACATGAGGATCGTGGACGGCACTATCAATGGGGCGCGCGTGGTTTCACAAGGATTCCTGTTCCCCGCCGCGGCGGGAGCGAGCAAGCCCAGGATCCGAAAAGCTCAGGCGGCCTTTGGTCCTTGGACGGCAAGCCGCTGCAATTCCGGCAACGCGCGCTCCAGTGCGCTCTGGTGCGTGTCGTCGCAGCGCGGCATGCGGTTCCAGGCATCGAGCGCGGCGATCTTGTACGCCTCCGCCAATGTTGGATAGTTGAACGTGTTTTCGACAAAATAGTCGAGCGTGCCGCCCAGGTTGAGCACCGCTTGGCCGATGTGGATCAGTTCGGTCGCACTTTCGCCGATGATGTGGACGCCGAGCAGGCGGCGGTCCTCAAGCGCGAAGATCATCTTCATCATGCCCGCCTGCATGCCCATGATATGCCCGCGCGATGTCTCGCGGAACCGCGCGATGCCGCATTCGTAGGGGATACCGCGATCGCGCACCTCCTGCTCGGACAGGCCAACCGTAGAGATTTCGGGCACTGCGTAGATGCCATAGGGGAAATAAGCGGGGGCAGGGGGCATCGGCGCGCCAAAGGCGTGGCAAGCGGCGATGCGGCCCTGTTCCATCGATGTGGAAGCGAGGCTCGGGAAGCCGATCACGTCGCCGGCGGCATAGATATGCGGAACATCGGTCTGGAGGGTGACGGGGTCGACCTTCAACCGGCCGCGGCTGTCGGCTTCGAGACCGCAATTCTCCAGGCCGAGGGAGGCGGTGGCGCCGATACGCCCCGCCGCATAGAGGAGCATTTCCGAACGAATACGGCGGCCATCATCGAGCACCGAGATCGGCCAGCCCTGGCCGTCGACCTCGACGCGCTCAACCTTGGAGCCGAGCCGGATCGTCATGCCGCGGTCGCGCAGTTGGTGGACGAAGTCGTCGATAATCTCGCGGTCGACGAAATCGAGGAAAGTGTCGCGCGGCTCGATCAGCGTCACCGGTACGTCAAGCGCCGAGAAGATTGTGGCATATTCGATGCCGATCACACCGGCGCCAATCACGGTAAGGCTGCGGGGCACGCGTGGATTGGCGATCAGACTGTCGCTGTCGAGAATCGTGCTGTCGTTGAACGGTATCGAAGCAGGACGAAAGGGAGTGGTGCCCACGGCGATCAGCACCCGCTCGGCCTCGAATAGCTGGACGTCGCCCCGCGGCCCGGTGACCGCGATTTCGTGCGGACCACGGAACTGGGCGGCACCCTCGACAGTCCGCACGCCGTTGCGGGTGAACTGATGCTCGAGCACATCGATCTCATGCTCCAGCGTCATCTTCAGCCTGGCGTTGAGGTCGTTGCCCTGGATGTCCTTCTTGACGCGATAGGCGCGGCCATAAAAGCCTCTCTCGCGCCAGCCGGTCAGATTGAGCACGGTCTCGCGCAGTGTCTTCGACGGGATAGTGCCGGTGTGTACCGAGACGCCACCAACGCGGAAGCGGTTCTCGATGACCAGGGTCGATTTGCCGAGCTTGGCGGCCTGGATCGCAGCACGGCGTCCGGCCGGCCCACTGCCAATAACGATCAGTTCGTAGCGCATCACATCCCCCGCGTTGACTCGTTCTCGCGAGTCCGATGAATCCTTCTAGAAGATGAGGCTGAAAACATGGTTAATGTGGAGAATTGGCGAGAGTAATGAGGAAATCACATAAGAGGCTATCGCATTATATCCGGCGTCATTCCCCGAAAGCGGGAATCCACTTGGCGGCTTGGTCAAGACTCTCGTGAGTAGGAATTCGCTCGCCGGTGGATTCCCGCCTCCGCTGGAATGACGGTTAAGGGGGCTGCGGGTCAAAACAAAAGGCCCGCCTCTTTCGAGACGGGCCCGATTCAGCCAGGCTGAACGATCACACTTTGAGCTTAGGCTTGGTGCCGCCCTTTTTCGGGCGCTTCGGCGCCGCTGGGACGATCTCGAACGACAGCGCTTCGTCCTTCAGCTTCACCTTGACCTCGCCGCCATGGACCAGCTTGCCGAACAGCAATTCCTCGGCGAGGGGCTGCTTGATCTTCTCCTGGATCAGGCGGCCCATCGGGCGAGCGCCGTAGAGCTTGTCGTAACCCTTGGCGGTCAACCAGGTCTTGGCCTCATCATCGAGACTGATATGGACGTCGCGGTCCGCCAGCTGCAGTTCGAGCTGCAGGATGAACTTCTCGACGACCCGCGACACCACCTCGGTCGGCAGATAGCCGAACGGGACGATCGCATCGAGGCGGTTGCGGAACTCCGGCGTGAACATCTTCTTGACCGCTTCCTCATCCTCGCCCTCGCGGGTGAGATTGCCGAAGCCCACCGTCTCGCGCGCCATGTCGGATGCGCCGGCGTTGGTGGTCATGATCAGGATGGTGTTGCGGAAGTCCACCGTCTTGCCGTGGTGATCGGTCAGCTTGCCGTTGTCCATCACCTGCAGCAGGATGTTGAACAGGTCCGGGTGAGCCTTCTCGATCTCGTCGAGCAGCAGCACGCAATGCGGATGCTGGTCGACCGCGTCCGTCAGCAGCCCACCCTGGTCATAGCCCACATAGCCGGGAGGTGCGCCGATCAGACGGCTGACCGAATGGCGCTCCATATATTCGGACATGTCGAACCGCTGCAGCGGAATGCCCAGGATCGAAGCCAGCTGGCGCGCGACCTCGGTCTTGCCGACGCCGGTGGGGCCCGAGAACAGATAGTTGCCGATCGGCTTGTCCGGATCGCGGAGGCCCGCCCGGCTGAGCTTGATCGCCGAGGAGAGGATCCCGATCGCTGCGTCCTGCCCGAACACGACGCGCTTCAGATCGGTCTCCAGCGAGCCGAGCGTCTTCTTGTCGTCGGTGGAGACCGACTTGGCCGGGATGCGCGCCATCGTCGCGATCACCGCCTCGATCTCCTTCGGCGTGATCACCTTCTTGCGCTTGGCCGGCGGCACCAGCATCTGCGAAGCGCCGACTTCGTCGATCACGTCGATCGCCTTGTCGGGCTGCTTGCGGTCGTTGATGTAGCGCGACGACAACTCGACCGCCGCCTTGATGGCGTCGGGCGTGTATTTGACGTGGTGATGCTCCTCGAACGCGGTGCGCAGCCCCGTGATGATCTTGATCGTGTCCTCGATCGTCGGCTCGTTCACGTCGATCTTCTGGAAGCGCCGCAGCAACGCGCGGTCCTTCTCGAAGTGATTGCGGAATTCCTTGTAGGTGGTGGAGCCGATGCAGCGGATCGTGCCGCCCGACAGCGCCGGCTTCAACAGGTTCGATGCATCCATCGCGCCGCCTGAGGTCGCCCCAGCGCCGATCACGGTATGGATCTCGTCGATGAACAGGACTGCGTGGGGCAGCTTTTCCAGCTCGGTCACGACCTGCTTGAGGCGCTCTTCGAAGTCGCCGCGATAGCGGGTGCCGGCGAGCAGCGCGCCCATGTCGAGCGAGTAGATCACCGCAGGCAGCAGCACCTCGGGAACGTCGCCTTCGACGATCTTGCGCGCAAGCCCCTCGGCGATGGCGGTCTTTCCGACGCCTGGATCGCCGACATAGAGCGGGTTGTTCTTCGAGCGGCGGCACAGGATCTGGACGGTGCGATCGACCTCCGGGCCGCGACCGATCAGCGGATCGACCTTGCCGTTCTTGGCCTTCTCGTTGAGGTTCACGCAGAATTGCTTGAGCGCGCTTTCGCCCTTCTTGCCATCGGCCTTGGCCTGGCTCTTTTCCTCTTCGGCGCCCTTCACTTCGCGTTGCTCCGTGGGTTGTCCGGCCTTGCCGACTCCGTGGCTGATGAAGCTGACCGCATCGAGGCGGCTCATGTCCTGCTGCTGCAGGAAGAAGACGGCATAGCTTTCGCGCTCGCTGAACAGGGCGACGAGCACATTCGCACCCGTTACCTCCTCGCGGCCCGAAGACTGGACATGGAGGATGGCGCGCTGGACGACACGCTGAAAACCGCTGGTCGGCGAGGGATCTGTTTCGCCCTCCACCTTGAGCGCGTCCAGTTCGGTATCGAGATAGTTGGTGACGGCGTTGCGAAGCTCGGACAGGTCGACGCCGCAGGCGATCATCACCTTCGAGGCATGCTCGTCGGCGATCAGCGCGAGCAGCAGATGCTCCAGCGTCGCATATTCATGACGCCGGCTGCTGGCAGCGCTCAGCGCGTTGTGCAGCGTCTGTTCGAGTTCGCGGGCGAAAGAAGGCATGGTCATTTTACTCCGTGCGGCATGGGCCAAGCCAGGCCGGTAACGCATATGTCGGGTGCCGTGGTCCGTTCATCAAGAACCAGTCTCTGCCGAGACAGCGGAACGCCGATCTCGACAACGCGCCTTCATCGCTTGAATAGGCTTTCAGCTGTTGCGCGATGGTTAACGGCTTTTTTAATTTTTGCACGGCAGCGCGTGATTTCGGTATCGAGTGCGGCGATCCGGGCTTCAAGTTCGTCGACTGACAGGTGATCGATATCCTGCCGGATGAGTTGCTTCACCGGATCGTCGGGGCGCTTGGCGAAAAGATCGTCGGGCTCCATGGACACAGCGTTGACCGCTGCGGGCCGCATGTCAATAAACCCTTAGGTGGACCGGCCGGTGCCACGTGAAAAAGAGGGTCTACATGGCCGAAATTCCCGATTGGATGACGGCGATCGATCCCGCGGACAAGGGGGGGGCGGAGATTCTGGTCCCCGTCCGGCGGCCGGTGCCACGGCCTGGCCCGGGCCAGCTGCTGATTCGGGTAGCAGCCGCGGGGGTAAACCGGCCGGATGTTGCGCAGAGGATCGGTGCCTATCCGCCACCGCCGGGAGCGCCGACGATACCGGGCCTCGAAGTGGCCGGCGAGGTTGTCGCTCTGGGCGAGGGGACCCAGCGGGAGTTGCTCGGCCAGCCGGTCTGCGCCTTGCTCGCCGGGGGCGGCTATGCCGAATATGCCGTGGCCGAAGCCGGGCTGTGCCTGCCGGTGCCGAACACTCTGTCGATGATCGAAGCGGCGGCTATTCCAGAGACGCTGTTCACGGTGTGGAGCAACCTGTTCGAGCGCGCCTATGTGGACGAGGGGGACCAGGTATTGGTCCATGGCGGCACCAGCGGAATCGGTACGATGGCGATTCTGCTCGGCCGGATCTTCCAGGTACGGATCATCGTCACCGTCGGCTCGGACGACAAATGCGCCGCGGCGCTGGGCCTGGGCGCGGCCCACGCGATCAACTATCGTTCGCAGGATTTCGTCGAGGAGGTGCGGCGCATCACCGGGGGCCAAGGCGTCGACGTGGTGCTCGACATGGTCGGCGGCGACTATCTGCCGCGCAACATCGATTGCCTGGCGGACGATGGCCGCCACGTCTCGATCGCGGTGCTCCGCGGCGCCAAGGCCGAGATCCCGATCTGGAAGGTGATGCAGAAGAGGCTGAGCCTCACCGGATCGACGCTGCGACCGCGCAGCGTGGAGTTCAAGGCACTGGTCGCCAGCGAGATTGCATCGGTGGTGTGGCCGCATGTCGAGGAAGGGCGGCTGAAGCCGGTGATCGACGCGACCTTCCCGCTGGCCGATGCCGCGGCCGCGCATCGGCGCATGGACGAGGATCATATCGGGAAGGTCGTGTTGGTGATGGACGCCGCCATGCGGTGAGAGCGCCGGGGCGGTGAAAAGGCGGAGGCGGTGAAAGGGCCAGGCAATAGCGCCCGGCCCTTTGTCATCATGCGATCATTTGTCCAGCATCTTGGCGTGATCGAGATGCTTCTGGACGATCGGGGCGATTTCCCCCGCTACCGCCTTCAGCGATGGCGTGTCACCACGTTCGGCATAGTCGCGCATCATCGCCAGCGTCGTCTGGTGCGCCGCAACCTGCCCATCGATATAGGCCTCGTCGAAGTCCGCGCCCTTCTTCTTGCCGAGTTCGGCCAAGTCCTCATTCTGATCCTCGGTCAGCGCGGGATCTGGCGTGATGGCTGGGCTGGCCTTGGCGGCGGCAGCCTTGATCTTGCTGGTCGAGTCCGTGTGCGCCTTGATCATCTCGGCGGCGAAATCCTTGACCTCCTTCGAGGTGGCGTTGGCCTGCGCCAGCTTCGAGGAGGCGATTTCAAAGGCGTCTGATTTGGCGGCGGTGTTGGCGAAGTCCATTCCATTGGGGGTGGCTGACATCGCCTGCTTGACGTCGACCATCGCATTCGACGCCATTGCGCCTGCGCTGTCGGCGGTTTGGCTGGCGCTGTTGGCGGCGCCTTGCGCGGCGTGCTCGGATTTGTTGCAGCCCGCTAGGCTGAGCGCCAACACACCGACAGTCGCGACTAATATATGTTTCATGAGTCTTCCTCCGTGGCGGACCCGCTAAACGACCAAAGGCCGACGGCGTTCCTGAACCAGCTCTCGTGACGCGGCCCGCGCGCGATCATGTCTCACGCGTAAAGCGGAAATGGTCCCGGATTCGGGCGTTGAAGAACCGCCCCTTCGAAGGGGCAGTGTGCATCGCCTCGACGAGCTTGGCGGGCACGTCGTGATAGCTGTAGCGCCGTCCAGTCACGAACAGGACATCAAGGCGGCGGCTCGCCTCGTCATAATCGAAACGGCGGATGACGCTCGAGGGCATGCGGCGAAAACGCGTAACTCGCTGTCAGGCTCCTGGGCCGCTGCCGTCTACGAACAGATCGATCACCTCGGCCTCGGGCATGATCGATTCGACCAGCAGGGTTCGGTGACAATAAGCAGGGTCGCGCTCGAAACAGAGCAGGGCGGTCGGGCGTTCCTGCGCGAGATCGCGGAGTTGCGCCGCCTGCACCATCGCCTCGGGCAGATCGAGTTGCGCCGTATATATCCGCCGCAATTTGGCGAGGTCGTGCTTGCGCGCGGCTTCGCGGCCTTCCGGCGGGGTGCCCAGCGCCTTCAGGCCGACATAGTCGATGCCGGCCTCGCGGAGGCCGGCGGCGAGAATATTCTTCGAGAAACCGGGTCGACGCGACAGCGGGACCGCACGGACATCGGCCAGCAACGCAACCCCGGCCAGTTTCAGGCGCTCGACCAGCTCCGACTGGGTCGACCCCTCGTAGCCGATCGTGAAGATGCGCACCGGCGCCGCCGCTTCAGCTCTTGTTGCTACGATTCGCGTAGAGCAGCGCCGCCACGATCGCGGCCGAGCCCACGCCGATCGCGGCGCCGACGACGGCGGTCTTCTTGGTGATCTTCGGTGCCTGCTTGCCCTTGTTTTCCGGTACGGGTTCGGGCGTGCTGCTGTCGTCCAACGCGATCTCTCCTGCTATATGCTCCGTCATATTCGGCCCTAACGGGTCAGAAAAGCAAGACGGTCCTCGTTGAGTCGTTCCGGCGCCGTGGCGAACAGTCCGTGAGGTTCTCCCTCATATTCGGTCAGCGTCGCATGCTGATCGCTTCACCCGCCGGAGCGGAGCTCAGTTCAGAGCGGTCCACAGCAGCTTTGCCGTCAGCCCGAGGGAAATCGTTACCAACACCGGGCGAATCACCTGCGCGCCGAACCGCATTGCCATGTGCGATCCGGTATAGGCCCCGGAAGCCGAGCCGATCGCCATGCAAAGGCCGAGCAGGATGACGGCATGGCCGCCGATCAGGAAGACGATCAGGCTTCCGATGTTGCTGGCGAAATTGAATGCCTTGGTGTGGGCGGTCGCGCGAATCAGGCCGAGACCACGTAGCGATACCAAGGTGGTGGCGAAGAAGCTGCCGGTGCCGGGTCCGAAGAAGCCGTCGTAGAAGCCGATCGCCGCGCCGACGGGGAGATAGCCCCTGGCGCTGAGCCGGTGATGCGCATCCTCGTCGGACATCCGCGGGCTGAGCAGCACATAGGCGGCGACCGCGATCAGCAGGCCGGGAACGATCAGGTTCAGCATGCCCGTCTCGATCGACTGGACGACTTGGGCGCCGATCGCCGACAGGATCAGGATCGCCAGCACCTGCGGCCAATAGGTCCGCCAGTTGATCATCTTCTTCCGGCTGAAGCTGAGAGTGGCCGTACCCGAACTGAAACTTGACTGAAGCTTGTTGGTGGCCAGTGCCGGAATGGGCGGAAGTCCGGCCGCCAGCATGGCCGGCACCGTGAGCAGCCCGCCACCGCCGGCAATCGCGTCGATAACGCCGGCGGTGAAGGCGACGACCGTCAGCAGCAGATAGATTTCGGGCGCGAGATGCATGGCGCGGCCGTGCCGTATGCCACCAAGCCGTGCAAGCCTTGGCAGTGCGCGGCGGCCTCTTTATGGGCGTGCCGATGACGCTTCCCCGCTTCCAGTTCTCCATCGCCGCTACCGACGGCAAGGCCCGTGCGGGCACCATAGCCATGCAGCGCGGCGAGATCCGAACGCCGGCTTTCATGCCGGTCGGAACCGCTGCGACGGTCAAGGCAATGAAACCAGCGGATGTCCGCGCGACCGGTGCCGACATCATCCTGGGCAACACCTATCATCTGATGCTGCGGCCTGGCGCCGAGCGGGTTGCGCGACTGGGCGGACTACATGAATTCATGCGCTGGGACCGCCCAATCCTGACCGACAGCGGCGGTTATCAGGTGATGAGCCTGTCCGCCCTGACCAAGCGCAGCGAAGAGGGCGTCGCCTTCAAGAGCCATCTCGACGGATCGGCCCACATGCTGAGCCCGGAACGCTCGATCGAGATACAGCGTCTGCTCGGTTCCGACATCGTCATGGCATTTGACGAACTGGTGCCGACCACTGCCACCGTTCAACAGCAGGGCGAGGCGATGGAGCGCTCGATGCGCTGGGCCAAGCGTTCGCGTACGGCCTTCGATGCAGGCGGCGACCATGCCGGGCGTGCGGCCCTGTTCGGTATCCAGCAGGGCGCGCTGGACGAAGGGCTGCGCAAGGCATCAGCCGATGCGCTGCTGGACATCGGCTTCGACGGCTATGCGGTCGGCGGGCTCGCTGTCGGCGAGGGGCAGGAAGCGATGTTCGCGACGCTCGATTTCGCGCCGGGCCAACTCGATGCCGCCAAGCCGCGTTACCTGATGGGCGTCGGCAAGCCTGATGACATCGTCGGCGCAGTCGAGCGCGGCATCGACATGTTCGATTGCGTGCTGCCGACCCGATCGGGCCGCAACGGCCAGGCCTTCACCCGTTCCGGTCCAATCAACCTGCGCAACGCCAGGTTCGGCGAGGACCAACGCCCGCTCGACGAGGCCTGCGCCTGTCCGGTCTGCGCGCAGTTCAGCCGCGCCTATATCCACCATCTGATCCGCGCGGGCGAAATCCTGGGCGCGATGCTGATGACCGAACATAATCTGAGCTTCTACCAGGCGCTGATGGACGACCTGCGCAGGGCGATCGGGGAAGGTCAGCTGAGCGCCTTCGCCAGCGGCTTCCGGGCAGCCTATCGCGGCGCGAACATGGTGAACGAAACGCCAAGCATCGTTTAACCGAATCCCAACGGGATACGGCTATAACTATCTGCAGGGACGGGAGAAGTCCCGATATCGAGTGAAGTTGCTTTGCGTAACCTGGGCGTTCCGGGGATGATCTCGATCGTCCCCGGACCAGTCGCCGCAGCCTGCTCGCCAGCGAGGGAAGGGCGCCTCCGAAGAGACGCCCTAATCCATGCATTCAGCCTGAGGTGAATGGTGGGCGTGGCAAGGATTGAACTTGCGACCCCTGCGATGTCAACACAGTGCTCTACCACTGAGCTACACGCCCAACGCGGCGCTCACTAGCCGAGGCCAGGCGACCACGCAACCCCGCCGAAATGCTTTTTGCGCGCGGGCTTTGGGAGAGGTCGAGATCATGATCAGCGTCGTCGGACTGGGCGGTCGCCAAGCTCCATGATCGCTTTGGCCGAATAGAGAACGGACAGTTGCTGGTGCGCTGCCGACGCGGACGGATGTTTCGCCTGTATCGCCGCGACAGCCTCTTCCCGTGCGCGGGTCAGCAGATATGAGGTTTCGGTGTCGAGCATGTGCCATCCTTTGTGGTCGCAGCACCGATGGAGCCACGCACCTTTCACTATGATGACCAAAATTGCGCAACGCGGCGGGCCGTGTCGCTAATGGGCGGCGTCGCGCGGGATTCCCGCATCACCGCGCGGACAGCTCAGCGGCCGGGGCTCGCCAGAGCCAAAGCCTCAGCGGCCGAAATCATAGCGCAGCCGCAGGCCGTAGGTTCGCGGCGGGGCGATGGTGGCATAGACCAGCGGCGGGACGAACGCCTGGACGGCGCCGCCGGTATAGACCGCCCGCTGGGTGATGTTGTGGACGAACCCGCCGATCGACCAGCGGTCGTCGGGCGCGCGGTAGGTCAGATCGGCATCGAAGGTAGCGTAACCCGATGCCCGCTGGGTAGGGACGAGCTCGTAACCGAGTTGCCGGGCGGACGCGAACACCGAGGTCAGATCGACGACGAACTGGTCTCCCTGCGGCAGCGCGAAGCTGTGGCGGTAGGATGCCGATCCCGACCATTGGGGCGCGCGTGGCGGGCGGAATCCCGAGCAATCGACGGAAATCATTTGGGTGCCGAAGACGCTGCCGGGAGCCGTCGCGCCGACAGGGCAGCCAACCGAGAGCGGGTTGAAGATCGGATTGCCGAAGATGCTGAACGCGGTGTCATAGCGGAATCGGTCATATCGGGCGTGATTATATTCGCCGAAGATCCGCACCCGATCATCGTCGCCCAGGCTCGCCACGACGTCGATGCTGACGCCATAGATGGTCGACGAGCCGGCGTTGTCGGTGATGAAGTTGACGTTGCCGATCGGGTCGAACTTGACGTGCGCGACCTGTGCGCCCTTCAGTTTCCACAAGAAGCCTTCGAAGTTGGCCTGCACGCGGCCATCGAGGAAGATGTTGCGCGAGCCGAACTCGATCGCCGTGATCTTCTCGGGATCATAGGAATCGTCGGGGGCGATCGTCTGATTGAAGCCGCCGGCCTTGAAGCCGGTGCTGGCGGTGAGGAACAGCATGCTGCGCGGAGCAACATCATATTCGACGCCGGTGCGCCAGGTTAGCGAATCGAAGCTGTCGCGGCCGCCAAAGCTTTCCAGCAGAGCGGGCAGCAGCGTTCCCGGCGGAAGCCCTAGCGGACTGTTGGTGAGCAGCCGGCCGTCGAGCGTGCGCCGCTCATAGGTATAGCGAAGGCCACCGATGAGCCGCAGATCGTCCCGCACATGCACGGTCGCCTGCCCGAAGGCGGCGTAGCTGCGGGTCTTCGGGCTGTAGAAGCCGACATTGTCCTGGAGGATGCCTTGGAAGATCTGCTGCTCGGCCCGCTGGTCCTCGTTGAAATAGAAGAAGCCGATCACCCAGCCGAGGCGGCCGCCATCGTTCGCCAGCCGGATCTCGACGCTCGTCTGCTTGGCGTCGGCTGCGGGGATGAAGTTGCGGAGCCCGGCCGGATAGTTGCGTTCCCGCAGGCGGGCGTCGCGATAGGCCGGCAGCACCGTCAACGTGCCCAGGCCGAGCTTCCAGTTCAGCTCCGCGCTGAAGTTCCAGAAGCGGGTGCCGCGGAAGCTGTCGGGCTGGACGGGAGGGATCAGGAAGCCGATTGGCGGGGTCGACGAGAGCACGGCATTGGCCTGTGGGCTGGACGCCGACGTCCATCGCCCCGTCCCCTCCGGCCGCGGCAGCATCACAAAGCCGGGCCCGTGGCCGCCTTCATTCGCATAGTCGGCGTTGAGCAGCAGCGACACATCGGCGTTCGGCTCCCACAACAGGCGAAGGCGGCCGGCTTGACGTTCGTCATCATCGGTGCCGTCCGACAGATAGCCGTTGCGGTCTACTAGGTTGAGTGCGCCGCGCACGGCGACCGTGGCGCCGAGCGGGATGTTCACGGCGCCTTCAAGCCGCCGCGCCGCGTAATTGCCGAGCGTTGCCGAGAGATAGCCGCCGGCCTTGTCGAGCGAAGGCCGGTTGGAGACGAGGTTGATCGCGCCGCCCGAGGAGTTGCGTCCATAGAGGATGCCCTGCGGGCCTTTCAGCACCTCGATGCGGGCGAGATCGTAGAACAGGCTGTTCACGGCCTGCGGGCGCGCGACATATACTCCGTCGATGTTGACGGCGACCGCCGGGTTGCTCAGCGCGCTTCCGGCAAAGTCTCCGACCCCGCGGATATAGATTTGCGGGGCGTTGCCGCCGGCGCCGATCTGCAAGCCGGGGACGACGGTGTTAAGGTCGCTCGCCTGGGTGAGATTCGACCGCTCCAGTTCCGCGCTGGTCAGAACCTGGAGCGCCAGCGAGGACTTCTGGACTGATTGTTCGCGCCGTTCGGCAGTGACGACGATATCCTGGATTCGGCCGTCGTCCTGCGGCGGCGTGGCTTCGCCGGAAATTTCGTTGGCATAGGATGCCGCCGGAGCTGCCACGGTCATGGCGCAAATGCTCCACGCAAGCGTCCGGAACGCTACCATGCCACGCGCCATCGTCCTCATCGATCGCTTTCGCCTTTGTCCAAATCCAATTGTCCAGATGACAGGCCGCGAGTTCTTTGGCGCCCGCGCCACGGTGGGCCTCAATCGCCTGCGATCCAGGTCAGTGCGTCCTTCTCTGTCTGGAAGCAGGCGAAGGCGGGGCTGATCGCGATGCGGTTGAATTGCATCTTCATTAGCGCGCTGCCAACAAGATAGGCGTTTCGGGCCAATCCGTTATTGGCGAGCCAGTGCATGGACGCCTGTACAGCGGCCGTCAGCGCCTGCGGCAATATGAGCGCCTCCCGCATATCCAGGAGCACATCGAACTTGCCGGCTGCTGCGTGCAACGCGCGTGCGCGAACCTGCAGTTCGGCGCTGAACTGCTCGAGTTCTTCGGCCGACTGATGCCCCCCGACGACCGCGCGGATAAGGCGCGTCCCTGGATCAACTTTGAACGAATACATTCGTGTTTCCTGTTTCCGATCAGGCGGCATACCCCTTCGAGAGTAAAAATCGCGTGGTGAGTACGGGCAGGAATCGCGGCGCAACCTATACTTTAGTAGTACAGGGCGCATCTTTGCGAAGATGTTCTTGACTTATAAGGCTCGACTGCTGCGGCCGGACGCACACGGTTCACATAAGCGCTATGTGTTCTGGCGCCTCTGTCAGCGCTTGCCGCATCAGTCTGAATCGGCGGAAGGAGGCGCCGATCGGGAGATGCCGTCGTGGTTACACCGATTATGATTGCAGCGATGGCGCTCGTAGCTCTCCCGGTGGCAAAGCTCAGCTAGGCTTCTCCGGTTATCTCCCGGTCGCGGTGCCGATCTGGAACATGCGGTCGACTTCGAGAACGAGGTCGCGCAGGTGGAAGGGCTTTGAGAGAACCTTGGCGTCGGGCGGGGTCGCGCCCGATTTCAGCGTCACCGCGGCGAAGCCGGTGATGAACATGACGCGCATGCCGGGTGCGATGACATTGGCGCGCTGGGCCAGTTCGATTCCGTCCATCTCAGGCATGACGATGTCGGTGAGGAGCAGATCAAAGCTCTCGCTCTCGATCAACGGCAGCGCGGCAGTGCCACGATCGACGCTCGTCACCGAATAGCCGGTGCGCTCGAGCGCGCGCGCGAGATATTCGCGCATCGAATCGTCGTCTTCGGCCAGAAGTATTCGGATCATAGCCCTGATCGCATCCCGCAACCGGCACCGTGCCGGTGAAGTCCTGCTCTTTATGCGTCAACCGCTTAACAAATTCCAGCCAAACGACGAAATATCCGGTCCAGCTGCCGCCGGCGTTCCACGGCCGGTTGCGTGGCGCCAATTGCGTCCTTAGCACTAGTCCGGATGCTGGAAGAACCTGCCTTCTCCGCCTTAGGACCCGCAACGCCGCGCTCGCCGGTGTTGCTGGCGGTGCCGCATGCGGGTCGCGTCTATCCGGGTTGGCTTCTGGACCAGGCCCGAGTTCCGCTCGAACGGCTTCGCGCGCTGGAGGATCGCCACGCGGAATGTCTCGTCGAGCAGGCGGTGGCGGACGGGGCGACCGCGATCGTCGCGCGGATCGCGCGAGCCGCGATCGATCTCAATCGCGACCCGCGTGAGATCGATCCAGCGATGATCGACGGCAGCATCGCCGGCGGTCAACTACTCCTCAGCGGCAAGGTCCGCGCCGGCCTCGGCCTGTTCCCGCGCCGGCTGCCAGCTTGCGGCGATCTATGGAGCCGGCCAATGTCGCTGGACGAGGCCGCCCGGCGGATCGCCTGCGCGCATGAGCCTTATCATCGCGCGATAGCCGAACGGCTGAAGGCAACGCGCGATATCTTCGGAGTGGCAGTGCTGATCGATTGTCATTCGATGCCGCCGCTGCCCGTCCGTCAGGCCGGCGGACCGGTCAGGCTGGTGATCGGCGACCGATTCGGCGCTGGCGCATCGGCGGCCGTGGTCGATGTGGCGCTCGCGGTCATCGAAGCAGTCGGGCTGCGTGCTGCGCGTAATCACCCTTATGCCGGCGGCTACACCATCGATCGGCATGGCCGCCCTCGCAAGAACGTCCACGCGATCCAGATCGAATATGATCGGTCCCTATACCTTGATGCTGCGCTGAATGCGCCGACGGCCAATCTGGAAGGGTGTGGGCGGCTGCTGGCGACGATCGCAGCGGAGATCGGCGCGTTGTTCAGCGGGGGACTATCGATCGCCGCGGAATGAAGTGTCCTGTTCCTGTTCATGGGCCGCCTGCGTTAGCCGACAGCCCCAAATGAAAAAAACCACCTCGTGCAGATGCACGAGGTGGCCAAGGTTCAGGGAGGAACGCATCCCGAAGGATGCGTAGTACGGGGCCGCGAAAGGGGGGCACGACCACCGCACAAAAACAAGATAGGCCGGTTCCCTTACGGTTTCAAGAACAGTTCGTCGCTATCGGGAAAATTCCTTATAAGCACGACGGTTATCCTGGGTCTGGCCCTTTCAGGCTGTCGTCGCGAGAGTCGGCTCCGGCATCCTGCCCTGCTGCATCTGCATCGAGAACACATCGCGAATGAGAGAAAGCGAGAACAGGTGGGCGTGGATCAGCGGGAGCAGCCCGCTCTGAAGCATCTTGCGCAGGACATCGCCGCGCAATTCCTTGAGTTTTTCCTCGGAGACAATCTGGAAACCGCGATAGACGAACGGCTGCTGGTTCTCGGTTTCGATTGTGACCTCGCCGTCGATCAGCAACTTGTTCTGGATCAGTTCCTCCATGAACATGCCGGTGCGCATGCCCGCCTGCTCGAACTGCTCGCAGAAGGCGAGCGTGTTCTTGGTCGCCTCGGCCGGTTCGCTGCCCTCGAACAGCGGAAGGCCGTCCTCGAACTCCCCGATCACGCCGGAGGTGCTGTCGAAGCACAGCGACAGATCGTCGCTACCTTCCCGCAGACGCGCCAGCATGAACGGGTAACGGCGGACATAGGCGGGAATATAGAGATCGCGAGTCGGAACGCCCTGCTCGTCGGTGAAGACGTTCACGCCTTCGTTCAGGCCGAACAGCGCGAGCGGAACGGGCTGCGGCCCGGCCGAGAAGACAATCGGATAGTGGCGCTGGGCGAGGACGAACTCCTCCACCGTCAGCGGGACCGCATGCGCCTGCGCGAAGAACGGGGCGCCCTCGATCGATTTGGCCTTCCAGGTCGCGTGGGCCTGGCTCGAAAGCGGTTGCAGATCATTGTAGAAAAGGGGCAGGGCGTTGGCCGGGGCACTCGCCATGAGGGCATCTCCTGAAAATATCTTCTGGCCGCGAGGCCGTAGAACGCCGCCTATTGGGCCTGATCGCCGGAAGCAAGCGGAACAAGCTTTCCGGGGTTCATGATCCCGAGCGGATCGAGCGCCTGCTTGATCGCGCGCAGCGTCCGGAGGCGGACCGGATCGGTCAGCCGGACGAACTCGGCGAGCTTGGCCTGACCGATGCCATGTTCCGCAGACAGCGATCCGCCGGCTGCGGCGACAAGGTCATGGATCATGGCGCTTGCAGCCGGGCCATGCTCCGCGATCCAGGCCGACCGGTCCGCAGCATCGGGGGGCAGCAGGTTGAAATGGATGTTGCCGTCGCCAAGGTGGCCGAAGGCAATGATCCGCGACCCCGGGAAGCGGGCTTCGACCCGCTGGCGCTGGCGCTCCAGGAAAGCGGGCATTTCCGACACTGGAACCGATATGTCGTGCTTGACCGAGGGGCCATCGATCTTTTCGGCCTCGGAGATCGACTCGCGCAACGCCCAGAGCGCATCGGCCTGCGTCTCGCTCGCGGCAATCGTTGCGTCGAGCACCAGACCCGCGTCGATCGCCGCTGCGAGTGCCGTCTCGAGCGCTTCGACCGGATCGAAGCCGGCCTGCGCGCCGACAGCTTCGACCAATATGTTCCAGGGATAGTGCTCGGTGAGCGGCGCCCGTGCGCCCGGGATCTTCTCGAGCACCAGCGTGAGCGCATTGGCCGGCACCAGCTCGAAGCTTTCGACCGCCTCCCCGGTGCGCTCCTCGAGCTGCCGCAGCAGCGTGAGGGCGGCCTTCGGGCTGGCGACACCGACCCATGCGACCGCGCGGGACGCAGGGGCAGGCACCAGCCGCAGGGCCGCGGCGGTGATGACGCCCAGCGTTCCCTCGGCGCCCGTCAGCAACTGCCGCAGGTCGTAGCCACGATTATCCTTGCGCAGGGTGGCGAGGCCGTCGAACAGCGATCCGTCCGGCAGAACCGCCTCGATTCCCAGCACGAGCGCACGCATCGGGCCGAAGCGCAGCACTTGCGTGCCGCCGGCGTTGGTCGAGACCAGCCCGCCGACCGTGGCCGAACCCTTGGCGGCGAGCGATAGCGGAAATCGGCGCCCGATCGTGCCGGCAGCGTCGTGCAGATCGGACAGGATCACGCCCGCCTCGGCGATGGCTGCGTTGTCGTCGGCCGATAGCGACCGGATCCGGTTCATCCGCCGCAGCGACAGCAACAGCGTCGATCCGTCGGCCGCCGGCGTCGCGCCCGCGACCGTGCCGGTGTTTCCGCCCTGGGGCACCAGTGCGACCCGTGCTTCGGCCGCCAGGCGGACGATGCCGGCGACCTGCTCGCTAGTGGTTGGGGCGAGTAGCGCAGCGCTGTCGCCATGATAGCGCTCGCGCCAATCGGTGAGCCAGGGCGCGATCAGGTCGCGGTCGGTGACGAAGCCTTGCGGCCCGAGCAGGGCGGCGAGCTTGTCGAGCAGCGCCCGATCCGGAGAGTTTAGGCCGGTCATGACGGGAACATAATGCAGCCCCGACGCGATTTGCCAGTTAATCCGCTGTTCAAGCGATTGCGCCGAAGGACGATGGGGTTAGGGTGACCTCGAAAACGGGGCCAGCACAAGGGTGGATAATCGATCGTGAAGCTGGGCCGTCTGCCGCGACTAATGTGGATCGGTGCTGCGTTGACGTTGCTGCTGCCGGTCGCCGGCTCCGGGGTCAGCGCCAGCGAAGGCGCGCGCCCGATCCAACTTGCGCAGCTTACCATCGAGCAGTCGCTGATCGTGCGGGTGCCGCGCCGAGTGCCGCCCAAGCCGCTCAAATGGACATCGAAGAAGGGCCCCAAATGCGTTCCGATGGCAGCGATCGCGGGTGCCGCAGTTGTCGCCGATGACGCGATCGACCTGGCGTTGCGCGGCGGCCAGCGGTTACGGGCGCATTTTTCGTCGAACTGCCCGGCACTCGATTATTACTCCGGCTTCTATATCCTGCCGACCGAGGACGGCAACATCTGCGCCGATCGCGACGTGATCAGGACCCGGGCTGGCGGGCAATGCGAGATACTGCGTTTCCGAAGGCTCGTTCTGGACAAATGAGGCCCTGATACCGGGCCATTTACCTTGACAAATCTCGGCTTCGCGCCCAAGCGCGGCGGTTCAAGCGGGGCTTCGCGCCGCCTATTTCCGGATATATTATGTCGTTTGCCGATCTCGGCCTTTCCGATGAACTCCTCCGCGCCGTGTCGGAGTCCGGCTATACCGAGCCGACCCCCATTCAGTCGCAGGCGATCCCGCCTGTCCTGATGATGAAGGACCTCATCGGCATCGCGCAGACGGGAACGGGCAAGACCGCCAGTTTCGTGCTGCCGATGATCGACATCCTGGCACATGGCCGAAGCCGCGCTCGCATGCCGCGGTCGCTGATCCTCGAGCCGACCCGTGAGCTCGCGGCGCAGGTTGCTGAGAATTTCGAAAAATACGGTAAATATCACAAGCTTAGCATGGCTCTGTTGATAGGCGGCGTGAACATGGGCGAGCAGGTTGCGGCGCTCGAAAAGGGTGTCGACGTTCTGATCGCGACACCGGGCCGGCTGATGGACCTGTTCCAGCGCGGCAAGATTCTGCTGACCGGTTGCAGCATGCTTGTCATCGACGAGGCCGACCGCATGCTAGACATGGGCTTCATTCCCGATATCGAGGAAATCTGCACCAAGCTTCCGGCCCAGCGGCAGACGCTGCTCTTCTCGGCGACGATGCCGGCGCCGATCAAGAAACTGGCCGACAAGTTCCTGTCGAACCCGAAGCAGATCGAAGTGTCACGTCCCGCGAGCGCAAACCTGTCGATCGACCAGGCGCTGGTCGAGACATCCAGCCGCGCCAAGCGCGATACCCTGCGCGACCTGCTCAAGGTCGAGGATGTCACGAGCGCACTGGTTTTCTCGAACCGCAAGACGACGGTGCGCGACCTGGCTCAAAGCCTCGCGCGCTATGGCTTCCGGGCGGGGCAGATCCACGGCGATATGGAACAGCCCGAGCGTCTGCGTGAACTCGACCGCTTCAAGGCCGGTGAGATCAACATCCTGGTCGCATCCGACGTCGCCGCCCGTGGGCTCGACATCAAGGGCGTCAGCCATGTCTTCAATTTCGATGTGCCCTGGCATCCCGACGATTATGTCCATCGGATCGGCCGGACCGGCCGCGGCGGGGCAACCGGCAAGGCGATCACCCTCGTCACGCCCGAAGATGCCGAAGCCGTCGAGGCAATCGAAAAGCTGACGGGTCACAAGATCGCTCGGAGCGGTGGCACAAAGCCGTCCGCTTCCGCAGAAAACGCCGAGACCGAGGCTGCAGCCGAGGTGCGGCCGGCCCGTGGGCGCGGACGGCGCGAACGCGTGCCGTCGCCGGCTGAAGCGACGGCTGCACCGCGCGAAGTTCGCGCGCCGCGCCGCGAACGGCCTGCGCAGGAGGCGCCCCGCGCGCCCCGTCCCGCGCGCGCGACCAGTTCCGAAGAACGCCGCGCGCGCCGCGAGGATCGCGACGACGGCCCCGATGAGGGATGGAACGGTCCGGTGCCGAGCTTCCTCGAGGTCCGGCTGGGCTAGCCAAGCCTTTCTCTTCTCGGCGGGAGGGGTAGTTTCATTCCCCGTGCCCGCGCGTGGCTTCCCAAAGCTCACGGAACTTGCGCCGCCAGCGCCCTCGGTTGCGCTCACGGCGCTCGCGGCGGCGTGTCCGCACGTCTTCGAACAGCTGGCGGGTGCCGCGACGCAGAAAACCGCGGAACAGGCCGCGGTTCGACAGCGGTTCCCATCGCTCGTCGACCGATTCAGGGTCGAGCAGTTCACTGGTGCCGATCGACAATGTCGCGTCGCTCCACTCGCCGGGCTCGAACGGCACCAGCGTCTTGCCCTCGCCGCGCAGGCACTCGACGGTGGCAACCAGCGATTTCGTCCGCTCGAAGACCGAGCGGACCATCTCCGGGGTGGTGCCAAGATGCTCGGCCATCAACCTTTCGCGGAGGCTGCGGATCGCCGGATCGGGCGTGTCGCCAGAAATGCCACCCACCGCGATGTCGCATTCGCTGTCGAGCCCCATCGAGCGGTTGTTCATGTTCGAGGAGCCGACCCGAAGGATGACGTCGTCGACGATCATCAGCTTGGAGTGGACATAGATCGGCTTCCCGGCAGTTGTTACCGGCGTGTAAATCTGGAAGCGATCATGGGTGTCGAGCTCGGCTAGCGTGAAGAAAAGCGCCGCCCGCGCGCTGCCCATCACCGCCTCCTGGAGCCAACCATCGGCACTGATCGGATTGACGATCACGATTTCCGGCCCATCCTTCTCCACCAGCCGGTGCGCGAGCGCTTCGGCAATCCGGCGCGACGCGAAATACTGGTTGTCCGCATAGATGAAGCGGCGCGCGGCAGCGATCATGTCGATATAAAGCTGCTCGATCTCGCGAGCCTCGTCGACGCCATCTGCTTTGGGAACGGTGCGGGCGATCGCGACATCCTGGTCGCGCAAGAGCGGCTCGACGTGCTCAGGCCACAGCCCGTGGCGACGAGTGGGGGACGGCAATTGGCGGCCCGTCGCCCGCTGCCAGCGCTCCCGCGCAAGCTCGCCAAGCGATGCAGCGGCCTCGCCTTCTATCATCGCGGCCGTGTCGTGCCATGGCATATAGGATTTGCCGCCGGGCAGCCGGCGCCGCGGATCCTCGTCGCGATGTTCCGGGGTGTCCCAGCGATCGGATGTCATGTCGATGCCGCCGCACAGGGCAATGCTGTCGTCGATCACCAGGATCTTCTGGTGATGGGTGGCGCCGATCGGATGGCTGCTGTCGAAGCGGATCGAGACATGCCGCGACATCCGCCACCGCGCGAGAGTGAAGACCGAAAGGCCGCGCGCGAGAAGCTTGATGAAGCCCATATTCCAGATCAGCAGGTTGATCCGGAGATCCGGCCGTTCGCGGGCGAGCCAGGGGATGAACTGGGCGAGGCAGTTGGGCGACTCGGCGTCGCCGTCTTCGGGATCCAGCAGGATGCGCGGATCGACATCCCAGCCGACGAGGATGATCTGTTCGCGCGCGCGGAGCATTGCGTCGCGCGCGATCCGGAAATAATCGGCGGCGTCGACGATCACGGCGATCTTGGTCGCCCGATCTATCCGCCAGCAATTGGATCCGGTCTGGAAGAACCCATCAGACAGTTCCCGCACGCGATCGATTTTCAACTCCATTTGGGCCCCGTAACATTCTCGTCGGGACCCTAACGCTCCGCAGGTCGTTTCGTTGCCGCGGGATCTGATGACGATGACGCCAACCCTATATCGCTGCGCGACGGGTTGCGATAGGAAACCGCTGACGCGCGCCCGCGGGTTGATGCGCTGTCGGGGTCGGGCGATTTCTGCCTGCAACCCGAAATCGCGACCTGATTGAGCTGAGGTCGCGTTGACGGGCCGGCTGGAACAGGTATCCCGACCGCGCGTTGGGACGGCCACTCGTAAAAATGATCGGGTGCTGGATTGAAATTGGGGGCCATGAATAAAAGCGAGACATTGGGGGGGCCTCTTACCGAAGACGGCCGCTACCGCCTCCTTGTCGACTCCATCACCGACTATGCAATCTACATGCTCGACGTCACGGGCGATGTGATCAACTGGAACGCCGGGGCGCAGCGCCTGAAGGGTTATACGGCGGAAGAGATTGTCGGCAGGAACTTCACATGTTTCTATCGCAGCGAGGACCGGCAGAAGGGATTGCCAGCCGCGGCGTTGGCAACCGCCGCAGCCGAGGGAAAGTTCGAGACCGAGGGCTGGCGGGTCCGCAAGGATGGTTCGACCTTTTTGGCCCACGTCGTCATCGACCCGGTCATGGACGAAGCCGGAGAGTTGATCGGCTTTGCCAAGATAACACGCGATCTGAGCGAGCGAGCGGAAGCCGAGAAGACTCTCAAGCGCAGCGAGGAGCAGTTCAGGCTGCTGGTCCAGAGCGTCACAGACTACGCGATCTTCATGCTCGACGCGCAGGGCTATGTTTCTAGCTGGAACGCGGGGGCGGAGCGGATCAAGGGCTATAAGCCCGGTGAGATCATCGGTGAGCATTTCTCCCGCTTCTATTCGGCGGACGATCGAGCCTCCGGCGAGCCGCAACGTGCGCTGGCCGCGGCGCAATATGAGGGGCGCTTTTCCAAGGAGGGCTGGCGCTATCGCAAGGATGGCTCGCGCTTCTGGGCGAGCGTCGTGATCGACCCGATCCGGAACGACGATGGCGCGTTGGTCGGCTTCGCGAAGATCACCCGCGACCTGACGGAACGCGAGGAAGCCCAGCGAGAACTGGAGAGGGCGCGCGAAGCGTTATTCCAGGCCCAGAAGATGGAGGCGATCGGACAGCTCACCGGCGGTGTGGCCCACGACTTCAACAATCTCCTGATGGCGACGCTCAGCAGCCTGGAGCTGCTCCGCAAGCGGGTGGTCGACGATCCGCAGGCGCTTCGGCTGCTCGACAATGCGACGCAGGGCGCGCGGCGTGGCGCAAGCCTGACCCAGCGCATGCTTGCCTTCGCGCGCCGGCAGGATCTGAAGCCCGTACGTGTCGAAATCCCGATGCTCATCCGCGGCATGACGGACCTCATCAACCGTTCGCTCGGGCCATCGATCAACGTCGAAACGCGCTTCCCGCTCAGTCTGGATGCGGTCACAGCCGACATCAACCAGATGGAGATGGCGCTGCTGAACCTGGTAGTAAACGCGCGCGACGCGATGCCACAGGGCGGCGAGATCACTATCGCCGCAGAGGAGAGGATGGTCGGTCCCGGCGCCAAGGATGGGCTTGCGCCCGGACGCTATGTGAGCCTGAGCGTCACCGACAGCGGCGAAGGCATGGACGGCGAAACGCTTTCCCGGGCGATGGAGCCGTTCTTCACAACCAAGGGAGTGGGCAAGGGCACCGGGCTTGGCCTGTCGATGGTGCATGGACTGGCCGAACAGTCCGGTGGCCGTTTCTTCCTAGAGAGCGAACCCGGAAAGGGCACCACCGCGGCTCTCTGGCTCCCAATCGCCCCGTCCGGTACCCTCTCGGCGGGAGCGATACCCGAAGCGAGCCCTCCCTCCGGCACCCGGCCGCTGACGGTGCTCGCGGTTGACGACGACGGGCTGGTGCTGATGAACACCGTCGCCCTGCTCGAAGACATGGGGCATCTGGTGTTCGAGGCAAGTTCGGGCGATGAGGCGCTGGCGATCTTCGAGCGCGAGCCGGGTATCGACCTGGTGATTACCGACCAGGCGATGCCGAACATGACCGGCGTCCAGTTTGCGGAGCAGGCGATGGCGCGGCGACCTGGAGTGCCGTTCATCCTCGCCACGGGCTATGGCGAACTGCCGCCGGGCGCGGACCCGGCGATGCGCAAGCTCGGCAAGCCATTCTCCCAGGCCGATCTGGAGCGGGCGATCTCCGACCTGTTCAACGCTCCAGCGGTTTGATCTTCGTTCCGGACGGCATGTCGTCCAGCGGCGGCACTGCCGACGCAGCAGCGACGACATCAGCAACAATAGCAGCGCGATACAGGCGTTGCTCGAACACCAGCGCGCGCGCTTGCCGATCGTTAGCCTCTCACCGCTTGCAGCAGTCGTTCGGCTGCCTGCGCCCAGCCATGCGCGCGGGCGTGGGCGAGCCCTCCCGCCGCCAGCCTGTCACGATAAGCTTTGTCGGCGAGCAGGCGCCGGAGCGCGGCGGCGATCGCCTCGGGATCCTGCCCGTCAACCAGCAGGCCTGTCTCGCCGTCGATGATGGCATCGGGGGCCCCGCCGGCGCGTCCGCCGATCACTGCCTTGCCGCAGGCGTTGGCCTCCAGAAAGATCAGTCCGAATCCTTCGGTATCGCCATCTGCAAGGGTGCGGTTCGGCATGGCGAAGAAGCTGCACGACCGATAAAGCTCGCCGAGTTCGGCATCGCTGACGCCGCCCATGAACTGGATTCTGTTGCCCAGGCCAGTGCGCTCGGCCTGCGCCTTCAATGCCGATTCTTGCGGCCCCTTTCCGGCAATCCTCAGTCGAACCTCCGGAAATTTCGCAGCCACCAGCGCGAAGGCGTCGACCAGCCGGTCGAAGCCCTTTCGCTCGATCAGGCGGCCGACGCTCAGGATGAACGGCTCGCTGGCCGCGCAGGGCTGGAAGCGGTCGAGATCGACGCCGGACGTCACGAGTCTGATCCGCTCGCGTGCGACGCCGAAGTCTGAAATCAGGCGATCCCGGGTAAAGCTGGAGACCGCCAGCACCACGTCGCTCGACCGCAGTGCCGGGCCGCGCAGCCGTGCGAGCCGATTATAGCTGGTCTGCACCACCTCCTCGCCATGGGTGTACATCACGATCCGCCAGGGGGTGACGATGCCGAGTAGGATGGCTAGCCAGCCGAGCCCCTGGAGCTCGCCGATCACCACCGTTCTCGCGCCGATGCGAAATGCCTCGCAGAGGACCGCGACGAACACGAAGGCCATTACCGGCAGGTCGATGAGGATCAGGTCCAGCAGCCCCATCCGCCGCCGCAGATGCTCGATCCGCGGCGGACGCAACCAGGCTATCCGGCGGACTGGGTAGGGCTTCGATGCGTCGCTTTCCGTCCATCCCGGGATCGGCTTTGCCATGTCCGGGTCGCGCCATGCGCTCAGCACATGGATATGCGGCGCCCCATGGCGTGCCATCCTGTCGTAGACCATCGGCGTTCCGCCGATCAGCGGTGGGATCATGTTCGTGACCAGCAGGATGGGCGCGTTGCTATTCAATGCCGCACGACCTTCCACAGCGCCTTGATCACGGAGCGTTGGAAAACGAACACGGCGCCCAGCCAGACCGCTGCCAGCAGGGAGGCCGCCTCGATCACTGCCGCGACCGGATTGGCGGGGATGCCGCCGCCGCGCGCGATATCGATCGCAATGCCGGCGGCCCCGACCACCGAGCAGATTGCGATGGCCGGCACGAGGCTCGCCAGTACTTCGCGCAGGGAAAACAGCTTGAGCCGTGTGCCCAGCCTGATCGCCGCAGCGGCATAAATGAGGGAAACCCCGATCGTGCCGATCGCCACCAGCTCGATATGGGTCCAGCTGAGCAGGGCGAGCATGAGGATCCTGGCGGCCTGTTCGGCAAGGCCGAGGAAGAACAGCGCCTTGGTTTGCCCCAGGCCGTTGAGCGATGCATTCAGCACGACGAACTGGCCCGTGATTGCGGCCGCGATGCACAGCCATGGCGCCGGCGCAATCGACGCCTGCCACTGCCAGCCGTAGAGGCCGATCAGGATCGGTGCGGACTGCGTGGCGATCCCAATCAGGATGGGCGAGAAGATGCAGCCGAACAGCCGCATGCGCAGCAGCAGCGTGGAATGCGCGTCGATACCGCTGCGCAGCTCATGTGCGACCAGTGGCGAGAGAATGCTCAGCACCGGCGGCGCCGCGTAGTTCCACAGCATGCGCGGGAGCATCTCGGCCCGGTCGAGAAAGGCCGCCGGCGCGATCCCCAGCGCCCGCCCGACGAACAGCTCGTTCAGCCGCGGCCCGAACTGGCCCAGCAGGGTGCCGCCGAGCACCCAGCCGGCAAAGGCCGAGATCGTACGCCACTTCGTAAGCGAGGGACGGAACATGAACCGGGGAGGGCGGCTGAGGATCGAGACGGTGAGACCGACGATGCCGGTGACGAGCGCGGCATAAGCCATCGACAGGCTGCCCCAGCCGTTCAGCGCGAGCGCCACCGCCGTGGCTGCGCCCGTGGCGCTGCCGGCCAGCGTAGCAGCCATGATTGCCTTGAAGCGGAGTGCCCGCGTCAGCAGGCCATGGGCGAGCACCTGGTGGGGCGCGAGAAGATAGGTGATGCAGACGATGCGCAGTATATCGGCAATGACCGGCTCGCGGTAGAAGGCTGCAACCAGCGGCGCGACCGCAAAGATCAGCCCCGCAAAGGCGACGCTCGCGACCATGGCGAGGCCCAGGGCGGTACGAACCTGGGGCTCGTCCAGATCGGGCGCTGCAATCAGGAACATGTTGACCCCGGCGGTGCGCAGCGTCTGCGCCACGACGACCGCCGCTAGGGCGATCGAATAGGCGCCGATCTCGTGGGGCGAGAGCAGGCGGGCGACGATGAGGCTGGCGGTGAAGTCGATCGCGAACTGGACGATCGTCTGCACGCCAACGATCCGCGCCATAGCGCTGCCGCTCATGCTCAACGGATGACGTCCCTTTTATTGCCCCTGGAGGTGACGCTACAACGTCACCCGGCCTTGGGGAAGGCGGCTTGCGCGGAGGCGCAGTAGCATCGCCGTGAAAGTCGATCCGACCTTTCGGGCTTGGCTGGTTTGACACATGGCGCCGGTACAAGCTGCTGATATTTAGGTATATCCGCAGGAACTTCAGCGATATTCCCAATTTAGTACTCGGGGGGCGCAGGAAATCGTAAAAATTTTCTTACCGAAATGAGGCTCCTATGCTAGATATCGGCTCGAAGGTACGGTTTTTTGGGGAAGAAATCGCGCCGGGGGAAGCATCCAGACCAAGCGATATTTCAGTTGATGCTTCTCAACTGTTTGTAGTTGCATTATTTTCTTGGGGGATATCATGAACAAATTCGGCAAGATTCTTGCTGCCGTCCTGATGGTCGGCGCTTCTGCTCCTGCGTTCGCGCAGTCCACGGACACCGAGAGCACCACCGGAACAGTAACGATCATCCGCGGGATCAGCCTGACGAAGGTGACCGATCTGTCATTCGGGACGATCATCCGCCCGTCTTCGGGCAGCGGCACCGTGACGATGAACGCGAGCGACACGCCTGTCGTAACCGGCACCGGAGCCTCGCTGCTGGCGTCGTCGACCCATGCGCGTGCATCCTACACCGCCTCGGGTGAGGGCAACCAGGCTTATACGATCACCGTTCCCGCGACCTTCAACATGGGTGGTCCCGGTACGATCACGGTGACGCTGACGCCGTCCCTGGCGCTGACGGGCAACTTCTCGGGTTCGCTGGGAGCCGCTGGCAGTCTCGTTGGCGGTCCGCTCTATGTTGGCGGCAGCTTCGCGATTACCGATACCATGGCGACCGGTTTCTATACGGGTACCTTCGACACGACCATCGCCTACAACTAAGTTGCTCTTAAGATTCGAAGAGTAATGTGCGTCCGACGGCTATAGTGCCGTCGGCGCGGCGGGGTGGAATATGGGCCGATCGAGCCTTTTGGCATTGCGGTGCGCGCTGCTGGCTTCGCTGTCGGCAAGCGCCGCCCCTTCATGGGCGGCTTCCTCCGCATCGACGAGCGCGAGCGCGTCGATCCTTGCCGCCGGTGCAGCGGTTACCGAGCAACAGACCGTGATCGGTGCGGTGACGCTGCCGCTGACAACCAATATCGGCATCACCTCTGGCGGGCTGAGCCTGCCCTTTCCGCAAAGTTTCGCTGGCCTTGGTGGCATCAGGATCGGAACGGAGTCGGCGTTCCGCGACATTGCCCGAGTCGTGAGCCGGGCGGGATTGCAGCAGGCGAGTTTCACCATTATCGGTGACAAGGATCAGATTATCTCGATCACCGTGCCTTCCTCGATTTCGCTGTCGCGGTTGAGCGGCGATGGTGAAGTTGCGTTCAACCCCGCCATGAACCTGGCGGGGATGGCCGGCGAGGGCCGGTTGATGGCTTCGGCCGATGGTACGGGTGAGCTTGCCTTTGATGTCGGCGGTCGGATGCAACCGTCGCCTTCCGCCACCGCAGGCGATTATGCGGGCGTATTGGAAGTTACCATTCAATATAACTGACTATGGCCGCCGCCGTGCAGCTCGGGATGATATGAACATATGGGTTTGACCGGCATGAAAGCTGCGCCTCGCGCGCTCTGCCAATTGCGAAACGTCGTACGGGTCGCCACGGGCGCCATGCTCCTCACGGCTTGCCCTGCGGCGCTGTCGGCGCAGGGCGTCCCCGGTGGCAGCGCGGTAGCGACCTCTTCGGGAGCAAGCGTCAATCTGACGCCGAAGCGCATTACCTTCGACCGGCCGGGAAAATCGGCGACGGTGTCGGTGGCGAGCACCGGCGGCACGGGCGGCTTCGACGTCGAGATGATCGACCGGGTGATGCTCCCGGACGGCCAGATCGTACCGCTGTCACAGGCCACCGGGCCCGAGGCGGCTCTGCTCAAGTCGGCCAAGCCTTATCTTGTGCTGACGCCGCGCCGCATCCGCATGACGCCAGGCGTGGGCCAGGCGATCCGCGTCCGTGCGGCTGCGACCAGCACGCTGGCCCCAGGCGAATATCGCACGCACCTGACCGTAACGGGCATTCCTCCGGCCGACACCGGCCTGACCGCCGAGCAGGCAGCCAGTCAGCGCGAGGGCAAGCTTGCCTTCCGGATCAATTCGGTCCTGGCGATCTCCATTCCGGTGATCCTGCGCGTTGGACCGATCGATGTTCGCGCCGCCATCGAGCATCCGGCTATCGCATTCGAGGATCTTTCGGCTGACGGCCGCGCGAAGCCGGTGCGGACGGCGGTATTGAAGTTCGAACTTGTCCGGCTGGGGGCCAACTCGCTGTTCGGCGATGTGGAAGTCAGGGGAAGCAAGAAGTTGGGGGGGGAACCGATCGGCGCAGTGCGCGGCATCGGCGTTTATCCGGAAATCGAGCGGCGACAGGTCAGGATCATCCTCACGCGGATTCCCGCGTCGGGCGAGCAGATCGACCTCCAGTTCCGCGACGATGATACAGCACCGGGTGCGATCCTCAGCAAGGCTTCTCTCGCCGCACCGTGAGCCGACCGCCGCATGCGGCGGTCCTGTATCTGTTAGTTGCTTCGGTATCATTTCCTGCAAAAGCCCAAACGACAGACATCGGAGCGATAGCGCCCGCAGCCATGGCGCGAGCGGCGCCCGAGTTGCTCACCGACGATAATCTGCTGCTGGTCGAGGTGATGCTCGATCAGCTCAGCCTGACCGACTCGCTCGGCGCTTATGACAGCGCCGGCGGGCTGCTCATCCCGATCGGCGAACTCGCGCGGCTGCTCGATGTCGACCTCGCCGTGCAACTCGGCGAGCGTCGGATCGTGGGGACGATCGGCCAGGCGCGCCGCCCGGTTCTCGTCGACGTGGCGAGCGGCACCGTGCGCGTGGCGGCGGTAAGCCAGCCGTTATCGCCTAACGACATCGTGGTCGGCGCCAACGAGATCTATGTGCGGGCGCCGCTGCTCGAAAAGATCCTGCCGGTTCGCGCCACCTATGATGGCTCGGCGCTACGGCTCACGCTGGTGGCGCTGGAGGCGCTGCCAATCCAGTCCCGGCTCACCCGCCTCAAGAACATGCGCGGCCTCAAGGGTGACGGTGGCGGTGGCGAAGACGTCTATCGGATAAAATCATCCGCGGCCCTGGCGACCCTGCCAAGTCTCGACGTTTCGCTCGAAGCCGGCGGGCAGAAGCGGACTCCGCATACGCCATATCGCTACGACGTTCGCGCGGGCGGCGATCTGCTGTTCAGCAACTTCCAAGGCTATGTCGGTTCGGACCAGGCGGGGAAACCCGTTACCGCGCGCGCCCTGCTCGAGCGCCGGGATGCTGGTGGCAATGCGCTGGGGCCGCTGGGCCTGACCCGCGTGGCCGCCGGCGACATCTTCACGCCGGCGCTATCGCTGGGCCCGCGCAGCCTGGGCGGGCGCGGCATCTCCTTCAGTTCCGCGCCGCTCACCCAGCAGAGCGTATTCGGCCGCATAGATCTGCGCGGCGAACTGCCGCTCGGCTATGATGTGGAGCTCTATGTCAACGATGTGCTTCGCAGCGGCCAGGCAACGCCGGTGCAAGGCCGCTACGAATTCCGCGACGTGCCACTGATCCGCGGCATCAACATCATCAGGATCGTCGCCTACGGACCGCGCGGCGAGCGGTCGGAAGAAGTGCGTGTGGTCAACGTCGGTGGCGGGCAGCTGGAAAAAGGCCAGTTCGTTCTCGATTTCGGCGCCGCCCAGCAGGAAAAGCCGCTGATCGATCTCCGCGACAAGGAGTCCGGCGCGATCACCTCGCCGGGGGTCGGCGATCTGCGCGTGGCGATGAACCTGCTCTATGGCCTGACCGAGACGCTGACCCTGGCGGGCGGCGTCGCCAGCTATTCGCCGACCGGGCTCGGCGAGCGCCGCATCGTCACGGCCGGCATCCGCACGTCGCTCCGCGGTATCGCTACCCAGATCGACGCCGCGCGCGACGACCGTGGCGGCGGCGGCCTGGCCCTGGCGCTCGCGGGTGACCTGGCTGGAGTGTCCGCGGTCATCCGCCATTCGGAATATCGTCGGGGCTTCGTGGATGAGACGGTCCCGCGCGGGAGCGGCGGTATGGCCTTGGCGCGATCGAGTGCGCTCGACATGGACGTCCAGCTGAAGGCGTGGAAGGATTTCGGACTTCCCGTCTCGATGCGCGTTTCGCGGGACGAGTTCGCCAATGGCGATCTGAGCTGGAATGGCCTGGTGCGGGCATCGAGCCCGGTCGGGGGCGTTTATTTATCGACCGGGCTGGATTTCGAACGTCTTGATCCTGTGGGCGCTAGCCCGACCAACCGCTTGTCCGGAATTCTCAGCGCCTCGTCCTTCGCGATGTTCAAGTGGCAGCTGCGCGCCAATGTCGATTACACGGTGCTGCCGGTCGCCGCAGTTCGCGCCCTGTCGGTGACCGCGGATCGGGACCTTTCGGAGAAGACTGCGCTGCGGCTGGGCGCGGGCCACAGCTTTGGCGGCGAAAGTGCGACGACGCTTCAGATGGCCGCCACCAGGCGCTTCGGTTTCGCCGATATGGCGCTTTCGGCGGAATATAGCGCACCGCACAGCGACTGGCGGATCGGGCTGCAACTGGCCTTCAGCCTCGTGCGGAATCCCCTGGGCGGAGGCTATGGGCTGCAGCGGCCAGGGGCTGCCTCAGGCGGCAACATGGCTTTGCAGGCGTTCATCGATCAGAACGGCAATGGCCGCTTCGACAAGGATGAGGCTCCGGTGGCGGGCGTCGTCATGTCGGGCTCCGCCGGCGACATCGCCACCGATGCCAAGGGGCGGGGGCTCGTCACTGGGCTCGGCTATGGCAGCATCGCGCAGGTTCGCACCAATCTCGACAATGTCGCACTGGACAATATCGCCGCACCGCCGTCAGTGATCGAATTCACACCGCGGGCGGGCACGGTTGCTGTAGTAGACTATCCCATACAGGCGAAGGGCGAGGTGATGATCACCATCTTCGTCCAGCGCGCGGAAAAACGGGTGGGGCTGTCGGCGGTCATGTTGCGTGCGGTGAACCAGAAGGGCGAGGAATATGAGGGCGTCACCGAATATGACGGCAGCGCCCTGTTCGATTCGCTGCGCCCCGGCACATATCATCTCGAATTGGGAGAAGCCCAGGCCCGGCGGCTGAACATGCGGCTCGAACAGCCGGTCAGCTTCACGATATCGAGCGAGGGCGGCGCCGCGCCGGACGTGCAGGCGGTGGTGGTGTTCGACGATGCCCGTTAGGCGCATTTTCACCGCTGGGGCGCTGCCGGCGGTCGCTGCAGGGCTGGTCATGGCGACGGCTCCTGCCGTTGCCCAGACATATACGGTGGACTCGATCACGGCGCCGGCGTTCGGAACGCTTGTCGCCGCGACGATCGGGTCGACTACCTATACCAACAACGGCGTCGTCAGCGTCGCGTCCGGCAGCGGGGTGACCTATGCCGGCCCGGTAACCCGGGGGCTGGTCACTATCCGTTGCGTGGACGGCAGCGGCAATCCCCGTCGATGCAACAATGCCAGCAATTTTGCGCGGGTGACGGTGGGAGCGAATGGCACGATCGGCGGCCGCGCACAGGCCATCTCCAAATTCACGGCTGTCAGCAATAGCGGAACGGTGGGGGCGGGCACCAGCACGGGCGCAGGCCCGCTGAGCTTCCTGTTCTCGGGGTGGACGGCCGCCGGCACGCGCACATTCTACCTCGACGTCGACGTTCCGATCGACGGCGACCAGGTCGGCGGCACGACCGGAGCGGCGAGCTCCGGCTTTTATGTCCGCGTCGACAAGGATCCGGCCGTACCGGTGGCGGGGCTCACGGGGTCCGTGACTGCGACCGTTCGCCGCTCGATGCAAGTCAACAAGTCGACGGACCTGAGATTCGGAACCATCATTCGTCCCCCTAACGGATCTGGTACCATCACCATCACAACGGGTGGCGGCCGCTCGCCAGGGGGCGCCGTACCGCCGATCGCGATGACAGGAGTCGGCCTTGCATATCTCTACGGCGCCGCGACCTATCAGCTGTTCGGGGAGCCGGGCACGGCCTTCACCCTCACGGTCCCTGCCAGTGTCGACCTGCTCGGGCCTTCCAATCACCTGCTCATACCGCTCACCCCGAACATTTCCGGATCGATGAACATGGATCTGTCGGGATCGATGGCGCTCAACATCGGCGGGACCGTGACCATCTCGAGCAGCACCAATACGGGCTTGTACTCCCAGACGTTCAGTGTCTCGGTGGTCTACAACTAGGGCGGCGGCGAGACCTTCATCCGCAACGAGCATGGCGGCCATTATATAAGCACGCCGCAATGCGGATCGCTCATTTTTCTCAAGCGACGAGCGATCTAAAGCCGATCCCGTTCGCCGGGCATATCGGCATGGTGCCGCGCGACGAGCTGGAACGGAGCAGAGTCAGATGGGATGCCGATATCGATCGGTATTCCCATGAAAAATAGCTCTCTTCCCATCTCTGCGAGACGAGGAGCATCCATCTCATGCCCCAGCCGCAAGAGTTCGATGATGTCTGCGCGTACAATCCACCTGTCGCCTTCTATGCCGGCTTTACGCCAGGCTGTGGCCGCGCGCTCCATGTTCTTTGCTATCATGATGTTGATCTACCCGGAGCTGCATTAACCTAAGTGAAACAACAAGGCATAAACTGTTACGGCAGCCGAATGTTTCCGTATCCTTGCACCACGACCGGCGGCAGAGATGGTCGCGAGTAAGGCGCAGACCTGCTCGAACAATGGTCGCTTTTCCTACGCGCAAGGACTCATGGCCGGTGGTGCTTTGGCGGGCCGCTATCGACCGATTTCTTCCTGCAGAGCGGATCCGACCAACCGCTCCAGGCGGGTGACGCGTACAGTCGCGCAGCGCGTGCATCTGCGGACGACACGTTCCGGGTTATGGGTAGCCAGGCGTTTCGCCCAGCGATGTATGCCCCAATGGCAAAGGAAGCTCACAACATTGCTCCAATCCATTTGAAGAGAGCGCGTTTGTTATGAGCGCCTGGATTAATGTTCGATGGCACAACGGTTCATCGAACGCTCATCCGTCGCGTCCGCGCAGCTGGAACCCTAGCTCCGGATGGGCTGACCCCGGAACAACCACGCGGCTCCGGCGCTTGTGATCGCACGATCCGAATGGAGACATGTGTGAGCGGCATTCATCTCCGTATCGCAGTAACCGCCGTGGCGGCATTGCTCGCGGGCTGCGATCGTCAGCCCAGCGATGCGCGCAGCCCAGGAGGCGCAGAAACGGCGATTCCGGAAAAGCTTCATCGGATCTGCTCCAGCCAAGAAAGCCATGCACGGCTGAAGGCTCATATATTCAGCGAGGCGCGGCGCATCGGCCACCGCAAGATCGGCACGTTCGATCGGTTCGCCCAAGGGACTGTGATGCGCGTCGAGCGGCCCGGCGTGAATTTCCACGACCCGCAATTCGAGATCACCGTGTGCAGGGGGAGGATGATACTCGAAGTACCGGCCGGCACGGAGCAGGCCTTCGATGGCCGGCGGCAGCTTATCGCCGACATCAACTATGCGGCGCGCGCCGCGCCCGATGGCAGCGGGCTCATCGACCGCGTGGCGGGGGCCGGGACGGTCATCGATCTGCTGGCCAGGGCCGATCTTGCCGAGCCGACAGCGGCCCCCGCCACAAGCGCGCCGCCATTGTCGCCGCGCGGCTCCGCTCCTGAACCCGCGCCAGCCATTAATCGGGTCGAGCGGCTACCGGCGGAATCCGACAGCAAGGTCGCCGCCAAGCAGCCGACAGGCCGGAAGGAGTCCGAGGACAAGCAGACAGAGAAAAGGAAAGAGAAGAAACAGGAAAAGGACAGAGAAAAGGATACGGCGAAGGACATGGCGGTACAGGTCAAGCCGAGCTTCCCTTGCCGCTATGCCCGTTCGGATGTCGAGAAAATGATCTGTACCACCCCCGAGTTGGCCAGATTGGATCGGCGGATGGCATCGCAATATGACGACGCGCATGCCGCGGTCGATGCCAAGGGGAAGCGCAAGCTGCAGCGGTCGCGGGAGGAGTTCATCAAGGATCGCGATCGCTGTCGTGATGCCGAATGCGTTGGAGACATCTACCGCGGCAGGATGGACGAGATCCACGACATCGAGCGGGGCCGCTCCCCGGAAGCCAAGGCGCGCCGTTTCAGCGTAGGGCGTGTGTTAAAAGGGATCGGCCGTGCGCTCGGCGCAAAACCATCCGGTCAGCGCGATGCCGATAACGGCACCAGCCGGTAGCGAGTGGCGCCGACAGCCCGCTTAATTGCGCGGCCGGCCGCGCTTCAGACGAAGGAGGCTCTCTGCGGCCAACTCGATCGCAGCGGCCCCGACGACAAGGGCGACGGCGCTCCAGACGATCAGCTTGCGCGGAGCCTTCCGGGCCATCGAAGTGACTGTAACAAGTCCGCGCATGACATCTCCCCCACATGCCGGTCGTCCCCGACTCATGGAGATATGCAGTGAACTCGGCAAGCGGCAAGATCGTGCTGCAAACGTGAATGCGGCTTGCGATCAACGTCTCCGTTCAGCCTTGAGGCGGGCCGACGAGATAATGCTCGTCGCTGACATGTTCCATCCAATCGACCATCCTGCCGTCCAGTGCCTCCTGGATAGCGATATGCGTCATTGCCGTGGTGGGCGACGCGCCGTGCCAGTGCCGGTGGCCCGGAGGGCACCAGATGACGTCGCCCGCCCGGATCTCGACGATCGGCTCGCCTTCGCACTGGGTCCAGCCCATGCCCGCGGTCACGACAAGAGTCTGGCCTAGCGGATGAGTGTGCCAGGCCGTGCGCGCGCCGGGCTCGAAGGTGATGCTTGCGACGCCAACCCGGGAAGGCGCTGGCGCGACGGTCAGGTGATCGACGCGAACCGACCCGGTAAACCATTCCGCCGCGCCCTTCTGCGCTGGCTGCGATCCGTTTCGATAGAGTTTCATCTGTGGTCCTGCTGAGCGAGTGCCGGCGTGCCGGCCAATGCTGGCTGCGCTTCGCCAAGGCAGCCGAGCAGGCTTGCGAAGTCGAGCTCTCAAGCTGCTTGGTCCGATTGGCGCACCCGAAGGGATTCGAACCCCTGGCCTCTGCCTTCGGAGGGCAGCGCTCTATCCAGCTGAGCTACGGGTGCGTCGCTGGTGCGCTTAGCAAAGCGATCTGGCCGCCGCTAGGCTTATTTGGGCGCGCCGCTGATCGGCTGGAACTTGCCGAGGCCGCAGCTTGCGCCGCGCATTACCGGCGGGCTGTGCAGCACGGTGATGATGTCGACCGAGCAGAGTTGCGACTGCGAGGTGGCATAGCTGAACTTCTCTTCGAAGCCCAACTCCGGGCAGCGGTATGGAAGGGTGTTCCGGTACACCTTGTTGCCGTTCATATAGAAATCGATCGTCCGGTCATCACGCACGCGGGTGTTCCTGATCGACCGCAGGGGGATGCAGTCGAGCGCTTTCCCGACTGGTTTGATCCTGGCTTCCTGTTCGGGTTTGAGCGGCCGGGCGTCCGCCGACATAGTGATTGCCGCTGCCACCAGCGCGATTGCGCCTGCCATGTTCCTGGTCATCGCCTTCTCCTATTGCCGGAGTCGGCCATCTTCGGGGGCCGCGATCCGGCTTCGCCTTATACGCTTTGTGCGAGCTTTTGGTTGCCATTTTGCGCAGGCGGCGGCGTCTTTGGCTTGTAGGCGCAGAGATCGATCACCGGGCAGCGCCAGCATTCGGGTTTCCGGGCCTTGCAGATGTACCGGCCGTGCAGGATCAGCCAGTGGTGGGCATGCGATCGGAAGGGCTGGGGGGTGACTTTTTCGAGCTTGAGCTCGACCTGGAGGACGTTCTTGCCCGGCGCCAGCCCGGTGTGGTTCGAAACTCGGAAGATGTGGGTGTCCACCGCGATGGTCTCGGCACCGAAGGCGACGTTCATCACCACATTGGCGGTCTTGCGTCCAACGCCTGGCAGCTGCTCCAGCGCCTCGCGGGTCTGCGGCACTTCGCCGCCATGGCGATCGATCAGGATCTGCGACAGCGCGATAACGTTCTTGGCCTTGGTATTGAACAGGCCGATCGTCTTGATGTGCTCCTTGAGTCCAGCCTCGCCGAGATCGAGCATCTGCTGTGGCGTCGTGACCTTGGCGAAGAGCGGGCCGGTCGCCTTGTTGACCCCGATGTCGGTCGCCTGCGCGGACAGCGCCACTGCGACCAGCAGCGTATAGGGGTTCACATAATTGAGCTCGGTCTCCGGCGCCGGATCGCTCTCGGCGAGGCGGCGATAGAATTCGAAGACGTCGGCCTTCTTCATAGGCCGAGGACATCGCCCATGGCGTATCGCCCGGCTGGCCGGCCCTTCATCCACAGGCACGCCTTGACTGCGCCGCGCGCAAAGATCGCGCGGTTCTCCGCGCGGTGGCCGAGTTCGATCCGCTCGCTCTCACCGGCGAACACCACCATATGATCGCCCGCGACCGATCCGCCGCGCAACGAGGCATAGCCGATCGTGCCCTGCTCGCGAGGCTTGTCGTTGCCATGGCCGATACGGTCGTAGCGGCTGAGATCGGCCAGGGTCGACCCCCGGCCTTCCGCCGCCGCCGCGCCCAGCAACAGCGCCGTGCCCGACGGTGCGTCGACCTTGTGGCGATGGTGCATCTCGACGATTTCGATGTCCCAGTCGCTGCCCAGCCGGGTGGCCGCTTCCTTGACGAGATGGGCCAGCAGATTGATCCCGAGCGAAGTGTTCGCCGACTGCAGGACCGACAGACCGCGCGCAGCGGCTTCGTCGATCAGCTTGTGATGTTCGGGTTGCAGCCCGGTGGTGCCGACGACCAGCGGCACCTTCGCGGCGAGCGCGGCTTCGAGATGGCCGGCGAGCGCGGCCGGCGCCGAGAAATCGACGAGAACATCGCTGGCCGCCGCGAGCGAGGCTGTGTCGCGATAGGGACCATGGACGGCGCCCTGCAGATCCACGCCGCCGGCCACGGTTGCGCCGAGGTCGGCCGCGACATCGGCGATCGCGCGGCCCATGCGCCCATTTGCCCCCAAGATGCCGATGATCGCCATGTCCATGCCCCGTTCACTCTGTCGCGCGCTTCATGGCCGTGGAGGCAGGGCGACGCAAGCGCTTCACATGGGGAGCCGGCGGCGCGACCCTGTGGCTGGAGGGCGATGATGGTGCGCATGGGTTTGTTCATGGTCGGGATCGGGCTTGCGCTTGCATCGCCCCTGACTGCTGCTGAACCGTCGCCGTTCGAAGGCATTCCGCGGCTCAAATTCGAATATTATGATGTGGAGGGCCGGGCGCCCGCTGAAATCTACGCGTCGATGCGGGCACGTGCTCCGCGGAATGGCGGCGGGGATGGCATGGCGCGGACTGCCTGGAGCATCAAGGTTGGCTGGCGAGAATCGCGCTACGGATCGCGGTGCTCCGTTGCCGATCCGCAGACCAGTCTGTCGATCACGATATTACTGCCGAGGCTCGTGACCAAGGACGTCACAGCCCAGGGGCGCGATTTCTGGCGCCGTACCCGACATGGCCTCGAGATCCACGAAGCCGGCCATGCGCGCATCGCTTATCAACATCGCGACGACTTCAACATGGCGGCGCGCGGTGCAAGTTGTGACTCGATCAAAAGGTTGGCGGAGCGAACCCAGGCGCGCATCGCCGCGCTGCAGGAAGTCTATGATCGCGACACCCGCCACGGCATGAAGCAAATTCCCGCCGCTGCTCCCTAACGCCCGCTGTCGGCGCACGCACATGCCCGCTATCATGCCGGCATGAACAATATCCGAAACATCGTGGTCCTCACCGGCGCGGGGGTTTCCGCCGAGAGCGGATTAGGCACGTTCCGAGGGCCCGGTGGGCTGTGGGAAGGCCATCGTGTCGAGGATATCTGCACGCCCGAGGCGCTGGTGCGGAACCGTGACCTGGTGCTCGACTTCTACGATCAGCGGCGTTCGGCGCTCGGTTCGGTTGCGCCAAATCCGGCCCATCAGGCGCTGGCGCGGCTCGATCGCGAATGGCCTGGCGGTCTGCTGATCGTTACCCAGAATGTCGACGATCTGCATGAGCGGGCCGGCGCGAAGCGCCTTCTGCACATGCATGGCGAACTGATGTCCGCTCTGTGCGGAGCATGCGGGGTACGCGCGGCCTATGGCGGTGCGATGCTCGACGGCACCGAATGCGGCGCCTGTGGGGCCATCGATGCGCTACGGCCCGACATCGTCTTCTTCGGTGAGATGCCCTACGAAATGGACCTGATCGATCGCGAGCTCCGGCGTGCGGATCTGTTCGTATCGATCGGCACCTCAGGTGCGGTCTATCCTGCAGCGGGCTTCGTCCAGTCGGCGCGGCATGTCGGAGCCCACACGCTCGAGCTCAACCTCGATCCGTCGGCAGGAAGCTGTTTCTTCCATGAGAGCCGGATGGGGCCAGCGAGCTTGCTGGTGCCGCAATGGGTGGACGAGCTGCTAGGCGCCTGATTTGCCGGGCCGCTCGCGTCATTCCACCCAGTCGAGCCCGATTTCGCGATACAGACCGCGATCTTCTTCCCACTTCTCCGACACCTTGACGTGCAGGAACAGGTGGACCTTGCGATCGAGCAGCCGTTCGAGTTCGGCGCGTGAGCGTGAGCCGATTTCCTTCAGCCGGGCGCCGCGCTTGCCGAGCACGATGGCCTTCTGTGTATCGCGTGCAACCAGGATCTGCTGGTGGATGGCCACCGAGCCGTCCTTGCGTTCGTCATATTTCTCGGTCTCGACCGCCGATGCATAAGGCAGTTCGGCATGGAGCTGGTGATAGAGTTGTTCGCGGGTGACCTCGGCGGCCAGCATCCGGTCGGTCGCGTCGGAAACCTGTTCCTCGGGGAAGTGCCATGGCCCCTCGGGCATCCGCTCGGCCAGCGCCTTGCGCAGGTCCTCGACGCCGTCGCCGGTACTGGCGGAGATCATGAAGATCGCTTCAGGCGACAGCTTTTCCTGCAGCTTTGTCGCGATTTCGAGCAGCTTGCCCTTGTCGGCGATATCGACCTTGTTGAGCACCAGCAGCTTGGGTTCGCGCCGCGCCGCCAGCGTGTCGAGCAGCTCGGCGATCTTGTGGGTGATGCCGGTCTTGGCGTCGATCACCAGCGCGATCAGGTCGGCATCCTGCGCGCCGCTCCAGGCGGCCGCCACCATCGCGCGATCGAGGCGGCGGCGCGGCGCGAAGATGCCGGGGGTGTCGACCAGCAATATCTGGCTCTCGCCGGCGATGGCGACGCCGATCAGCCGGGTGCGGGTAGTCTGCGCCTTGGCGCTGACGATCGCGACCTTCTGGCCGACCAACGCATTGACGAGGGTGGACTTGCCGGCGTTAGGGGCGCCGACGACGGCGACAAAGCCGCAACGTTCGGTCATGACAGTTTCTCCAGCAAGGCTTGGGCAGCGGCGGTTTCAGCTTCCTGCTTCGACGCGCCCTCGGCGCTGGCCTCGGCTTTGCCGGGGATCGCGACGGTGACGGTGAAGCGCGGGGCATGATGCGGCCCGGTGCGCGCGCCGGTGGTGTAGACCGGCGGGCGGCAACGGTTGGCGGCGGCCCATTCCTGGAGCGCCGACTTGGGGTGCTTGGGGGCCTGGTCCTGGCTGGTCACCCGCTCGGCCCAGGCGCGGCGGACGAATATCTGCGGCGCGGCCAGGCCGCCTTCAAGGAAGAGCGCGCCAATCAGCGCCTCGACCACGTCGCCGAGCACGTTGTCGCTCTCGACTGCGCCATCGTCGCGGGCCTGCTTGCCGAGCTTGAGGTGAGTTGCGACGCCGATTTCACGGCCGATCTCGGCACAGGCCTCTCGGCTGACGATCGCGTTGAGCCGGCGCGACAGCTTGCCTTCGGGTTCGTCGGGGAACAGTGCATATAGCCAGTCGGCCGCGATCAGCCCGAGCACGCGATCACCCAGGAACTCGAGCCGCTCATAGTGCACCGGACCATGGCTGCCATGGGTCAGCGCACGCCTGAACATTGCCACGTCCCGGGGGCTGTGACCAAGGGTGGATTCGATCCAGGCGCGGAGAGCGTCGTCGTTCATCGGCGCGCTCCTAGCGGATCGAGGGGATTGCGTCACCTGCGGCGCGCGGGCAGAATCCAGCAATGGGTGATCTGGTCAATCTCAACAAGGCGCGCAAGGCGAAGGGCAAGCTCGACGCACGCGTGGCGGCGGACGCGAATCGCGTCAAATTCGGGCGGATGAAGGCCGAGAAGGACAGGGATAAAGCGGAAGCGAAAAGAGCGACCAGGCTGCTTGATGGCGCCAAGCTGGAGAGGGATTGAGTCCTACCGCGCCAGCATCATCATCGTGGCGAGCGCCGTGGCGCTGCCGCCCCACAGCAGGACGGCGACGCCGACGAAGCGGATCAGCGCGCGGCGGCGCTCCGCGGGATCGGCGATGAAGCTGTCGACGGCGCGGTCCGCCAGCATCTGCTGGAGCGCGTGGGCGGGGGAGGGGACATGTTCGGCTACGATATCGGCGCTGAACGCCACGACTCGGCCTCGCGTGCGCCGTTCCCTGAACGGAGCGCTCTCGCCTGCGGACTTGTGATTGAACAGCGCCATGATCGTCTCCTGCAACCGCATGATGCAGCCGGCAGCGTTAACAGTCCCTAAAGATCAGCCGATCTGTTCCCAGGCATCGACGATCCCGGCCAGCAGATCGCGGGCGCGCTCCACCATGGCGGCATCGTTGCCGCGTCCTCCTACCTGGATCAGCCGGCGCGCCTCGCGATAGACCCGCGCGAGGTTGAGGGCGATCTCGCCGCCATTGCGAAAGTCGAGGCTGGTTTCGAGCGCGAGGAGGATCGTCGAGCTGCGGGCCTGCTTGTCGATCATCTTGGTGCGATTGCCGGCCCGCTGCGCGGCCAGCATGATCTCGATCGCCTTCATCAGCTCCTCGAACAATATGCCGATCAGCCGGTGCGGCGACGCGCCCTCGACCTGGCTCTCGATATCGACGGCCTGGTAGCGCAGCTTCGCACCGCCCATTGCGCCATAGCCGTTGTTCGTGAACATGCCTTATTCTCTCTTCTTGGTCGGGTTCGAGATCAATTGCTGCCGTTGGTCCACAGCTTCACCTGCTGGGTGAGGTAGCTCTGGGTCGAGCTGTAGGCGAGCAGCGCCGATTGCATTCGGGTGAACTGCTTGGTCAGCTGATCGCGATAGGCGGTATCCTTGGTGGTCAGCTTCTCCTTGGAGTCGGTGATCGCCGCCTTCTCGTTCTCGAGCTTCTTCTGCGACGTGGTGAGCTGGCCGGAACTGGCGGTCATTTCGCTCTTGATCGCGTCGAGCGCGCCCTGCAGGCCCATATCGATGGTGATCTTGGCGCTGGCGACCGGGCCGAGCACGTCAAATGATAGGCCGTTCGCGCCGGACACGAAGGAGGCCGTGACGCCCGTCGGGCCGAGCGGCAGGGTATAGCCGCCATCGAGCGTTGCGGAGGCATTGGTGCTGCCATTGCCGGGCGTCGCATTGGTGACCGTGTAGATGCCGCCCTTCACCTTGCCGACCGCATTGGTGATCTTGATCAGCGCATTGTCGCTGCGCTGGCCGGGGTTGAACATTGCCTCGATCGCGCTCGGGTTCGCCGTCATCGCCGTCGACAGCTTCGCGCTGTCGAGCACCAGGCTTCCGTCGCGGCTGGTCGAGACGCCGATTTCGGCCAGGGTGGTGGGGCTGCCGTCGGTGGCGTAGGTGAGCTTTGTCGAGGTCAGCGTCCCGAGGCGCTGGACGAGTGCGCGCAGGCCGGCATCGCCGCGGAGCGATCCGGTGGTGCCGGTCATTCCGGTCAATGTCGTCTTCATCTCGTTATAGGCGGCGACGAAATCGCCGACCGCCTGCTTGATCGCATCGACAGGCTGGGTGGATCCGATCGAGATGCTGGTTCCCGGCGCGGCCGAGACCAGATCGACCTTCACCCCCTCGATCACGTCGGTGAAGCTGTTGCTGCCCTTGGTGACGGCGACCCCATCCACGGTCAGCTCGGCGTTTCCCGCCTCCTGCTGGAGTGTAAGACCGGTGATGTTGTCGGGATCATAGGTGGTCGGATCGTAGACGAAGCGGCCCAGTTCGGCGGCGTTGCCGCTCGTCATGGTCAGCGAAAAGGCATTGGCCGTTCCGGTTGTGCCTTTGACGACAAGCCGCGCACCCGACGCATCGGTGACGGTGCTGGCGGTCACGCTCAGGCCGGAATCCTTGATCGCCTTGGCCAGGCCGGCCAGCGAATTATTGGTCGCATCGATGGTGATGGTCTTGGTCTGGCTGCCGACCTTAAGGCTGAGCGTACCGAGCCCGACGGGTGTCGCAGCGCTAAGAAGCGGCGCGGCGGTCATGGTCTGCGCGGCGGCGAGCTTGCCGACCTTGATCGTCGCGGACAGCCCGTTGAGCCGAGCCCCGGCGATGGCGCTGACATTGACGATCGCACTGTTGGAGCTGGTGGGCTGGGTGAACAGCGTGCCGCCCGACACCAGGCTCGACAGCGATGACGAGAAGGAACCGATCGAATTGACCGCCGTCGCAAGGTCGGAGATCTTGCTGGTGTTCACGCTTTCGCGCGTGGTCAGCGCCTTCTGCTTGTCGGCGATCGCGGCCGTCGCGAGCTGGTCGACAAGCGAACCCGTATCGATGCTGGACGCACCCAGCGCCGTGAGAATCGAAGAGCCGACCGACGTGACCATCTGAAATACCATCCTGCTGCTGCCGATAACGGCGCACCCGAAGGCGTATTTAGCGGGACAAGTCCTTTCATTTCCCTAACGGGCACTAACCCTGTGTGTCAGCTCAAGGATCAAACAGCGGCCCGCCCATCCTCATCGAACCGGGCGCCCGTCGGCACCTCGATGTCGGGCTGGACGATCCCCTCCGCCATCGCCCGGTCGAGATTGAACACGAAGGCGAGGATCGATGCGACCGCGATGAACAGGTCGTCGCGGATCATCTGGCCCGAGCGGCTGGTATAATAGATCGCGCGCGTGAGCTGCGGATATTGCAGCAGCGGCACTTCGAGCTCGGCGGCAAGCTCGCGGATCGCTTCGGCAGTGGCGCCGCGGCCGCGCGCAAGGACGATCGGCGCCGCGTCATATCCGGGCTTATAGCGCAGGGCGACGGCAAAATGGGTTGGATTTGTGAGAACCACCGTCGCCTCGGTCACGGCCTTGCGCGCCGAGCCCTTTGCCATCTGCATCTGCTTCTGGCGGATCGCCGCCTTCAATTCTGGGGAGCCCTCGGTCTGTTTGCTCTCGTCCTTGATCTCCTGTTTGGACATGCGGAGCCTCTTGGCCCGCTGGAAGATCTGAGCCGGAACGTCGGCGCCGGCGACGATCGCGAGCGCCATGGTCATTACCAGGACGGCGAAGATGAAGGTCGATCCGAGATGATCGAGCGCGGTGCGCATATCCTGCTGCCCCATGGTCACGATCGCCGCGACCTGGTCCATCAGCAGCCAATAGCCGACCGCCCCGAGGGCGATGATCTTGAGCAGCGACTTGCCGAGCTCGATCAGCCCCTGCATGCCGAAGATGCGCTTGAGCCCGGCGCCCGGGTTGAGCTTGCCTGGATTGAAGTTGATCGCCGACCAGCGGAAGCCGAGCGAGCCGAGCATCGCAGGCGCCGCGATCGCCGCGGCCATGGTAAGCCCGAACAACAGGACGATCGGCATGGCGACGGTAGTCACGGTGGACAACACCGCGCCGAGCGGATCGAAATTCTGGATGGCACTGCTGTCGAACGAGAGCGCGTTCGACAGCATCTGCTTGAGCGCCGCGATCAGCCAGGGGCCCGCCATCGCGACCCATGCGGCGCCGACAATCATCACCAGCGCGGTGCCAAGCTCCTTGGATTGAAGGACATCGCCCTTGTCGGATGCATCCTGCCGGCGCTTCGCGGTTGGCGCTTCGGTCTTTTCGTCGTCCTCGGGACCGTCGGCCACGGGCTATTTCCCCGCTGCCAACAGGCGAGCCTCGGCCAGGCCTCGCTGGATCGCGGCGGTGATGCCGTCGGCCATGACCGGTGCGGCGATCGCCATCAGCACCAGTCCGGCCATGAGCGTGGCCGGCAGACCGACCGAGAAGATATTCATTTGCGGCGCCGATCGCGCCAGCATGGCCATCACCAGCTGGACGAGAATGATCGCGAAACCCACCGGCAGGGCGATAGCGAGCCCGGCGGCGAACAGGTCGCCCCCGAACAGCACCAGTCCCTGTATGCTTTTCGCGCCGAGCCACGCCTCGCCCGGCGGCAGCGCGCGATAGCTTTCGACGATGATCGCGGCGAGTTGGAGATGGCCGCCGGTCGATAGGAACAGGAAGACTGCCATAAGCGACAGGAACTGGCTCACCGCAGGGGTGGGGGCTCCGCTCGCGGGATCGACCATCGCAGCAAAGCCCAAGCCCATGGCGTTGCTGACCACTTCGCCCGCGACCAGCGCGGCGGAAAAGCCGATCTGGACCGCGAAACCCAGCGCCAGCCCGGCCAGCACCTCGCCGGCGACAAGCACGAAGCCGGCGACGGAGACGACCCCGCCCAGGGGCAGCACAAACGGCGTGTTGGCCAGCGCCGGCACGCCGATCGCCAGTGCTACGACGGCGCGAAGCTGCAGCGGAACCTGCGGTGCGCCGAACACCGGGGCGGCGACGAAAGCGGCGCCAGGCCGGATCATCGCGATCATCCAGAGCCAGAGCTGGGTCTCCAGCCCCGCCAGGCCCTGCGGTATCATCTGAGCATGTCCGGAATCCGCGCGAACATCTCGCGGGTGAAATCGGCGAGCAGCATCATGATCGCGCCACCGAACAGGGCGAGTGCGATGCCGACGATTATCAGCTTGGGCACGAAGCTCAGCGTCTGCTCGTTGATCGAGGTAGCCGCCTGGATCATGCCCAGGATGATGCCGGCGACGAGCGCGGGTATCAGGATCGGCGCCGAAGCCAGCGCGAGGATCCACATCGCCTGCTGAGCGATGCCGATGAAATAGTCGGGCGAGCCGGCGCTATCCATTGGCCGCTCCAACCCCACACGTCATTTCGGCGGAGGCCGGAATCTCATGAGGCGAGGGCGCGCGTGATTCTCCCGAGACCCCGGCCTTCGCCGGGGTGACGAGTAGAGATTGGGCGCCGCTCACGTCGCGAAACTCCCTGCCAGGGAGCCCATCGTCAGTGCCCACCCGTCGACAAGAACGAACAGTAATAGTTTGAATGGCATGGAAATTATCGACGGAGATAGCATCATCATACCGAGCGACATCAAGGTCGACGCGACCACCAGATCGATCACCAGGAATGGCAGAAATATCAGGAAACCGATCTGGAACGCCGTCTTGAGTTCGCTCGTCACATAAGCCGGCAGCAGGATCGAAAACGGAATGTCCGCGGCCCGGGCGAAGCGCGGCGCCTTGGCGAGGTCGGCGAACAGCTTCAGGTCCGTCTGGCGGGTCTGGAGGACCATGAAGCGGTGGAGCACGGTGCCGCTGCGGGTGATCGCCTCCTCCATCGTGATCTGCCCGGCGCCATAGGGCTTGAAGGCGTTGGCGTTGATCTGGTCGATCGAGGGCCGCATCACGAACAGCGACAGGAAGAGGGCGAGGCCGACCAGGACCTGGTTCGGGGGGGTCTGCTGCAGCCCGAGCGCCTGGCGCAGCAGCGACAGCACGATGATGATCCGAGTGAAGCTGGTCATCATCAGCACCAGCGACGGCAGCACCGTCAGCAGGCTCATCAGCACGAGGATCTGCAGCGACAGCGACAGCGGTTTGCCGTCGCCCGAAATCGTCGTCATCGCCCGGTCGAGCGCGCCGGTCTGAGCAGGCCCGGCGTTGGAGGCGAAGGCGGGATCGGCGATCAGGAGAGCGGTGAACAGCAGTGCTGCGATGGCCAGAATCGATCGGATGGTGATACGGCGCGCCCCTGTCATCCTGCGGTTTCAGCACTTGGACAGGTTAACTTCAAGCGCTTCGTCCTCTTCCCTTCGTCATTCCCGCGAAAGCTGGAATCTCAGTTCCCTTGTGCGGACGAGAAAGGCAGCGAGATCCCAGCTTCCGCTGGGATGACGATGAAAAATCAAAGGAAGCTGTATGGATCGACATCAACCGCCACACGTACCCCACGCGGCCATTCCAGCGGGCCGAGCCAGTCCCGTATGACCTGCTGAACATCGAGCGATCGCCGCGCGTGGACCAGCAGCCTGTGCCGATGCCGTCCGCGTAGCATCGCCAACGGCGCGGGGGCGGGGCCATAGACGTGCATGCCCTCGACCGCGGGCGAGGTGCGGCCGATCAGACGCGCGGTGACGGCGGCTTCGTCGAGCTTTTCCGAAGAGACGATGATCGCGGCATAGCGGCCGAACGGTGGCGCCTCCGCCATCTTCCGCGCCTCGGTTTCGGCGGCATAGAAGCTATGTGCGTCGCCGGACAACAGCGCCTGGATCACCGGCGCCTTGGGGGCATGCGTCTGGATATAGACATGGCCGGGCTTCGCACCTCGCCCCGCGCGACCCGCCACCTGGGCGATCTGCTGGAAGCTGCGCTCGGCGGCGCGAAGGTCTCCACCGGAAAGGCCGAGGTCGGCGTCGATCACCCCGACCAGCGTCAGCTCCGGGAAGTGATAGCCCTTGGTGACGAGCTGGGTGCCGACGACCACGTCGATATCGCCCGCCTCCATTCGCTCGACGAACTCGGCGGCGCGCACCGGCGTCGACAAGGTATCCGACGTAGCGATGGCGATGCGCGCGTCGGGGAACAGCGCCGTCACCTCATCGGCGATGCGCTCGACGCCGGGGCCGCACGCCACGAGGCTGTCCTCGTCCTTGCATTCGGGGCAATGCGCGGGCGGCGGCATATTGTGTCCGCAATGATGGCATTGCAGCCGGCTGAGCAGGCGATGCTCGACCATCCAGGCGGTGCAGTTCGGACATTGGAAACGATGTCCGCAGGTTCGGCACAGCGTCAGCGGCGCGTAGCCGCGGCGGTTGAGGAAGAGCAGGCTCTGCTCGCGCTTGTCGAGCCGGTCCTGCAGCGCGCGCACGAGCGAGGGCGCCAGCCAGCGGCCGCGGGGCGGCGGCTCGGCGAGCAGATCGATTGCCTCTATCTGAGGCATCTCGGCGCTGCCGTGGCGTGAGGTCAGTTTGAGTTCGGTGTAGCGCCCGATCGCCGCCTGTTGCCGGGTCTCGATGGCTGGAGTGGCCGAGGCGAGAACGATCGGGATGGTTTCCAGCTTGGCGCGCATCACCGCAACGTCGCGGGCATGATAGAGGACGCCATCCTCCTGCTTGAAGCTCGTTTCATGCGCCTCGTCGACGACGATCAGGCCGAGATTGCGGTAGGGCAGGAACAGCGCCGAGCGCGCGCCGACCACCACGCGCGCCTCGCCATTCGCGATGCCGCGCCACGCGCGCCGCCGCTGCGACTGGCGGAGCTCGCTGTGCCAGGCGATCGGCAAGTGGCCGAAGCGTGCCTCGAACCGCTTCAGAAAGGGCTCGGTCAGCGCAATTTCGGGGAGCAGGATCAGCGTTTGACGCCCCAGACGAAGCGCCTCCGCGATTGCCTCGAAATAGACTTCCGTCTTGCCGGATCCGGTCACCCCGTCGAGCAGGAACGGATGAAAATCGGCTGCTCGTACCGCATCGGCAAGCAGGCCGGCGGCAAGCTGCTGTTCGTCGGACAATATGGGCACGTCATGATCGGGATCCGGCGACGGCCAGGGCGTGTCGATCGATACCGTCACCGCTTCGATCGCCCCCGATTTGACGAGCCCGCGGATCACCGCTTCGGAGACATCGGCGATAGTGGTCAGTTCGCGGATCAGCCCTTGGCGCTGGCCGATCCGGTCGAGCGCCTGTTCACGCTGCGGAGTCATCCTGCCGGGCCGCTCGCCGGTCGCCCGATATTCGGTGATCGTGTGCGCGCCGTCGAGTGCGCTGGACGAGGGCAGGGCCATCCGCAGCACCGCCGCGGGCGGCGCCAGATAATAGTCGGCGGTCCATTCGATCAGCCGGCGCAGCGGCGCTGCGATCGGCGGCACGTCATAAACGCCGAGCAGCGGCCGCAGCCGATTGTCGCCGACCTGATCGGCCGACGGCAACGTCTCCTCTTCCCAGACGACGCCGACCATCTGGCGCGGCCCCAGCGGCGCAAGGACGATGCTGCCGGGCGCAACTACATGCTCCCGATCGACACGATAATCGAGCGGGCCAAGGGCAGGATTGAGGAGAAGCACATGGGCACGAGCCATGCGGCCGTGCTTAGGGGGAGGGGCTCAGGGCTGCAACTCTTCCCCCCGCCGGCCGCCGAAGCGGGAACGGTTTCGACGAGGATTCGGCTATCGCTTCGGCCACTATGTGCGCGGCGCGCTCGCAGGCGCCCTCGATCTCGCCAAACGCTCGCCGCACCGCTTCTCGCTGGCGCTCGACCACTTCGTGATGTTCGGCGATCGCGCTGTCGATCGCCTGCATCAGATCTTGCGGCGACTCGGCGACCTTGCCCAGATGCCATCCGGCATAGCGAGGATCGTCTTTCCAATCGACGCCATGCGCGTTGACGAACGCCGCGGGCCTCGGTTCCGCCAGAAACTCATAGAGCTGGCTCGACATGTCGCCCAGATAGATGTCCGCCATGCGGACATAGCTCATGTCGATCAGCCGATCCGATTCGAGGTCGACGATGACATGACCTGACTCGGCCAACGCGTACCAGCCGGCGCGATCGTCTGTGCTCATATCCTCCGCGAGGCGAATGTGCGGTGCGAAGACCAGATTGTAGCGGCCATCCTTCCGGATCGTCTCTACCACCATTCTGGCAACGTCGATCGATGATATGGAGCGATCGAAGTGGGGATTATAAACGATCGTCCGCCGGTCATTGTCGAACAGGCGAGCACCGAAATGAGCATGGTGGCGCAGATAATCGAGCTTCACATATCCACCTACCCTCACGCGCGACGGATCGACATGGCGCCGCTTTATCGCGCGTTCGACATCCTTCTCGCCCGGGACGACGATCAGGTCGAACGCCTTCAGCCTCCGCTCCGACGACGGCGCGCGGTCACCGGCACCATGGCGGAAGTGGATCATGCTGGCGCGCGTCATGTGCAGGATACGCAGCCAGGCAGAGGTCCGCTCCGGCGTTACGATGGCGGCTGCCGACGAGAGCCGGCGCGCAAGGGCGAAGAGCAGCGCGAGCTTCTTGATGCTATGGCGCCTGAACAGTGCGGCGAGGCGACGGCCCCACCGGGGAGGTTCGACCACCTCAATGGCCATGTCGGGGGAATTCAACCGCCTGCGGACTTCCCCCAGCAGTTGCGCGATATGGGGGTCGGCCGCGATGCAGGTAATGGGCGTGCCGGGGAGGATCCGGCTGAGCATGGCGGCGACGGGCGCGAGATGAAACAGCTGATGCGCGCCACCGAGGAACAACATCACCACATCATGCTCGGCTGCAAGCGACGCTTGTGGGTGCTGAGATTCCATTGTCAGGCCATCGGCTAACTTGGGTGAACCCGGGTTTGAGTTTCAATAGAACCGGGCGCAACACTCGTGCGGCCGCTTTTGTTCCGTGCTTACGGGACAGTCCCTAGGCGGATGCGCCAGCCGCCGTTATAGGCGGGCGCAAACATCGATATAGCCAAGGGGCGTCCCATGAAATTCTTCGTCGATACCGCCGACACTGCCGAAATCGCCGATATGGCCGCGACCGGTCTGGTCGACGGCGTCACAACCAATCCTTCATTGATCGCGAAATCGGGTCGCAAATTCGTGGAGGTGATCGCCGAGATCTGCGGTCTCGTAGAGGGTCCGGTGTCAGCCGAGGTCGTCGCGCTCGACCACGCCACGATGATGCGCGAAGCCGAGTTGCTGCGGAAGATCGCGGACAATGTCTGCATCAAGGTGCCGTTGACGATAGACGGCCTCAAGACCTGCAAGGCGCTGTCCGACGACGGCACGATGGTGAACGTCACCCTGTGCTTCTCGGCGAACCAGGCGCTGCTCGCCGGCAAGGCCGGCGCTTCGTTCATCTCGCCGTTCGTCGGCCGGCACGACGATATCGGCTTCGACGGCATGGGCCTGATCGCCGACATCCGCCAGATCTACGACAATTACGATTTCGGTACCGAGATCCTGGTCGCGAGCGTGCGCCATCCGGTTCACGTCCTCGAATCGGCAAAGATCGGCGCTGACGTGATGACCGCCCCGCCGGCCGTGATCCGCTCGCTGTTCAATCATCCGCTGACGGAGAAAGGCATCGCCGGCTTCATGGCCGACTGGGCGAAGACCGGGCAAAGCATCCTGTGAGGGCGAACAAACGAATTGTGCGTTAACCATTGGACGCTAAACTGCCGTCCATGGGAAGCGTGATCGATTTCGAAGGCGGTGCGATGGCCTCGCTGAGGCGGCGCATGGCCGAAGTCGAGGAGGCCAATCAGGACCTGATCGCTTTTGCACGCGGCCATTCCGGCGCTGTCTCCTCGATCCATTCCGCAGTGCTCGCCGCGACCGAGGCCGACGGCCTCGACCATCTGATCCATATCGTCACCCAATTGTGGCCCGATCTGCTCGGGCTGGATGCGGTTTCGGTCGCCCTGTTCGTCGGGGACAAGGGCCTGCGGGCGGATGCGTCGGGCATGCAGTTCGTCGAGCGGCGGATCATCGAGCGGTCGATCGCCGACATCCAGGGCGTGGTGATGCGCGGCGTGGAGCGCGGCCATCCGCTGTTCGGACCGGCTTCAGAGCTCATTCGCGCTGAGGCTCTGGTGCGCCTTCCCTCCGAGCCGCCCTTGCCGGGCGGCGTGGTCGCGCTGGGGCAGCGTCGCCCGCAGGGTTTCGACACCCGCGCGGGTTCCGAACTGCTGGGCTTCCTAGGCGCGATGCTTTCGCGCATGATAGGGCGGTGGTTGCTGCCCTGACATTGGATGATCATCCCGCCCGCACGCTGGCCGTGGACTGGGCGGATCATCTGCGTCGCGACCGGCGGCGCTCCGAACATACCATAAGAGCTTATCTCGCCACCGCGCATCGGCTGATCGCCTTCATCGGCCGCCACCGCGGCGCGCCGGTCGATGGCAGGCTGTTGGCGCATCTCGAGCGTGGCGACATCCGCGGCTATCTCGCGGAACGGCGTGCGGAAGGGCTGGCCAATGTCTCTGCAGCGAGAGAATTGTCGGCAGTCCGTACCTTCCTCGACTATGTCGCCGATCGCGAAGGTGCGGCCAAACCGGTCAAGGTGAAGGGCCCGCGCATCAAACGGGGCGTGCCGCGGCCGATCTCACCCGACGATGTCAGCGCAATCGCTGAGGATGCTGCGGACTCCGCGACCGAACCCTGGATAGCCGCGCGTGACGAGGCGGTGCTGCTGCTGCTGTATGGAGCGGGCCTGCGGATCGGCGAGGCGATGGCCCTGACCGGAGACATATTGCCGCTGGGCGACACGCTGATGGTCACGGGCAAGCGGGCCAAGACTCGGGTCGTGCCGATGCTCGAACCGGTCCGGCTCGCGATCGAGCGCTATGTGGCTCTGTCGCCCTATGGCGCAGCGCGTGGCGAGATATTGTTTCGTGGCGCACGCGGTGGGCCGCTGGCGCCCGAGCTTATCCGCCGCGCGGTACAGGCGGCTCGGGTGCGGCTAGGCCTCGGCGAGCGAACGACCCCCCACGCACTGCGGCACAGTTTCGCGACCCATTTGCTGGGGCGGGGTGCCGACCTGCGATCGCTGCAGGAACTGCTTGGCCATGCCAGCCTGTCGTCCACTCAGGTCTATACGGGTGTCGATGCCGCCCATCTGATGGACGTCTATCGCAATGCGCATCCGAGGGCCTGAAGCAATGGAGCGGACCTTGACGATAAGGCGAGCCAGTCACGCGGACCTGGCAGACCTCCATGCGCTGATCGAGCGCGCCTATCGCGGCAAGGAGGCGAAGGCTGGGTGGACGCATGAAGCCGACATTATCCGCGAAGGGCAGCGCACCAGCCACGATATCCTCGCCGCCAGTATCGATGACGACAATGAGCGGCTGCTGATTGCGGTCGATGGTGATCGCATCATCGGCAGCGTCCAGATCAGCGACCGGGAATATGGCACTGCCTATCTTGGGCTACTGACGGTCGATCCGCAGCTGCAGGCCGGAGGGCTTGGCAGGAGGCTGATCGAAGCGGCGGAAGCCGTCGCCGTCGCAGCGTTCGAGGCGCATCTGATGGAATTGACCGTCATCTCCCAACGCTCCGAGCTGATCGCCTATTATGAGCGGCGCGGATACGGGCTCACCGGCGAGCGGCGACCCTTCCCGATCGAGATGGATCCGCCGCTCGAGATGGTGGTGCTGGAGAAGGCGCTCGACGTCTAGATGGGGATGACGTCGATTTGACCCACACTCTCGACCCGTTCGTGTGAGCCCTTCGACTGCCTGCAAGGCAGGCGCTCAGGATGAACTTCATCCAATGGATGAAGTCGAGACATCGCCCGTACCGCGTGCGGACGTCCCTGGACTTCGCTCGGGACGAACGGATCAAGGTAAAGTCATTCCGCTCTATACCTGCCCATAGCCGATAGGACAGGTTCTAACCGCCTACTTCCGCGCTGCGACCCAATCCGCAAACGTCGCGGTGTCGCTGACCTTCCAGGGCTCGCCCTTCGAGTTCAGGAACAGGCGCTCCATCTCGCTGCGCTTGAACGGCCGCGATCCGACCCGGCCGAAGATAGCGATCTGGTTGCCACTCTCGTCGACCGCGCGGTCGCGATCCAGCCCCTTCGACAGCGCGAGCGCCGGCGAGGGGGTCCTTGCCCAGGCGATCAGCTCGGGCTTGGGCGCCGGTGCGAAGCCGTAGAAATTGGGCTGGCTGGCGGGCGAGGTGAGCTGGATCACCTTAAGGCCGTTGCGGCCATCGGCGACATAAGCGAACAGCGACGCATTGGTGGTGCCGACGATCACGTCCTCGGCATCGTTGAGCCTGCCGTCGAACGTCACCTTCTGGTAGATCACCGGCTTCAACGGCCGCGTGACATTGACGATCACCAGACCGTCCTGCTTCGCTGCCACATAGGCGTAGGTTCGCGCGACATAGACGCGCTGGGCATTGGCGATCGGCACCGTCGCCGAGGGGATCAGCACCGGCCGGTCGAGATGGGTCACGTCGAGCAGCTGGAGCCCCTCGGCGGTGGTCACCCACAGATAGCGGAACTGCAGAGCCGAGGCGCGGGCATCGCGCAGCGGAACCGTGGCAGCGAGCTTCGGATGCTTGGGATCGCTGATGTCGACCACCACCAGGCCGACATCGGCGGCGATATAGGCGTAGTTACCGCCCAGCGTGATGTGGCGCGCGCCGGCGAGGATGTTGTTCTCGTTCCAGGTGACGGTGCGCTTCAGGAAATTGTTGCGCGGCTCGCCATCGCTCAGCGTCTCGACGTTGACGACGATCAGGCCTTCGACCGAGTCCGTGACGAAGGCATAGCGATAGATCTCGCCCATCTTCTGCTCTTCGTTTTCGGGGTAATATTTGATGATGTGATCGTTGCGCTCGGTCGAGATGTTCTGGTCGGTCGGAATCGCCATGCAGGTCGCGTTGGTGCTGCCGACATGATCGTCCTGGCCGAGCGGTGAGAAGGGCGCGGTGAGGATCCGCTGCGAGGTCCCCTTGTTGGCGATCGACGCGACGTCATAGACGCGGAAGCCGCCCTTGCCCTCGGCAACGAAGAAATACTCGCCGCGCAGCTGCACGCAGCGGGCCGCGCCGTCGGTCGGATGATGGGTGTTGGCGAACTCTTCGAGCGAGTCCGGCTCGCCCGACAGCTTCTTGCCGAAGCGCGTGCCGCGTACCCATTCGATCAGCTCGCGGCCATGGTCGAGATGCTGCTTGTACCAGTCGGGATAGGCATATTTGTGGAGATAGGAGCCGATCACCGCCTGTGGTTCGCTCCACTCGGTGACCCGGATCGCCTCGATGCCCTTCTCCAGGCCCGTCCAGGCGTTCATGCCGACGAAGTTCACGAAGTTGGTGCCGAGCAGGTTGAGCTGCGCCATGATCGCATTGTTGTCGTCGTCCGCCGACAGGTGGCAGTCGGTGCACTTCTTGGTTTCGGTCTTCCGCACCGTATGGGGGAAGTGCGGCGCGAATGCCTGGCTCGAGAAGCCCGCCGACGAGAGCGGCGGCTGCTGGATGTAGATGCGCTCGCGGTTCAGGTTGGTCGACGACAGCACCAGCGCCGATGTCGAGCGGACTGGAGCGATGATGTTGCCCTTGGTGGTCTGGTGGATGCCGAGCTGGAACATGTCGTCGCGCGCCACCTGTGGGTTGTAGGTGGCGAAGTTGCGCGTCTCGATGCCGTCATATTTGTGGCTGCTGGTCTTCCAGTTCGCCTCGATCGGCAGATGGCAGCCGCCGCACGATGTCGTCCACGACAAGTGGCAGGTGAAGCAGGCCATCTTGTCGACATTATGGGCGCGGTCCTCCGGCGCGATGCCGGGTCCCCAATCGAACTTGCCGGTTTCGACGCCGACCTTGCCCATCAGCTTGGAACGCGCCGCGAGCGGATTGAAGTGCGCGCTGCTGCGGTCGACCGACTCCTTCACGAGCGAAACCTTCCACTCGATCTTGGGATCGACGATCGAGCGCTGAATAAGCGCGCGCTCGCCATTGGCGTCCACCGTCCACTCGAAGCGGCGGCGGCCATCGGAATTGCGCAGCAGCGACAGGTCGGTGCCGCCGGGCCGTGCCGCCGGGCCGGATGTGCGCAGGGTGGGGAATGCGTCGGGGGTGCCGTGGCAGTCCTTGCATCCGATCTCGACGGCGTTGGCGACCTCGCCATAGATCAGGCCATTGCCATGGCTGTCCTGCGCGAAGTGGCAGTCGGCGCATTGCAGGCCTTTTTCGGCATGGATGTCCATCATGTGGACCGCCTTGCCCTTCTGTTCGCCGACCGGAGCGAACTCGCCCATACCGTTCTTGCGGAATTTTTCGGGATCATCGGGCGAGACGATCTTGCCATTGGCGTCGAGCAGATTGCCCTCGCGGTCGCGCTTGTAGATCGCCCGGAAGTTCCAGCCATGGCCGTGATAGTCGGCGAACTGGGTGTCCTTCGCCTTCGGATTTATGTCGTCATAGACATTACGCAGGAAATCGAGGTCCGACCATTTGCCGATCGCAGCAGCAGCCTCGGGATTGCGCTGCTGGACCTCGAAGCGCTCCTTGATGGTCGGATTCTTCTGATGTTCGGGCCACATCAGCGGCGCGTCGGACTCATAGTCCCACATCGTGTAGCCGAGGTAGGAATTCAGGAAGATGTTGGGCTGGTGCATATGGCAGTTCATGCACTGCGCGGTCGGGATCGCCTTGGTGAAGGCGTGCTGGATCGGGTGACCCTTCTCCTTCATCGTGCCGATCGGATGCTGCGGCACGCCCTCGGCGCCATGCTCGGCCTTGTCGGCATGCGCATCGGCGTCGCCATGCCCGCCGCCGTGACCACCGTCCTTGGGCTCCAGCTTGTCCTTGATGGTCGGGTCAACCGTCGCCGTCTGCCCGTCGCGGCCATATTGCGCATAGCCCAGGCTGTGGGTCGGTTCCCGGTCATTGGCATAGACGACGTGACAGGATGCGCAGCCCGAATTGCGATAATCGCCGGGCTGGTCGTTGGTCCCCATGAACCAGGTGAACGGGTCGTTCAGGCGGGTCTTGTGGATGTTGAGCACCGGGATCGCAACGCGCAGGCCGGTGCCGGGGCCGCGGTTCGACTGCTTTAGGTCGGGGCGGCCCGGCTCCTCGAGGCGCTGGATGCTGCCCGTTGAGTTGGGCAGGCCGATCTCGGCGAAGCTGCTGTTGATGGTGCGGCCGCCGCGTTCGAACACGCGGAAGACGTCGCCGGGCGGGATCACGTGCCAGGTCGGCAGTGGGTACATGACTGGCAGCGCGCCGCGCGCCTTCTGCTCGGGCGTAACTGTCCCGGGAGGGCTGCCCGGCGACTTGATCTGTGCCGGCTCACCCTTCGCGGTATAGGCTTCGCCGAACACATAGTTCTTGTACGGGACGATGCCGTTATTATAGGCGCCGCCGCCCCAGAGCATCGCGCCTGTCGCCATCAGCGACCGCTCTGACGCCTGGATGATCTCCAGGTGGCAGGCGCCGCAGGCCTGCCGCGCGACACGATAGTCGGACGGGTTGACGAAGCGGATATATTCGGGCGCTTCCTTGTTGAGCAAGGTGTAGCTGCGCTTGGGATTGGCCGACGATGGCCAGTTCCAGGCGTGGGGATATTTCGGCAGGACATGCGCCCTGTCGCGGGTGCGGACATAGGCGGCGTCGCTAGCCTTCAGGCCAGCATCGACGCTGACGGTGGCATCGCCGCCATGGCAATCGACGCAACCGAGCACGACCGCTTCGGTGCTGTGCATCGTCTTGCGGTCGGATGCGGTGTGACAGGAGATGCAGCCGATGCTCTTGCTGTCGGCGTCGGTCCATTCCTGGGTGCGCGGCGCATCGGCTACCTTGGCATAGGTGCGCGCCACGGGCTTTTCGCCTTCGGACGCAGGGGCAGGCGAGGGCGCCGAGACGAGGAAGGTGATCGCCGCCGCCAGCGCCATCGCGCCGCGGGCCGCCCACCTCATCGTCCGCATCGATCCCAAAGCCCCCATCGACATCCTCAGTAGGTCAAGATCACGTTGAACAGCACCGAATAATATCGGTCGTCACCGCGAGAATTCGTAACAAGATCGGCAAAGCCCTTGCCGGGATCGAGCACCGCGCCCGACAGCCGGACGATGGCGTTCTGCACCATGCTCGGCCGCCAGATCAGCGCGCTCGACAGGTCCCAACCCAGCGACTTGGGAATGCTGCCCTCGTTGCGCAGTTCGCGCAGCACCGCGGTATTCGCGAACCAGAGATGGTTGATGTTGGTCGACAGGCGCAGTTGCGGCAGGATGTCGAAGTCGGCGCCGACGCCGAGCAGCATCGTGCCCGGATTGTTGAAGTTGGACTGGCCCTCCTCCTTCGACGTGCGCAGATCGTTTAATATGCCGTTGCGCTGGCTGAGCGCGACGTTGACGCCGCCACCTGCGAAGGGAACCCCCTGGCGGATATAGTAGCTGGTGTCGGCGCCGGCGAAGATGGGGTTCTCGAAAATGGCGTCGAAGCCGGTTTCCTTGTTGTCCTTCGCCTTGCTGTCCCCGCTGGCATAGAGGCCGGACAGCTTCACCCGTACCCAGTCGATGTCATAGCTGAGTTCAGCCGCACCAAAAAATGCGCGGATCTTGGCGGGTTTGGACGTGAAGAAGCTGTTCCGGTCCTCCCCGAACACACCATAGAAGCTCGACGAGATGTTGAAGCGCTTGATGCGTCCATCGAGGCTGTAGCCGAGATAGAAGGCGTCATATTCGCGAGGCCGCTGGTCGCCCAGCAGGGCAGGGCGCACCGGGAAGCCATTATGGTCGAACTCGCGCTCCTTCTCACGATTGATGTTCGCGGTGAAGGAGGCGAGCGACGTCAGGCCCGGTAGCGGGAAATCCTGTACGAACACATTTGTGTGGAAGATATAATCGTCGCGCGGCTTTCGGGTGACGTCGTTCAGCCCGCTGTTGGTGTCCTTATCGAGGCGCCAAATCAGCTCGATATTATATTGGTAACGATTATTGTCGCGGTTGCCGAACCAGCGGATGCCCAGCTGATTATCCTGGAAGAGAAAACCACGAAAATCGGCCTGAAAAGGCTGGATGCCGATACGCAACGAGTCGAAATCGAAGCGATCCGAGCGGTTGCCCATATGCTTGTCGACGAAGAATTCCTGTACGCCCAGGAAGGCATCGGTGCGATGGCTTGGTTTGGTCGAGCGAACGTTGAGGACACGACGTTCCTCCACGTTTACATAGTTCACGTTATAAGCCAGCGCGATCTTGTACTCGACATCCGGCGGCTTGTAGGCGGTCGAGCCCTTGGTCAGTCCCGCGCCGAGAATGAAGGTCTGCGCGGCGACAAGGCTGCGCTCGCGGCCGAACTGGCCGATCGCGCCGGGATAGTCGCTGGTCTGGTCCGCCACGGGTGTCGGGAAGGAGCGCGGCTCCAGGATCGTGTCCGAAATCGCGTTCAGCGCGAAGAACCAGTCGTCACCCGTGATGGGCAGGAAGAACGGCTTCTTGTCGAGTTGGATCGGCCGATCGGCCTTCAGGCTGTTCTGGTGATAGGGATCGAACTGCGAGTGGCAGACATTCTGCAGGCCGACGAAATTCTTGTCCGGGCACAGCGCCTTGGCGAGCCGCCAGCGATCGGGGATCGGGAACTCGTCGGTCGGGAAGGCCTCCGGCGGCGGTGCGGAGACAGCACCGACATTGTTCTGCACCACCGGTGCCGGCAGCTTCTCGACATAGCCGGGTCGGCGACGGCCATCGATCGAACTATCCTCGACGGTGGCGGCGGGCGCCGTGGCGGGCACGGCCAGCACACTCGGATCGCTTGCGGCGTCGATCGCTACCGGCTCCGGCGCAGGCGCCGCAGCATCGTCCGGCGCGGCGGATGCGAGGGCAACCGCGTGCAGGAGCAGGGAGGAGAGCGCGGCTGCCATTATTTGCCGTCGCAGACGACTTGTTCGGACGTATCGAGGAACGGCGCGAACGGGCAGTTTACAAAGCGCAGCCTCGTTCCTTGCGGACCGACCGGCACAACGATCTGATCGGCGCGTATCGCCGCCGGCGCGTGGGCGATCGATCCGACCCGGACGCCGCCATTGTAAAGGCCGAGGAACGAGATCATGTCGTCCTGGTCGATGCCGTCACCGGAAACGCCCAAGCCGCCGACGAGCGTGTTTCCACGATAGATCGGCACGGATCCGGGGAAGATCTGAATGCCGTTCTGCAGGCGGTTCTGCGCCTTGCCCGCGACGTCCGGGGTGAAGGTGCAGCGTTGGCGGGTGTCGTTGGCCGATGCGCCCAGCACAAAGCCGAGATGCTCGGCGAGATTGTTGAGGATCAGGGCGCTCTGCAGGCCGGTCGAGAAGGGGCTCCACTGGCTGAACGGTCGCGACAGCGGCCCGTTGGGCTGGTCGGTCTGGCCGTCCGGGAAGAACGGTCGCGACAAATTGCCGCCGGATCGGTCGGCAAACGCAAACTTGCCGGTCAGCGCGGTCGGATCGTTGAGGAAGGTGCGGACCTTCTGGACGAAGGACTGGACATCGGGTGAGGGGTTGCCGAGCAGATCGGCGGCGGCATGCGATCCCGAGAAGAAGGTCGCGGTGCGCGCCTTCTGGATCGACACATCGCTGCCGAAAATAGGCGCGTCGGGCGACCGGTCCTGTCCGAGGATCGAGCCATGGGTATCCACGACGCTCATCGTCACCTGCGCGGGGCTGTCCAGCGGCTTCCGGATCTGCGCGCGCGCGCGGCTCATGATCTTGAAGGCTTCCTCCAGCACCGCTTTGACTTCGGCCGCTGTCAGCGGCGACGGATTGTCGCCGCCGTCGGTGCCGGCGCGGATCGGGTAGCGCGGCTTGCCGGAGCCATCGGTGAAGATGAAGGCGTCGACATTGTCGATCACGACGCCAGATGCACGTTCGGCGGCCGTCGCGGCCCTCACGCCCGAAGCCTCGGTGCCGTAGGGCGTACCGGCCAGGATCGTCGGCGTCGTGCCTTGGGCATAATAGCCGTTGACCGAGACGAGCGATCCGACCGTGCCGTTCAGTGCCGAGAAGGATCGGGCATTGGCCGGGGTCGACTTCACGTCGCTCGGCGACGCGTCGCTGTAGCGCAGCTGGACGACCGCCTGGATATTGTTGCCGCGGATCGCCTCCGGCGCTTCGAAACCGCTCAGCGCCGCCGTCGCGATGATCTCGTCGTCGTCCTTGTCAAAATCATCGACATTGGCGTCGAAGCCATAGAGCCCGTCGGACATCACGCCGATGCCGCCGACGGCGACGCCATTCTTGTAAATCGGAAAGCCGCCGGGATCGGCCGAGAGGCCCAAGGGCGAGCGCTTTGGCCCGATGAGCGCCGCCGGGCCGCCGGCCGTGGTGTAACGCTGGTTGAAATCCGAACAGGGCAACTGGCTGAACTGCACGCCGAACAGTGGCCCACCGGGCAGCATGTTGTTGCCCGGCGGATAATGTTCCTGGACGATGAAGCTGGCCGTGCGCGTCGAGAAGGCATTCCCCGTCGAGGACAGATAGTCGCCGGTAATTGCCTTCGCGATGGCGGCGGCCACGAGCGGATTGCTGCTCGCACTGCCCGGTACGACCAGCCCTTCGACGTCGGTCGGCGTTACTGCGCGATTGGTCGTCTTGATCGTCAGCGTGGTCGGCGCGCCGTTCATCTGGAACACCGCCAGCACATTGCCGACCCGATCGACGATGGAGATGACTGCCGGCTTGTTGCGCGCAGAAGCTTCCTCGATCGCCTGCGACAGGATCTTCTGGACGTCGGCGGTCGTCAGCGACTCCTGCGCCGGCACCGCGTAAACAGGAGTCTGTGACGGTGTAGAGGGCGTGGAGGGCGTCGAGCTCCCACCGCCACCGCAGGAGGTGAGGACGAAGGAGATCGTGGTAAGAACTGCTACAGCACGCGAAGCGAAGGTCATTTGAGAGCCCTTATCGACGCCGCTGCCTGGCTCAGCGCCGTCCGGAATTCTGCGGGACGATAGGCATTGCTGTTGCCGACCGCCTTGTAAGCCCGATCGATGGCGCCGCGTGCGCTGCGCGCGCTGTCTTCGCTGACATAGCCCTGGTGGACGAGGGCGTTGAGCAGGGTATCGATCGCCATCACGGCCTGCGCCGATCCTTCATAATCGGTGAAGCGCGGCGAGATCGCGCTGCCGGCGATGCTGTCGATGATCGCGAAGGTTTCGGTTCGGCCCAGCGCGCTGCTGCCGATCGCGTCGGCCAGGGCATTCGCGGACGCGCCCAGCTTGCGGGCCGCGGCCACCGCAGTGGAGCGGTCCTTGGCGAGTGCAGCGTGGAAGGCGCGCGAGTCTGTGTCGAAACGTGCCGCCATACCCGGCGCGGCGACCTTCGCCGCGGCCGAGAGCATGATCATATTCTCGTCGTTGAACGCAGGCATGCCCGACGGGATCGGTCGGCCTGGATTGGCGACCCAGGTGGCGCGACCAGCCGGTCCGTCGACGATCTGGCGATGGCAGGTCTGGCAGTCGAAGAAGTAGATCTCCGGAAACACGCCTTCTGTGCCGAGCCGCGGGTTAGCGAACAGGGTCGTCGCTCGGCTCACCGCCGTTGCCTGCCCCATAGCCCACAGCTGGACATTGTTGGTGCGGCGCTTGCGCTGGATATAGTCGGCGTCCTCGTCATGGTGCTGCTGAAGCGCCGAGAAAAGATCGAGTTCGAACGAGACGCGCGGATGGCCGGCGGCCATGATCCGGTGCGAGACGAACTGGCCGGGACGATCGCTGCCGAAGTGGCAGTCGAGACATTTCTCGGCGCGCGCGCGCGGCTGATCGAGCGGATACATGCCTCTGGCGACATTGGCCGCATGTGTCTGCCCGACCGCATAATGACTCGACAGCCACTTCTGCGCACCACCGTGGCAGCCTTCGCAGCCCACACCGTCTTCGACATGCCAGCGGGGACCCTTGCCAGCATAAGCGGGATCGGCGTGGCAGCCCAGGCATTCGCCGGCAGAGGTGGCGGAACCGAGGCCCAGCTTGGCAGCGATCGACTGGCCGCGCGCCGATCCGAGCACCGCGAAGGCGCGGCTATGCGCGCCACCCTGGCTGGAGGCGTCCTGCCAATGCAGGATCTCGTCCTGGCGGACGACCTTGCCGGTGGGCTCGCTGCGGCCGTGGCAGGTCGAACCAGAACAGGAGGCGACCCCGACATGGGCATTCGCGGACGCAGCCGAGGCCGACGACGCAGCTGCGCGGTCGGCAGTGCTCGTCAAAGCGAGGATGAAGAGGGCACAGCCGACGAGTGCGGCACCGACGATGCCGCAGACAAAGGACAGCCCGCCCGAGACTTTTCCCCCCAATTCGGCGCTCCCTAAATGCCGACCCCTGTTCGCGACGTCACGCTTGCCCCGGCGTCATCGCTATCATGACTTTGTATCTCTCTTTAGCGTCGCAAGTGCAATCATTCAAAAGCTTATCAAGCGCTTCGGCGGCGAATCACCAGATTGCGAATCTCGGTCATGTCTTCCATCGCGAACTTGACGCCTTCGCGGCCGAGGCCCGAGTCCTTCACGCCGCCATAAGGCATGTTGTCGACCCGGTAGCTTGGCACGTCGTTGACGACGACGCCGCCCACATCGAGATCATCCCACGCATCCAGGATCTTGAAGATGTCGCGCGTGAAAATGCCGGCCTGCAAACCGAATTTGGAGTCGTTCACGATCCGCAAGGCCTGGTGCCAGTCGCTGAACTTGACCAGGAAGGCCGCGGGCCCGAAAGCCTCTTCGCGGTTCAGCTTGGTTTCGGGATCGACATTTTCGAGCAGCGTCGCCTCGAGCATGGCGCCCTCGCGATTGCCGCCGCACAGCAGCGTCGCGCCCTTGCCGACGGCCTCCTGGATCCAGTTGTCGAGGCGCTGGGCCTCCTTCACGTCGATCATCGGCCCGACGAACGTCTTTTCGTCATGCGGATTGCCCGCGATCAGCGTCCTTGTCTTCGCGACCAGCTTCGCCTTGAAAGCGTCGTACACCGCTTCATGGACGAGGATGCGCTGCACGCCGATGCAGGACTGGCCCGATTGATAGAAGGCGCCGAACACGGTGCGCTCCACGGCATCGTCCAGATCGGCATCGGCGTCGATCACCACCGCGGCATTGCCGCCGAGTTCGAGCACGACCTTCTTCTTGCCGGCGCGCGCCTTCAGGTCCCAGCCCACATCGGGGGAGCCGGTGAACGACAGGAGCTTGAGGCGATCGTCGGTGGTGAACAGATCCGCGCCGTCACGCGCGGCGGGCAGGATGGAGAAGGCGCCCTTCGGCAGGTTCGTCTCCGCCAGCACCTCGCCCATGATGATAGCGCCCAGCGGCGTGCGGCTCGCCGGCTTCATCACGAATGGGCAGCCGACCGCAATCGCAGGCGCAATCTTGTGCGCAGCGAGATTAAGCGGGAAGTTGAACGGCGAAATGAACGAGCAGGGGCCGATCGGCACCCGCTTCCACATGCCCTGATAGCCCTTGGCCCGCGGAGAGATGTCGAGCGGCTGAACCTCACCGGTCATCCGCACCGATTCCTCGGCTGCGATCCTGAAGGTATCGATCAGCCGGCCGACTTCGCCGCGGGAATCGTTGATCGGCTTGCCGGCCTCGATGCACAGGGCATAGGCCAGTTCGTCCTTGCGCTCGGTGAAGCGATCGACGCAGTGCTGCAGCACCGCCTGGCGCTCGTAGCTCGCCATCTTTGCCATCGGCTCGGCAGCCTTGACCGCCCATTCGATGCCCTTGTCGATCGTCTTGGCATCGGCCAGCGCGACAAGCGTAGCCACCTCGCCGGTGAACTTGTCTGTCACCTTCAGGTCGGTGTTCGGCTGCTGCGCCTCGTTCGCGAGGTAGAGCGGGTAGGTATCCTGGAGTTTCATGGCTGGGTCGTCCAATTGTTCGTCCCCGCAATGGTGGGGATCCATATGCTCGAAAGCCAGAGGTTATGGATCCCCGCCTTCGCGGGGATGACGAGAGACCTAAACCTTCTTGCTGAGATCCTTGATATCCTTGTTCAGGATCTGGTCGTTCTCGGAATAATCGACAGGGCAGTCGATCAGGTGAACGCCCGGTGTGTCGAGGCAATGCTTGAGCAGCTTGGTCAGATGCTCCGAACTCTCGACCCGATGGCCGATCGCGCCATAGCTTTCGGCATATTTGACGAAATCGGGGTTGTCGTAGGTCAGACCCCAATCGGCGAAGCCCATGTTCGCCTGCTTCCAGCGGATCATGCCGTAGGACGAGTCGTTGAGGATCAGCACAGTGATGTTGAGCTTGAGGCGAACCGCTGTCTCCATCTCCTGGCTGTTCATCATGAAGCCGCCATCGCCGCAGATCGCCATGACCTTGCGATCGGGGTATACCATCGATGACGCCATCGCCGACGGCAGGCCGGCGCCCATCGTCGCGAGCGCATTGTCGAGCAGGACGGTGTTCGCCTGACGCGCCGGGTAGTTGCGCGCGAACCAGATCTTGTAGACGCCGTTGTCGAGGCAGATGATCCCGCTCGGCGGCATTGCTTCGCGGATCTCACGGACCAGGAAGGGCGGGAAGATCGGGAAGCGCGCATCCTTATCGAGCGATGCGGTATGGTCGACCTCGGCCTGACGCGCCTTGGTCATGAAGTCGAAGTTCCACGCGCCCGATGGCACGATGTCTTCCTTGATCTGCCAGACCGCATTCGCGATGTCGCCGATCACCTCGATGTGCGGGAAATATACCGGATCGACCGACGCGGTGTTGGTGCTGACGTGGATTACCTCGCAGCCGCCCTGCTTCATGAAGAAAGGCGGCTTTTCGATCACATCATGGCCGACATTGATGATCAGGTCGGCATGCTCGATCGAGCGGTGGACGAAGTCGCCGGCCGACAACGCGGCGCAGCCGAGGAACTTCGGATGAGTCTCGTCGATCGTGCCCTTGCCCAGCTGGGTGGTGACGAAGGGGATGCCGGTCTTCTCGATGAACTGGAGCAGCATGCGGCTCGTCATCGTGCGGTTGGCGCCGGCGCCGATCACGAGGACCGGTGACTTGGCGGCTTCGATCTTCTTGACCGCAGCGCGAACCGATTTGGGGTCCGCCGTCGGGCGGCGGACCAGGCTGCGCTTCAGCGGGACGCTGTCGGTGTGCTCGTCGGCAATGTCCTCGGGGAACTCGATATGCGTCGCACCCGGCTTCTCTTCCTCGGCGAGGCGGAAGGCTTCGCGCACGCGGCTCGGGATGTTATCCGACGAGGCCAGCTGGTGGGTGTATTTGGTTATCGGGCGCATCATGTCGACGACGTCGAGGATCTGGAAGCGGCCCTGCTTGGATTTCTTGATCGGCTTCTGCCCGGTCACCATCAGGATCGGCATGCCACCCAGGAAGGCATAGGCGGCCGCAGTGACGAAATTGGTGGCGCCTGGGCCGAGCGTCGCCATGCAGACGCCGGTCTTGCCGGTATGGCGGCCGTAGGTGGCAGCCATGAAGCCGGCGCCCTGCTCGTGGCGGGTCAGGATCAGCTTGATCTTGTTGGATCGGGACAAGCTGTCGAGCATGTCGAGGTTTTCTTCGCCGGGAACGCCGAAGATATATTCGCAGCCTTCTTCCTCCAGGCACTGGATGAACAAATCGGATGCTTTGGTCGCCATGCTATGCTCCCCCATTTTGCGCCGCGCCCCTGTTGCGGTTCCGCAAGATCGGCGATTGCTATGTCATTTCGGCGACGGGGAACAGGGTTTTTTACAATCTGTTGCGGATTGATTCCGCACGATTGTTTCAGAGATCGAGAATCCAGTCCCAGTGCATCGCACCGGCCCCATCCATTACTGCAACGCCACATTCTGCCAGCTCGTCGCGGATCCTGTCCGATGCAGCATAGTCCTTCGCAGCACGCGCCTGCTGCCGCGCCGCGATGCGGAGTTCGATGGCGGCTTCGTCGATTTTCGCATCCGCCGGGCGCAGCCGGAGGTCGATTCGCGCGGTGGTTAGCAGCGCCAGCCCCAACGCCATGTCCATGCTCGCGATGACGCGCAGCTTCTCGTCCACCGCGATGCTCTTGTCGGCGAGCGCCTGCTCGAGCAGTGGCAGGGCCTGCGGCACCATCAGGTCGTTCGAAAGCGCCGTGTCGAACTGCGCCAGCAGCGCCTGTGCCTGTGCACCGAGTCCGGCTTCTATGACCGAGCGCTGATAGGTCGCCGAAGCGCCCTTGCTCGCGCCGGCCTCGTCGATCAGCCTTAGCCAGTCGGGCGTGCCTGCCTGGCTACGCAACTGCTCGGTCGCGATGATCAGCCGGGTCAGCCGGGTCAACGCCGCCGCCAGCGCTTCTGCCGAGAACTCCAGTTCCGACCGATAATGCGCGGACAGGCAGAGCAGCCGATAGGCGAGGGGATGCACGCCCTTCTCGACGACGCTGGCAAGCGTCGCGAAGCCACCCTTGGATTTCGACATCTTGCCGCCGCGATCCACCAGGAAGTTGTTGTGCATCCAGAAATTAGCGCCGCTCCGGTCGGTGCCGGTGAACGCCTGGTTCTGGGCGATCTCGTTGCAATGATGGATCTCGCGGTGATCGATGCCGCCAGTGTGGATATCGAACTGGGTGCCCAGATATTTCATGCTCATAACCGAGCATTCGAGATGCCAGCCCGGCGCGCCGGGGCCCCAGGGCGACAGCCATTCCATCTGGCGCTGCTCGCCCTGCGCCGATCGCCGCCACAGCGCGAAATCGGCCGAATTGCGCTTGCCCTCGACCTCGACGATGCGACCGATGGTTTCGTCGGGACGGGCGCCGGCGAGGCGGCCGTAATCTGGCACCTTGGAGGTGTCGAAGTAGAGACCGCTGTCGAGTTCATAGCTCGCTCCGGCGTCCTCGATATCGCGGGCGAAGGCGATCATGTCCTGGATATGATCGGTGGCCACGCTCCACAGCGTCGGCGCCATGATGTTGAGCGCCTTCAGATCCGCCTTGAATGCATCGGTATAGAAGGCCGCGATTTCCCAGATCGTCTTGGCCGCGCGCGCGGCGGCGGCCTCCATCTTGTCATCGCCTTCGTCGGCATCCGAGGTCAGATGGCCGACATCGGTGATGTTGATGACATGATTGACCGGCCAGCCCTTCCAGTTGAGCGTGCGGCGCAGGGTGTCGGTGAACACATAGGCGCGCAGATTGCCGAGATGCGCGAAGTTATAGACGGTCGGCCCGCAGCTGTAGAGCCGGACCATGGCGGGATCGATCGGCTCGAACGCGCGCACCGCGCGGGTCAGGCTGTCGAACAGCATCAGCGGGGCGCCGGAGGGAGCGGTGTCGGTCATGCGGCTCCTATCCCGAAGTGTGGCGCAAAGGACAAGTGGTCAGACGAAACTGAAAATCGCTGCGAATTGGCATTCGATCGCGGCTGGTTCGGCTTGCTCTATCTCGATCTGCTCGACGATCATCGTTCGCTCGGAGAGGACGAGGGCGGCGAAGCTCCCGCCGGGGTCAATCGCCAGACGACGTTCTGCTCGCCAAGGCTTGCCACCTGCATCGGTGCCATCGACTACAATGATCAGCGTTGTATTCTGCGCGCTCTGTCCGTGCCAGATTATGAACGGCCGACCCAGTGCGTAGGGACACTCGAGACTGCGTTCGAATGGTATTCCCCAGCGAGTCAGATCGGCAATCGGTGTTACCGTGATTCCACGGCAAAGCTCTTCCACCGTCTGTTTTGCGAGTTCTGCAGTACAGGCTACGCCGTTCAACGCCGCGTGGCTTGGTCCAATGTCAAGATGGCCGTCCTCGGCGAGCAGTGCCTTGCGCGCGGTTGTCCACAACCGGCTGGTTGTCTTCTGCCAGACATCGCTCGGTGTCAGTTCGGACTGCGCGGACCATGGCGCATGAACGGATAAGCGACCGCGTCGGGCGGCCGTGACGGTCAGCGCCTGCCGGACCCTGGTTCCCATGGCAGCGAGGCTGTCATCATGGACCGGTGTTTCGAACCGATCGAAGTCCGCAAGACTCTTGCCACTGCCGCCATCGGACTGGCCTCGCGCGATTTTTGTCGCGAATTCGGCACGCGACTTGGTGAAGTAATGGTTGATCCTCATGGTGGCGGCGATTGGCTGGGGCTGGATCCACCGTTCGAACGCAGGTTGTCCGGCGCTGTCAACGGTGCGTCCGGCACGCGTCTGGCAATGGTGAACGCCGACGAAGCGCGTCGCCTCTGGTCGGACCACGAACTTCGTCTGAGTATGGGGCTCCGCACTGCGGTGGACAAAATTCTCAATGACCAGACCTTCAGGCTTGGTCTCATGGCCAGAGCTTCCGAAATGGACCCACGGCAACAGCAACTGATCGACGTCGGGCTCGAGTGCACGGAGTACATCAGGGATGTTACAGTTGGCGGGGGGTTGGATGAATTCGTCGACGTCGATGACCGCCATCCATTCACTGTCGCGGCCGAAGATACGGATGGCGTGATTATAGGCCGATAATTGCCCCGGATGCTCTGGCCAATGGATCAACGTCGCACGGCCTTGAGTCAGATAGTCGGCGAGCAGTTCCCAAGGCCTGTCATTGCTGCCATTGTCGTACACATAGACGTGCTCGACTCCCTGCAGGAGATGATATTCGATCCACTCCGCGAGGTAAGGGCCTTCGTCCTTAACAATCACCGTCATTGTAAGGAAGAAACGCTTTTCGGTCGGCATGGGGCTCGGGACATCCGTTGATTACGAAGGCTTGGCTATGTCGCCGATTCCGTAACCCTGCATAAACAGCTCGCTCGGCGATTTCACGGAAAACCGGCAGGTTGCCCCGCCGGTTTTCATCTCCTCCACTGCGGGGTGGATCAGCCCTTCGGATTGCCATCCGGCAAGGCAACGGTCTGGATCAGCAGATCCAGCTGTGCGTTGCAGCCGGCCTTGATCAGCGACTGGGCCATATCCTCGAGCCCGGCGGTGGTCGGCTTCACCACGACGAACTTGAGCGATGTCGGCGCTTTCGCGCCCTCCCAACTCAGCTTGTACTGGCCGCCGTCGGTAACAGGGACGCTCGTTGGCCACAGTGCTGCCGACTGGCCGGCAGCGAGATCGATCGTGCCGGACGCGCCTGCGCCCGAGACGGTTATGGTCGCCGGCTTCTCGGCATCGTGCCGCCAAACCGTCACGGTCGAAGTATCGGCGACGCACATATTCGAACTGCGCGTGAGATCCACATACCAGACGTTCGGGTTGCGACCGCCGGTCTTGTCGGCGCCGCTGACGCTGCGCACGGCCCCGATCCGGGCGCGCCGCTCGCCGCCGCCGGAGACCAGCGCATTGAGCGTGGAGCCGGTGGTAGCCGCCGCCGTTGCAGTTGCGGTTGCGCTGAAAGTGCCGGGGCCACTCAGCGTGCGCGTGCCCTTGCCGTCGAGCAGGACGATCGAATCGCCGGCCTTCAGCACGATCTTGGCACTGTCCGGGATCGCCTTGCCCGCCGGGTACAGCTTGGCGGACGGCCCCGCCGATCGCACCACCAGCGGCGCCGCGACGGCGGTTCCAGCCAGCATCAGGCCCATCAGTGCCGCGACTGCAGCGTGCGGCCGATTTTTATTTATCCAGAGCACTATAACCTCCCGGTCCAACCTTACGAAGCCGCTCTACCAGATTGGTGAGCGCATTATCATCCGGATTCATCGCGGCCATTTGCTCGAACTCGGCCAATACGGTGACATCACCATCGTCGAATCTACGCAGCGCATCTGTGAACTGTTGCACAGCTTCCTCGGAAAAATGCGGAACCGGTTCGAATATGATCATCGGCGTCGACCGACCCGACACCGCGATGCGCCCCATCGGCCTGAAATACGCCATTGTCGACTTCTCGACCACGGTGTCGCTGACCAGGGTCTTGGTCTTGAGATACTTGTTCGCACCTTCCAGCCGTGACGCGGTGTTCATCGAGTCGCCAAGTGCGGTGTACTGGATACGGCCTTCGCCGCCGAAATTGCCGACGATCGCTTCTCCGCGATGGACACCGACTCGCGTGACGCCGATCGGCGGTACGCCTTCAGGCGCATCGCGGCGGAACTGCTCGCCCGCCTCATACATCGCAATCGCGCATTTAACGGCCCGGTCGGCGTCGTCTGGCCGGCTGATCGGCGCGCCCCAGAAGGCGACGATCGCATCGCCGACGAACTTGTCGATCGTTCCGCCATATTCCAGGACTGTCTCCGACAGCACGTCGAGATACCGGTTGAGCAGGAAGGCGACCATTTCCGGCTCGATCTGGTGGCTGAGCTTGGTGAAGCCCTCGAGATCGCTGAACAGGGCGAAAATCTCGCGCTTCTCGCCATGGAGCTGGAGCCGTTCGGGATTTTTCATGATGTCGGCGGCGATGTCGCGCGGCAGATATTTGCCGAGCGCCGACGCCGCGAAGTTGCGCTGCTCCGAGCCTATGCCGCGGGCCGCCGTGCCCACCGCGGAATAGGCGAAGACCCAGCCGATCAGCCAGCCGAACACCGGCAACCCCTGGGTGTCGACATTGTTGAACTGCCATATGAACGGCACCGCAACCACGCCCGCCGCCTGGATGAGCAGCACCAGGCTCAGCTTCCAGATCTTCATGTTGGAGACTGCGGTCAGCGCGCCCAGCATCACCACGCCAATCGCGATCAGCCAGATGCCCCACGCCGGGATCTTGTTCGGCGTGATATTGTCGAGCATCTGCGCCAGCAGTGTGGCGTGAATTTCCAGGCCTATCGTCGTCTCGCCCTTCTGGATGCGCGAGGCGGGAGTGATGAACTGGTCGACATCGGGAATGTCGCCGCCGATCATGATGTAGCGGCCCTGGATCTGCGGCTTGAAAGCCTCGAGCAGATCGGGATTGGCGATCACCTCGATCGGGAACTTGTCGAACACCGGCCGATCCTCGAACTTCGGCAATCGGTAGCGGATCGATCCGGTATAGTCGCGGAAGCGTTCGAAGCCGCCGGTCAGCGAATTGGCCATCAGCGGCGGCAGTTCGCGGGGCTGGTTCGGCCAGCTGCGCATCACTCCGTCATCATCGGCGAGCAGGCGGATGCTGGTTGGGTGGACGTTGCCGGGCTTCGTCTGCTTCAGGAAGTCGCGCAGGAAGGTTTCCTGATCGAGCGTCATGAAGGTCTTGTTGGTCGCGTTCGATGCGAAGCCCAGATAGGTGGGCGTTTTCATCGTCCTGAAGGCGTCGATCAGCACCTGGTCCTCGGGCGTCGGTTGATCGACGAGAATATCGATGCCGATCGCCTTGGGCTCCATCTTGTCGAGTGCGAGCAGGCCCTTGGCGAGCATGGAGCGGTCGAGCGGCGAACGACGTCCGGTCAGGCGGAGCGTGTCTTCGGTGAAGGTCACCATCGCGATGCGCGGGTCGGTTTCGACGCGCGGCGACGCGAGCAGCAGGCGAACGTCGAACAGCGCGCGTTCGGCGTCCTTGGCCAATATCATGTTCCAGCTATAGCGCGCGAACGCCAGGCCAAGGATCAGGAAGATGGCGGTGACGACGAGGCGGGTCGTGCCAATCTGCTTGAGCAGCTTGCGCAGCGCCGGCCAAAACCTGTGCCAGCGCGCCGCCATTGACGCACCCCCGACGCTGTCCGGCATCCCCATCCCCCTGACGCAACCCCGGCTCGATATTAGAGGCTGCGCCGGATATGGGAAGCGCCGAGTTGCGCTTGCATTCGCAGCTGAGGCACGGCACGGTTCGCTATCTGTTCCAGGGATTTACTCGATGTCATCGATAGCTGCGCTCGCACTTCCACTCTGTCTGCTCCTGGGGCTCGCGCTGGGATGGTTGGCGCGCGGGCGGATGCAGGCCGGCGGCACCGCCGAAGCCGCAGACCTGCGCAGGATGCTCGAAACGGCGCGCGATGCGCTCAACCGCTCCGAAAACGAGCGATCCGGGCTCGTCGCCGAGCGGCAGGCGCGGACCGAGGCATTCGAGGCGCAGTTGCGTGCACTCCAGGAGGCGAAGGAGCAACTGTCGGCCCAGTTTGCCGAAGTCGGCGGAAAACTGCTCGATGCGGCCCAGCGCCAGTTCCTCGAACGCGCCGACCAGCGCTTCCATCAGGCCGGCGAGAAGAGCGAAGCTCAGCTCAAGGCGTTGCTGACGCCGGTCGAATCGACGCTCAAGCGCTATGAGGAGGGATTGCAGCGGGTCGAGAAGGATCGCGTCGACAGCTATGCAGGCCTGCGCGAGGCGGTCGATCAGGTCCGGGTCGGGCAGGGGCAGGTCCGCGACGAGGCCGCCAAGCTGGTCAACGCGCTGCGCGCCAGCCCCAAGGCGCGTGGACGCTGGGGCGAGCAGTCGCTGCGCAACGTGCTCGAACAGGCCGGGCTTTCGCCTTATGCCGACTTCGCGACCGAGGTTTCGGTGGACACCGAGGACGGGCGGTTGCGGCCGGACGTGGTTGTGCGCCTGCCGGGCGGGCGCAAGCTGATCATCGACGCGAAATGCTCGTTCAACGCCTATATGGATGCCAGCGAACAGGTCGACGAGGCGCTTCGCCTGACCTTCCTGAAGGCGCATGCGGCGGCCTTGCGGACGCACGCGACCCAGCTTGGCCAGAAAAGCTATTGGGACCGCTTCGGCGACGCCGCCGATTATGTCGTCATGTATATCCCGGGCGAGCATTTCCTGTCGGCGGCGATGGAGCAGGATGCCGAACTGTGGGACTGGGCGCATGAACGCCGCGTGCTGATCGCGACGCCGATCAACCTGGTCGCGCTGGCTCGAACCGTGGCGAGCGTCTGGCGGCAGGAGAAGATGGCCGACGAAGCCCGGCAGATCGGCCAGCTCGGCAAGGAGATGTTCGAGCGGCTATCGGTCGCGGCGACCCACCTTAAGCGCGTCGGCGGCGGCCTCAACAGCGCTGTCGAGAACTACAACAAATTCGTGTCGAGCTTCGAGGGACGCGTGCTGGTAACCGGCCGCAAGTTCCGCGACCTCAACATCGAGACCGGCGGCAAGGAGATCGACGAGTTGCCCGCGGTCGAAACGCGTGCGAGCGAGCCGGTGGTGGAGATGTTGGTCGCGCCGGAAGCGGCGGGGAAGAGCCTGGCGATTTAAGGATTTGTTTGATCCGTCACCCCGGCGGAGGCCGGGGTCTCGGTCGTCAGGGACGGAGTTGACGTCGCGAACCGCGATCGAGATCCCGGCCTCCGCCGGGATGACCGTAAGAGGACCGGGATGACGATGAGCGGCTATGCCTACTACCGCTTCGTCACCGGTCCATAATCCACCGGATCGTTCGCCACCACGTCGAGCAGCGCCGTCCATGCCGCGACATTCTGGCGCAACTGGACGGGATCGATCTTGTCGAGCGTGTCGTCGGGCGTGTGGTGGATGTCGAAGTAGCGCGTGCCGTCCTGGCCCATCGCGATCACCGGCATGCCGTCCTTCTGGATCGCGGAAATGTCCGACCCGCCGGCGTCGCCATTCTTGCCACCCTGGACGATGCCGAGCGGCGCGAGGGCTTCGGCGAGCGGCTTCATCCGCGGCAGCGCGGCGTCCGCGATCGAGGTCTGGAAGCGCCACACGCGATCGGCGCCGAAATCCGATTCGGCGAGGACATGGTGCTTCTCGCCCATATGCCTGGTGCGATAGTCGATACCGCCGAATATGCCGATCTCTTCCGAGCCGAACCAGACAAGCCTGATCGTCCGCAGCGGCTGTCCTGCGTCCATGATCCGCTTGGCCGCGGCGGTGGTAATCGCGACGCCCGAGGCATCGTCGATTGCGCCGGTGCCGAGATCCCAGCTATCGAGATGGCCGCCGACCACCACGATGCCGGCGGCAGGATCGCGGCCGGGGATTTCCGCGATGACATTGCCTGACGCGCGCTTGCCATCCATTTTCGACGTGGCCTTCAGCAGGATCGAGACCGGCTTGCCGCGTCGAAGGATGCGTTCGAGTTGATCGGCATCTGGGTTCGCGAGCGCCAGCGCCGGGATGGGCCTCGCGCCGTCAGCCCAGTCCTGCGTGCCGACATGCGGGTTGCGGTGCTTGTCGGTGCCGATCGAGCGGATCAGGATCGCTGCAGCGCCGAGCTTGGAAGCGATCGACGGGCCGGTGCGGCGGATCGCACCCACCGGTCCATAAGGCGAGCCGTCCTGCGCCGGCGCCATCCGATGGGTAACGAACACGATCTTGCCTTTTACGCTTGCCGGATCGGCGGCCTCCAGCGCGGCGAGGCTGTCGAAGCCGATCACCTCGGCTCTCAACCCCTTGGGGGGCGTCGCGGCGCTGTTGCCGAGTGCCGCGAGAGTCAGCGATTGAGGGTATGGCGCGACGATTTCCGCGCTCGCCTCGCCGCGCTCCCAATAAGGAACCTCGAACCCTTCGATCCGCACATTGGAGAAGCCCAGCGCCTTGAGCTTCGCCACCGCCCAGTCACGGGCGCGAGCTTCGGCTTCGCTGCCGGCCTTGCGCTGGCCGATCTCGGTCGTGAGGCCCTCGGTGATCTCCCACGCCAGACTGTCGCCAAGCGCGGCGTCGCGGAGTTGGGCGGTCTGCTCCGGGGTTGTCTCCGCGGAAAGAGGTAAAGCGAGGGTGATGGAGGCGGCGCCCAGGGCAAGGCCCGCGATCTTGGATAATTGCGTCATGATCTTGAAGCTAGCCAGCGGCTCGCCATTTGCCAATTGCCCAGCCGTCGGTTAGTGGCGGCGGCACATTTCCAGCTTTGATCATCCCATGAGGTCCGCGCCCGATGGCCGTGCAATATAGTTTCGTCATGAAGGGTCTCACCAAGACCTTCCCCGGTGCGAACAAGCCGCTATTCAACAACATCCACCTGCAGTTCCTGCCAGGTACCAAGATCGCGATCATTGGCGTCAACGGTGCCGGCAAGTCGACCTTGATGAAGGTCATGGCCGGCATGGACACCGAATATGTCGGCGAGGCGTGGGCTGCCGAGGGCCTGACGGTGGGCTATCTGGCGCAGGAGCCGCAACTCGACCCGTCCAAGACGGTCAAGCAGAACGTGATGGACGGCGTTCGTCCGGTCGCCGACATGATCGATCGCTTCAATGCGATTTCGGCCGAAATGGGCGATCCCAAGGACGACACCGATTTCGACGCGCTGATGGAGGAAATGGGCGTCCTTCAGGAAAAGATCGACGCGGCCGATGGCTGGACGCTCGACAACCAGCTCGAAATCGCGATGGAAGCGCTACGCTGCCCGCCCGGCGATCTGCCGGTGACCGATCTGTCGGGTGGTGAGAGGCGCCGCGTGGCGCTGTGCCGCCTGCTGCTCGAAAAGCCCGATATCCTGCTGCTCGACGAGCCGACCAACCATCTCGACGCCGAGAGCGTCGCCTGGCTCGAACAGCATCTGATCGATTATGCCGGCAACGTCATCCTCGTCACCCACGACCGATACTTCCTCGACAATGTCGTGGGCTGGGTGCTCGAGCTCGATCGCGGGCGCGGCATTCCCTATGAAGGCAATTATTCCTCCTGGCTCGACTCGAAGTCGAAGCGGATGGAGCAGGAGGAGCGCGAGGACGCCGGCCGCCAGAAGGCGATCAAGGAAGAGCTGGAGTGGATCCGGCAGAGCCCCAAGGCGCGCCAGACCAAGTCCAAGGCGCGTATCCGTGCGTTCGACGAACTGGTCGAAAAGCAGAACAACCGCGCACCCGGCAAGTCGCAGATCGTGATTCAAACCCCCGAGCGGCTCGGCGGCAAGGTTATCGAGGCCCAGGGCCTGACCAAGAGTTACGGCGACAAGGAACTGATCAAGGGGCTCGACTTCACCCTGCCACCCGGCGGCATCGTCGGCGTGATCGGCCCCAACGGCGCGGGCAAAACCACGCTGTTCCGTATGATTACCGGGCAGGAAACCCCTGATTCGGGCTCCATCGACATCGGACCGACCGTCAAACTCGGCTTCGTCGACCAGAGCCGCGACGCGCTCGATCCCAAGAAGAACGTCTGGGAGGAAGTCTCGGAGGGCCATGACATCATGACGGTCGGCAAGTTCGAGATGTCGACGCGCGCCTATGTCGGGGCGTTCAATTTCAAGGGCCCCGACCAGCAGAAGAAGGTCGGCCAGCTCTCGGGCGGCGAACGCAATCGCGTCCACATGGCGAAGATGCTCCGCAAGGGCGGCAACGTGCTGCTGCTCGACGAACCGACCAACGATCTCGACGTCGAGACGCTGCGCGCCCTCGAGGATGCCCTCGAGAATTTCGCGGGCTGCGCGGTGGTGATCAGCCACGATCGCTTCTTCCTCGATCGGCTTGCGACGCACATCCTGGCGTTCGAGGGCAACGGCCATGTCGAGTGGTTCGAAGGCAATTTCGAGAGCTATGAGGAAGACAAGCGTCGCCGCCTCGGCGACGCCGCCGATCGTGCGAGCGCGGGCACCTACAAGAAACTGACCCGGTAAACGTCCGCCGCGCGGGCACCGTGCCCTGCGTCGGTTTGTTGCCCTAACCGTCGTTCCGGCCTCCGCCGGAATGACGGTTAAGTCGTCCAGCTTACATATACTTCATTGGGTCGGGCGTGGGCAGGTCGCACGCGCTTTTGTAGCCCTTCTTGCATTCGGCAACTTGCGCTCGCCAGTCGCGCATCGCCATCGCATAGGCTTCCTGCTGGCGGATAAAGGTCGCATCGGTCGAGAGAACCTCGCGATGATGGTCCCGCAGCGCCTGCTGATAAGCCGCCTTGTCGGCCTCATATTGCGCCTGATTGGCATCGTTCTGCGCCGCCACAGCCGACTGGGCCTGCGTCACCGCGGTGCCGACCTGATTGTTCAACGCCTTGGTCTGGGGAACTTCGCGGGCGTCGGCAGCCTGATGGGCCGCATCACTCTTGTTACTCAACTGCGCGCCGAGCGGAGCGACCGCGATCAGCGCAGTGATGGCGAGGATGGAACGGGCGAACATGCTAAGCTCCTTTGATACTACGGAGCCAAAACGATCGATGCCCGGGCGCGTTCCCGAAGGCGGCCGCCCTATGCCGGCGAGAAAGTGCCGCGCTGCTCGTCGAGGAGGTGCAACTGCCCAGTGGCGACGGCGAAATAGGCGCCGTGGATGCGCAGTTTGCCGGCGCGTTCGCGGATCGGGACGCAAGGGAAAGTGCGAAGATTCGCGATCGATACCTTGACGGACTCGAACTCCATCGCGCGGACGGCTTCCTCGCCATGCCCATGTTCGGCGACGACGCGCTCGCGAGCTTCGTCGAGCAGCGACATCCATTCGGCGATGAAGCCGCCTTCGCCGGGGGCACTATGCTCGAACCGCTGGGTGAGCGCCGCCGCGCAGCCGCCGCAGCTCTGGTGGCCCAGCACGACGATCTCCGGGATTTCGAGCTGCGTCACCGCGAACTCCAGGGCTGCGGAGACGCCGTGGCGTCCGGGCGTGGTTTCGAACGGCGGCACCATGTTGGCGACATTGCGCACCATGAACAGCTCGCCCGGTGAAGTGTCGAAAATGATCGCCGGATCGACCCGGCTATCCGAGCAGGCGATTACCATCAGCTTGGGGTTCTGCGCCTCGGCCAGTTCGCTCCAGCGCGCGCGCTGCTGCTGCCAGCCATTTTCCTTGAAGCGGCGGTAACCATCGATGAGTGCTGCAAAGTCGGTCATGGGCTGCGCCCTAATGATGGTCGCGGGGGCTGGCAAGTGGGCGGCACATGGCTTATCTGGCTTGCCATGAGCGACGCCCTCCCGAACCCAGCCGCGCTGCGGCCCCGCAAGCCCGATTGGATCCGCGTGAAGGCGCCAATGGGCAAGACCTTCAACGATACCAAGGCGCTGATGCGCCGCCTCAATCTCGCGACCGTATGCGAGGAGGCGGCGTGCCCCAATATCGGCGAATGCTGGACCAAGAAGCACGCGACGGTGATGATCCTGGGGGACACGTGCACCCGGGCCTGCGCCTTCTGCAACGTCAAGACCGGCATGCCGCGGGCGGTCGACCTGTCCGAACCGCAGCATGTCGCAGATGCGGCCGCCGAACTTGGCCTCGAACATATCGTCGTCACGTCGGTGGATCGCGACGATCTGGCCGATGGTGGCGCATCGCAGTTCGTCAAGGTGATAGAGGCGCTGCGCCGCACGACGCCGACCACCACGATCGAGATCCTGACGCCTGATTTTCGCAACAAGGCGGATGCGGCAATCGAAGCCATCGTTGCCGCACGCCCCGACGTCTACAACCACAACCTGGAGACGGTACCGAGGCTTTATCCGACGATTCGTCCCGGTGCGCGCTATTATGCGTCGCTGCGCCTGCTGGAGACGGTCAAGCGGCTCGATCCGACGATCTTCACCAAATCCGGGATCATGGTCGGTCTCGGTGAGGAGCGGCTCGAGGTCCATCAGGTGATGGACGACATGCGTTCGGCCGGGATCGACTTCCTGACGATGGGCCAATATCTCCAGCCTACTCCCAAGCACGCCAAGGTGATCGACTTCGTGCCGCCCAAGACATTCGACGCTTATGCTGCGATTGCACGTGCGAAGGGTTTCCTGCTGGTCGCTGCGTCCCCGCTCACCCGGTCGAGCTATCATGCCGGTGACGATTTCGTGAAGCTGCGCGATGCGCGCAATGCCGAACTGGCGCGCAAGGCACCCGTCTCGGTCGCCTGACATGCCGCGTCACAGCGAGACTCGCACGCTGCCCTACACGCCGGAGCAGATGTACGATCTGGTCGCTGACGTGTCGTCCTACGACAAGTTCCTGCCGTGGATATCGGCGGTGCGTATTCGTTCGAACAGCGAGAGCGAGATGGTGGCCGACCTGATGGTGGGCTTCAAGGCGCTGCGCGAGAAGTTCACCTCCAAGGTAACCAAGCACAGGCCGACGGCAATCCATGTCGATTATGTCGATGGGCCGCTCAAATATCTTCGAAACGACTGGAAATTCACCAGCGACGGCCATGGCGGCACGATCGTCGATTTCGCGATCGAGTTCGAATTCAAGTCGCGCCTGTTCGAAATGGTCGCCGGGCAGGTATTCGATCGCACGCTCAGGATGATGATCGGCGCGTTCGAGGAGCGCGCCGCCAAGCTTTACGCGTCTTCGGCGAGGGTCGCCCCCGGCATCAGCAGTTCGAGCGCACACAGCGCCGCCTGAAGCCGCACGCCGCCACGGCCGAGATCGCCGAAGTGGCGCTTGTCGGCGACGATATCCTCGGCATCTCCGCCCTTGCGGGCCTGCCCGAACACCACCGTGCCGACGGGCTTCTTGTCGCTGCCTCCGCCGGGGCCGGCCACCCCGGTAATCGCCACGGCAATATCGGCGCCGCTCTGTTCGAGCGCTCCGCGCGCCATCGCCCAGGCGACTGCGATCGATACGGCGCCGAAGGTCTCGATCAGCTCGACCGACACGCCCAGCATCGAGACCTTGGCCTCGTTCGAATAGGTCACCAGCGATGCGCCCAGCACGTCCGACGAACCCGGGATCTCGGTGAGCGCCGCCGCGACCAGCCCGCCCGTGCAGCTTTCCGCGAGCGCGATCTTCCGGCCCTCGGCGCGATTGGCATCGATCACGCGGCGGGCCGCATCGAGAAGCTCGGCGGGCAGGATGGTGTCTTGATGCTGTGGCACAATATGTCCCTGATACTCTAGATTTGCGGCACGCGCACGGTCGCAATCGCCTGTGCGGCAATGCCCTCGCGCCGGCCGGTGAAGCCCAGCTGCTCGGTGGTCGTCGCCTTGACGCTGACCTGGCCGACCGTCAGCCTGAGGAGCTCCGCGATCCGGTTGCGCATTGCTTCCCGGTGCGGGCCGATCTTCGGAGCTTCGCAGATGATCGTCAGGTCGACATGGTCGATGATCGCGTGGCGATGGGCGATCAGGTCGCGCGCATGGGTCAGGAAAATCTCGGATGCCGCGCCGCGCCATTGCGGATCCGATGGCGGAAAATGGCTGCCGATGTCGCCCGCTGCGATGGTACCGAGCAATGCGTCCACCAAGGCATGAATCGCGACATCGGCGTCGCTGTGCCCGGCGAGGGCGTGGTCATGCGCGATCGTGATGCCGCCGAGGTGCACAGCGTCGCCGGGGGCGAAGCCATGGACATCGAAGCCCAGTCCGGTGCGGCTGACCATCCTCGCGCGTTCGGCATGAAGAAAGTCGGCAGGCAGGGTGAGTTTTTCCAGCATGGGATCACCCTCGACCAAAGCGACTTCAAGGCCGTGAGCACGCGCGACCTGCGCGTCGTCGGTCGCCTCCCGGTTGGCATCCCACGCATGGTGCGCAGCGAGGATCGCGTCGCGGCGAAAGGCTTGGGGGGTTTGGATACGGTTAAGCTCGGCGCGAGCGACGGCGTCGCCCAGCATTCCATCCCCTCGAGCCAGGGTATCAACGACCGGCAGCGCCGGCACCGCGCCGTCGGCCCGGTTCAGCGCGTCGAGCAGGCGATCGATGACCGTGGCGGACAGGAAGGGGCGGGCGGCGTCATGGATGAGGACGATGTCGGCCTCGATCGACTCGAGCCCCGCGATGACCGAGTCGCGTCGCACACTGCCGCCGATGACCGGCTCCGGAAGAACGCGGCTGCCGATCGCATCGTCATACAGGGCGCGCTGGCCATCCCCGATTACCACCTGCACGCTGTCGATCGCGGGATGGCCAGCCAATGCGTCGATCGCGTGGGCCAGCACCGATTGGCCGGCGACAGCGATATATTGCTTCGGGACGGCTCCGCCGACGCGCATGCCTTGGCCGGCGGCGACTATCAGCCCGGCGATGCGATTTTTCCCCGTCATGGCCGCGGGGCTTAGCCGACGCCGTGCTTGCCCGCCAGCCGCTTTGCGGCTAGAGGCGGTGCCGCTTTTTTAGGCAATATGGCTCTGATGACCCCGAGACTTCGCCCCATCGATATCGGTTCCGTGCGGATCGATACGCCCGTCATTCTCGCGCCCATGACCGGCGTGAGCGACCTGCCGTTCCGCAAGGTCGTGCGGCGCTATGGTTCGGGCCTGAACGTCACAGAGATGATCGCCAGCCAAGCCGCGATCCGCGAAACTCGTCAGTCGGTGCAGAAGGCGCTGTGGGACCCGGCCGAGGAGCCGGTGTCGATGCAGCTCGTCGGCTGCACGCCGAAAGAAATGGGCGAGGCCGCGCGGCTCAGCCAGGACCGCGGCGCCGCAATCATCGACATCAACATGGGCTGCCCGGTGCGCAAGGTCGTCAATGGCGATGCTGGCTCGGCGCTGATGCGGACACCTGGGCTCGCCGTCGAGATCGTCAAGGCGACGGTCAGGGCGGTCGACGTGCCGGTGACGCTGAAGATGCGAATGGGCTGGGACCATGACAGCCTCAATGCCCCCGAATTGGCTCGGATCGCCGAGGATGTCGGCGTGCGGATGATCACCGTCCATGGCCGCACCCGTTGCCAGATGTACAAGGGCTCGGCCGACTGGGCGTTCGTCCGGAAGGTGAAGGATGCGGTGTCGATCCCGGTGATCGTCAACGGCGACATATGCTCGATCGATGATGCCGTGACGGCGCTGGACCAGTCGGGTGCCGACGGCCTGATGATCGGCCGTGGGGCCTATGGCCGGCCATGGCTGTTGTCACAGGTGATGCATTATCTGCAAAGCGGCGAGGTTCGACCCGATCCTTTGCTTGAAGAGCAATATCACTTGATTACAGCGCATTATCACGAAATGCTCGAACTCTACGGCAAGGATGTCGGCGTCAACATGGCGCGCAAGCATATCGGTTGGTACACCAAGGGCCTGCCCGGATCGGCCGATTTCCGCAACAAGGTGAACCAGGAGCCGCAGGCCGAGACCGTTCTTGCGATGCTCCGCGAATATTATGCGCCATGGCTCTCCCGGGCGGCAGCCTGATCCGCTTCGCCTGGCGGGGACCCGCGGCCGAACGGCCGACCGACTCTCCGTCGCCCGCAGAGATCATGGCGGCGATGGCGACGGCGGTGCTGGTCATCGATCCCGAGGGCCGCGTGATCGAGATCAACGCCGCCTGCGAGTCGCTGTTCAACCTCAGCCGTTCCCAAATCGTGGGCCGTGCGATCTTCGATGCAATCGGCCATCCGCTGACCACCATGCCCAGCGATGCACCGTTTGCCGCCTATGATATCGATATCACCCTGCCGGATCGGCGGCGGATGCGGGTCGATCTTATGGTTGCGCCGCTGCCCGACCGGCTTGGCTGGCGCGCCGTCTCGATTCACGGTCACGCCCGCAGCGCGCTCGGAGCCCGGTCGATCGACCGTGAGGGCGGCACCCGCACCGCCGTGGCGGCCGCGGCGATGCTCGCGCATGAGGTCAAGAACCCGCTATCTGCCGTCCGCGGTGCTGCGCAGCTGCTCGAAACCACCTGCGATGAAGATTCGCGCGGGCTCACCCGGCTGATTCGCGAGGAGGTGGACCGCGTCGCCGCGCTGATCGACCGCATGCAGGGTTTTACGGATACCCGTCCCATCGAGATGGCTCCGCAGAACATCCACGCGATCCTCGGCCACGCCCGCGAGGTTGCGCTCAAGGGCTTTGCCCATGGCCGCACGATCCGCGAAGTCTATGACCCGTCCTTGCCGGCGGTGCTCGGCCACCGCGATTCGCTAGTCCAGATCCTCATCAACCTGCTCAAGAACGCGGCCGAGGCGATGACCGACAGTGAAGGGACGATCACCCTGACCACTGCCTACCGCCACGGCGTGTCGATGCGCCGCGCGGACGGCGACGCGCGCCAGCCGCTGCCGATCGAGCTTTGCGTGATCGACGACGGCCCGGGCGCGCCGGAGGAGATCGAAGGCCATCTGTTCGATCCGTTCGTCACGACCAAGCGGACCGGCAGCGGGCTCGGACTGGCGCTAGTCGAGAAGCTGGTGTCCGATCAGGGCGGCATCATCGAATATGCGCGCGAAGGCACACCGCCAAAGACGGTGTTCCGCCTGCTGCTGCCGCGCGCACGGGTGACGGCATGACGACGCTCGGAGGCAGGGTGCTCGTCGTCGACGATGACGCCGCGATCCGCACTGTCGTTCGGGAGGCTCTGCGCCGCGCCGGCTATGTCGTTGAAACGGCGGCCTCGGTCGCCGAGCAGCGCCGCCTGTTCGCGAGTTTCGATCCGCAGGTGCTCGTCACCGACGTCGTCCTTCCAGACGGCAATGGCCTCGACGTGATCCCCGAGGTGCTCGAAAAAAATCCCGGCCTGCCGATCATCGTGCTGTCGGCGCAGAACACCTTCACCACGGCGTTGCGCGCGACCGAGCAGGGCGCGTTCGACTATCTTCCGAAGCCGTTCGATCTCGGCGAACTGACCCGCGCGGTGGCCGATGCGCTCGCCGCGCGGATGAGCAGCGGTAGCGCGCTGCGCGAAACCGAGGCTGCCGAGGATCTGCCGCTGATCGGTCGCTCGCCGCCTATGCAGGAGGTTTACCGCACGATTGCCCGTGTCGTCGCCAATGACCTGACCGTCCTCGTGCTCGGCGAATCAGGCACGGGCAAGGAGCTGGTGGCCCGCGCGATCCACGATTTCGGACCGCGCAGTGCGGCGCCGTTCGTGGCGATCAACATGGCGGCGATCCCGCGCGAACTGATCGAGTCCGAGCTTTTCGGACATGAGCGCGGCGCCTTCACCGGCGCCCAGGCGCGCACTTCCGGCCGGTTCGAGCAGGCCCAGGGCGGCACGCTGTTTCTCGACGAGATCGGCGACATGCCGATGGAGGCGCAGACCAGGCTGCTGCGCGTGCTCCAGGCCGGCGAGTTCACGACGGTCGGCGGCACCCGCTCGATACGCGCCGATGTCCGCATCATCGCCGCAACCCACAAGGATCTGCCGCGACTGATCGCCGATGGCGGCTTTCGTGAAGATCTCTACTATCGGCTCAACGTCGTGCCGATCCGATTGCCGGCGCTGCGCCAGCGCGGCGAGGACATCGGTGAACTGGCGCGCTATTTCCTGGAGCGGGCCGCGGCCGACGGGCTGCCGCGCAAGGCGCTCGATCCGGGCGCGATCACCCGTCTCATGCAGCATGGGTGGCCGGGGAACGTTCGCGAACTCGAAAATCTCATGCGCCGCCTGGCGGTCCTGAGCCGCGAGGACGTAATCACGGCGGCCCTCGTCGAGCAGCAGTTCCAGCAGCCGGCGATGATCGACACCGGTCCGATCGCCAGCGGCAATGGCGGCGGACTGGCGGATGCCGTCGAGCAGCATCTTGCCCGTTATTTCGCCACCTTCGGCCGCGATCTGCCGCCCGACGGATTATATGATCGCGTGCTGGCGGAGGTGGAGCGGCCGTTGCTCGAACTGAGCATGGCGGCCTCGAAAGGCAATCAGCTGCGCGCGGCGCGGCTGCTCGGGATCAACCGCAACACCTTGCGCAAGAAGCTGACGGATCTCTCGATAGACGCGGTGGCAGCGCGCCGGGGGGACTGACTTAGCTCGGTCGAAGCGACATGCCGAGGCGGCCAGTCGCGGGTTTACTGTGTTCCAGAAGCCACGCTCTTGTGGTATTCGGGCAACGATGGCGGCTTTAGGTCTCGCATATAAGCGTTTGCAGCGGCGTGCGGCGGCAGCGTTGCGACCTCGCCGCCTGATCCCTCTCCTCGAAATTGCGGTGCCTGTCGCGGCGCTGCTCATCTTCGTCGCCAGCTATCGCATCGTCACAGCCAGCGACAAGCCCGAGGTGCCGATCTCGCCATCGGTGGCGGCATCGCTGCTGGGTGCCAACCTCGTCGCGTTCATGGGCCTGATGGTGCTGGCCGCCCGCCGCGTCGCCCAGCATAGGGCCGCGCGGTCGGAACTCGGCGGCAAGGCGCGGTTGCATGTCCGGCTCGTCGCCTTCTTCTCATTGATCGCCACCGTGCCGACGCTGCTCGTCGTCATCTTCGCATCCTTGCTGTTCCAGGTCGGCACCCAGTTCTGGTTCTCGGACAAAGCGCGCGTCGTGCTGAAAAGCTCGGAAAGTGTCGCCCGCGCCTATGTCACGGAAAGCAAGGAACGGCTGCTCGGCGACATATTGGCGATGTCCGGAGATCTCCGCGGGGCGTTGACGGCCACGACGGTCGACGATCCACGTTTTGCGCCATTCTTTGCGCGGCAGGTGGCATATCGCGGCCTTTCCGAGTCGGCGATCATAACCATCGACCGTGACGGCACGCCCCAGCTGATCGCGCTTGCCAACCTCGACAAGCGGCCGCTCGACAAGCGCCTGCCGCCGGCAACGCTGCCTTTCCTGCAAGGAGGGCAGCCGCGGGTCACCGCCGAATCCGGTGACCGGATCGAGGGGACGATCCTGCTCGATTCGGCGAGTCGGACCTATCTCTATATCTCGCGCCAATCCAATCGCGATGTGCTGTCCCAGGCGGCACGAGCGCGTTCCGCACTTGGCGACTATATCGCGACGGTCGACCGCGCCCGCGCGCTCCAGCTGCGCTTCAACATCCTGCTGATGATCATGTCGCTGTTGATCTTCGGCATCGCGATCTGGGTGGCGATGACGGTCGCGGACAGGTTGGTACGGCCCGTCAACGAGCTGGTCGCCGCGGCTCGGCGCGTTGCCGCCGGTGATCTCTCCGCGCGGGTGCACAGCGCCCCGACGCCGGATGAGATCGGCACGCTCGGCAGCGCGTTCAACCGGATGACGCGCAAGCTGGGCGAGCAGACCGGCGCGCTGGTCGCAGCGAACAGCCAGCTCGAAAGCCGCAGTGCGTTCATCGAGGCGGTGCTTTCGGGCGTTACGGCGGGCGTCATCTCGGTCGATCGTGCGCGCCACATCACCCTGGTCAATCCGTCGGCCGTCGCCTTGCTCAACCTCGAGCATATGGTCGAGGGGGTGGCGCTCGCCGATGTCTCGGCCGAACTGGATCATGTCATCGACAGCGGCGACCGCGAGGTGGTCGTCCAGGTCGTTGTCGACGGCGAGCCGCGGACGCTGGCGGTGCGCTGCGTGGCAGCGGAGGGCGCGCATGTGCTGACGTTCGACGATATCACCCAGCGTCTCGCCGACCAGCGCCGGGCTGCCTGGGCGGACGTCGCGCGCCGCATCGCGCACGAGATCAAGAATCCGCTGACCCCGATCCAGCTTGCCGCCGAACGACTGCAGCGCCGCTATGGCAAGGAAGTGCAGTCGGACCCTGGCGTGTTCGAGCGACTCACCGCGACAATCATCCGACAGGTCGGCGACATGCGCCGCATCGTCGATGAATTCTCGTCCTTCGCGCGGATGCCGAAGCCGGCTTTCCGGGCGGAGGCAGTGGTCGATATCGCGCGCCAGTCGCTGTTCCTGCACGAGGTTGCGCATCCATCTATCAGCTTCAGCCTGGACAGCGAGGGGCTTGCGCCGATGATGGTGTGCGATCGCCGACAGCTGGGGCAGGCGCTCACCAATCTCGTCAAGAATGCTGTCGAGGCGATCGAGGAAAATCCCGCCCAGCAGGCGCCGGGAGTCATCGCCATGACGATCCGCGCCGATGACCGGCGATTGCGTATCCTGCTGGCCGACAACGGCCCCGGCCTGCCGGCCGAGCGCAATCGCCTTACCGAGCCCTATATGACGACGCGCAAACGCGGCACCGGCCTCGGCCTGGCGATCGTCCGCAAGATTGTCGAGGACCATCTCGGGACGCTCGCGCTGCGCGACCGGCCCGGCGGCGGTACGCTGGTCGAGTTGGATTTCGACCTCGAGTCGCTTCGCGGGCTCGGCGTATCCGATGACGCCACGCACGATCATGAAGACGCGAAATTTCCTGAACTTACGCGAAGTGGAACTGGTTGAGGCATGGCCCTGGAAATCTTGATCGTGGACGACGAAGCGGACATTCGCGACCTGGTGGCCGGTGTCCTCGAGGACGAGGGCTATGCCGCGCGCACCGCGGCCGACAGCGATACCGCGCTGGCTGCGCTCGATGAGCGTCGCCCGTCACTGGTGTTGCTGGACGTCTGGCTGCAGGGATCGCGGCTCGACGGGCTGGATCTGCTCGACGAGATCAAGCGGCGCGACCCCACCTTGCCGGTGCTGATGATCTCGGGACATGGCAATCTGGACACCGCAGTGGCGGCGATCCGCCGCGGCGCGACCGACTTCATCGAGAAGCCGTTCGAAGCCGAGCAGCTGCTGTTGCTCGTCGGCCGAGCGACCGAGACGGATCGCCTGCGCCGGGAGAATGCGACGCTGAAGGCCCAGATCGGCCAGGAGGAGGAGCTTACCGGCAATTCCGGTGCCATCAATGCGATCCGCGCCACCCTCAAGCGCGTCGCGGCGACCGGCAGCCGTGTGCTCGTCAGTGGCCCCGCCGGCGTGGGCAAGGAAGTCGCTGCGCGCCTGCTCCATCTGTGGAGCAACCGCGCCCAGGCGCCGTTCATCGTCGTCAGCGCGGCGCGTATGGAACCCGAGCGGGTCGAGGAGGAGCTGTTCGGTGTCGAGGCGAATGGCGAGCTGCTCCGGCCGGGCCTGCTCGAACAGGCGCATGGCGGCACGCTGTTCCTCGACGAGATCGCCGATATGCCGCTCACCACCCAGGCCAAGATCCTGCGGGTGCTGACCGAGCAGGCCTTCAATCGCGTCGGCGGCCAGCGCATCGTCAAGGTCGATGTGCGGGTCGTGTCCGCTACGGCGCGGAACCTTGCCGACGAGATCGAGGCGGGACGATTCCGGGAGGATCTTTATTACCGGCTCAATGTCGTGCCGGTGCATATCCCCGCGCTCAACGAGCGCCGGGAGGACATTCCTGCCCTGGTTGAGCATTTCCTCGCCCGATTCGCATCCGAGCGGCGCGTGCCGACTCCTATGGTCACCGACGACGCGGTCGGCGCGCTGCAGACCTATGACTGGCCGGGCAATGTCCGCCAGCTGCGCAACATTGTCGAGCGCACGATAATCCTGGCGCCTGGCGACCGCATCGGCCGGATCGAGCTCGATATGCTGCCGCCGGAGGTGTTGAGCGACCAAGCGCGCCTCGCGCCGGGAGAAGCCGCTCGATCGATCATGGGAACGCCCTTGCGGGAAGCCCGCGAAACCTTCGAGCGCGAATATCTGCGTGTCCAGATCAGGCGTTTTTCGGGGAATATTTCGCGAACGGCGTCGTTCATCGGGATGGAGAGGTCTGCCCTCCACCGCAAGCTGAAGACGCTGGGACTGGTCGATCCTCGCGAGGATGAGGTCGAATAGGCCGACAGTTTCCTACCAGCGGCACGACGAATTGAATGCTGCAACTGCGAGATAGACGCCGGCGATTAGCTTCGCTATCATCCTCCCAGCCCCGCATAAGGCGTGGCTGCACGACGCTAAGCACGGCGCAACCAGCGGGCCATGACCCGCCAAGACCGGAGACCGGCAATGGCCGACAAGGTCAATAATCTCCAGGATATCTTCCTGAACTCGGTCCGTAAGACCAAAACTCCCGTCACCATGTTCCTCGTCAAGGGCGTGAAGCTCCAGGGCATCATTACCTGGTTCGACAATTTCTCGGTTCTGCTGCGCCGCGATGGCCAGTCCCAGCTGATCTACAAGCACGCGATATCGACGGTCATGCCCGCGCATCCGATCGACATGAGCGAGATCGACAAGAGCTTCGAGGAGAAGAAGTCCCACCTGCTGCAGGAAGTGTTCCTGTCGGCGGTGCGAAAGGCGCGTGAGCCGGTGACGATGTTCCTGGTGAACGGCGTCATGCTCCAGGGCGAGATCGCCGCCTATGACCTGTTCTGCATGCTGCTGCGGCGCGACGGCCTGAGCCAGCTGGTCTATAAACATGCTATATCGACGGTACAGCCGGCGCATCCTATCAACCTCGCCGAGGTCGATGATGACGACGATGAAGATCAGGACGATTGAGCGTATTCAACCGTGAAGACGACGACGGGCTGAGCCGCGGCGCGCGAGCGCTGGTGGCTCTGCCCGAGCGTGCGGGCGACAGCCAGCGCAGTGCCGAGGCGCGGCTCGACGAAGCGGCGGGCCTCGCTGCCGCGATCGGCGTGGACGTCGTGGAGAAGCTCGCCTTTCGGCTGCGGGATCCCAAGCCCGCCACTTTGTTCGGTTCGGGCCAGGTCGAGCAGATCGCAACGGCGGCTCGCATGGGCGAGGCCGAGCTGATCATCGTCGACGCTGCGCTTACCCCTATCCAGCAGCGCAACCTCGAAAAGGCGACCGAGGCCAAGGTGATCGACCGGACCGGGCTGATCCTGGAAATATTCGGCGAACGCGCGGCGACGGCGGAAGGCCGGCTGCAGGTTGAACTGGCCCATCTGGATTATCAGGCTGGCCGGCTCGTCCGCAGTTGGACTCACCTCGAACGCCAGCGCGGTGGCTTCGGCTTTCTCGGCGGCCCGGGCGAAACCCAGATCGAGGCCGATCGCCGGCTGATTCGCGACCGCATGGCCAAGCTGCGCCGCGAACTGGAGCAGGTTCGCCGTACCCGCGGCCTCCACCGTGCTCGGCGGCAGCGCGCGCCCTGGCCGGTGATCGCGTTGGTCGGCTATACCAATGCCGGCAAGTCGACCCTGTTCAACCGCATGACCGGCGCCAAGGTGATGGCCGAGGACCTGCTGTTCGCCACGCTCGATCCAACCATGCGCCAGATCAGCCTTCCAGGTATCGACAAGGCGATATTGTCGGACACCGTGGGGTTCGTCTCGGACCTTCCGACGCAGCTTGTCGCAGCCTTCCGCGCGACGCTGGAGGAGGTGACTGGCGCCGATCTCATCCTCCACGTCCGCGACATCGCCCATCCTGACAGCGACCCCCAGGCCGCCGATGTGCTCGGCGTGCTCGGGGAGATCGGTGTTGGCCCCCGCGCGCCGGACCATGATGCCGCAGAGGGCGCGCCGATCATCGAGATCTGGAACAAGATCGACATGCTCGATGCGGAATCGCGGGCCGCGATCGAGGCCGAAGCCATGCGACGGGAGGATGTGGTTACCCTGTCGGCGCTATCGGGCGAGGGCGTCGATAACCTGCGTCGGGTGGTCTCCGAACGGCTGTCGACGGGCAACCGGGTGCGGACCTTGTCGGTGTCGCTACAGGACGGCTCGGCGCTGGCCTGGCTGCATCAGAATGGCGAGGTGCTCGGGCAGGAGGTCGATGGCGACCACATGGCCGTCGAGGTGCGGCTCTCGGATAGCGATCTGGCCCGCTTCGAGGCACGATAGCCTTGGCGTCGGTCCGTAAGCTCGCTCTTATGCCCGCTTAGCCTCCACCCAGAGCGCTTCCTTCTCGTCCAGCGAAAGCCCCACGAAGGCATCGCCAGCCATTGCCTCTATTGCCCGGAAGCGCTTCTCGAACTTGGCATTCGCTCCGCGTAGCGCCGATTCCGGGTCGATGCCCAGCTTGCGCGACCAGTTGACCACCGCGAACAGCAGGTCACCCATCTCTTCGGCGCGATGTTCGTCGGATTGCGCTTCGGAGACCTCCGCAATCTCCTCTTCGATCTTGGCGAGCGCGCCCGCCGGATCGGGCCAGTCGAAACCGGTCCGCGCCGCCCGTTTCTGGAGCTTTTCGGCGCGCAGCAGCGCCGGCAGAGCCGATGCAACGCCGGCCAAAGCGCTTTCGTCGCCGGATTTGCCGGCTCGCTCCGCGGCCTTTATCTCCTCCCAGCCGGGGCTCGCGCCCTCTCCGAAGACATGCGGGTGGCGCCGGATCATCTTGTCGCTGATGCCGTCGAGTACATCCTGCAGGCTGAAAGCGCCCTTCTCCTCGGCTATACGCGCATGGAAGACGACCTGGAGCTGGAGATCGCCGAGTTCGTCGCACAGCGCAGGCATGTCGTCGCGCTCGATGGCGTCTGCGACTTCATAGGCCTCTTCGATCGTATAGGGGGCGATCGTCCGGAAATCCTGTTGGACGTCCCATGGGCAGCCTGCTTCGGGATGGCGCAGCCGCGCCATGATGTCGCGGAGTCGTTCGATCATGTCGGTCACCTATCCCAGGGTGGTGGCGGCGAGAAGAGTGCCAGGAAATAGTCGACGAATGCCCGCACGTTCGGGGCGGTTTCGGCGCCGCGCGGGTGAACCGCATAGATCGCGACATCGGTCGCGCCACAGACGTCGGGAAGAACCCGGACCAGTGTGTCGTCGCGCAGGGCCGGGCCGATGTCCCAGGTCGAGCGCAGCGCGATGCCGAGACCGGCGATGGTCAATTCGCGAGCGACCTCGCTGGAATTGGTGCACACCGCGCTGGCGCCCTCGACAGTGGCCGAACCGGCAGGGCCCTCGAGCCGCCAGGGGAGCTGATGGGCGGCGGCGAGCAACCGGTGCCTGGCAAGATCGGCAATGCTGGCGGGTGCACCATGCTCGGCCAGATAGACGGGTGCGGCGCATAGAATGCGGTGGTTGTCGGCAAGCCGGTGCGCCACCAGCGAACCCGCCGGCTCCGTTGAGATGCGTATGGCGATATCAACCCGCTCGGCGAGAAGGTCGGTAAATCCGTCATCCAGTTCCAGCGACAGTTCGATGCGAGGGTGTAGATCGAGAAAGTTCTTGAGGTGAGGCGCGATATGCAGTCGGCCGAAGGAGGTCGGCGCCGATATCAGCAGCCGACCGCCGGGCTGGCCAATCCGGCCGGCAACGCGTGCCTCCGCTGCGCGTGTCTCCTCAAGGATACGACGGACATCCTCGTAGAAGCCTTGGCCGACGTCGGTCAGCATCAGTCGCCGGGTGGTGCGGTGGACGAGCGTAGCGCCGAGACGGGCTTCAAGGCGCGCGAGCCGCTTGGACGCCATCGCCGGAGAGATGCGCAGCCGTCGCCCGGCGGCCGAGAGACTGCCTGCTTCGACGATGGCTACGAACAGCGCATAATCTTCGTGCATGGCAGAGTGCTAACCCGATCACCCGTTGCAAAGCCATCGCTAATCCCTGATGACGGCGCAGGGTTGGCGGGCAACAGACGGGGGTAGCGCAGCATGCGCCGTGCGCCGATTTGCCTGCCATGACAGGCGGGAGGCCCCGACGCGGGTGAATCTTTGAAAGCCACCGTGGACCAGGGCGACCGAAGCCGCTTGGCGTTGCGGGATGTCGGCGAACTGGCCGGGATTCAGTATCTGCGTGGCGTCGCCGCGATCATGGTGCTCATCTATCATGTTCCCGTACAGCTCGGCCGGATGGGCTATGCCGGGCCTTGGCCGGCAGGATTGTCGGGCGGCGTCGACATCTTCTACGTCATCAGCGGATTCATCATGTGGGTGACCACGATAGGGCGTCCGCAGGATACGCCACTGACCTTCTGGCGCCGCCGCATCCTCCGCATCGTCCCGCTCTACTGGGCCGTCACTGGCTTCGTCATCGCGGTAATGCTGGTCTCGCCTGGCCTGCTACAATCCTCGCGCTTCGATCCTGCCCATGTCGCGGCATCCTTCCTGTTCATCGGCTACGGCCACCCGCTCACGCATATGGTCGAGCCGGTGGTCATCCCCGGCTGGACGCTCAATCACGAGATGTTCTTCTATCTGCTGTTCGGACTGTTCCTGCTGGCGCCGACCTCATGGCGTTTCGCAGGCATGATCTCGACGCTGGCGCTGCTGGTACTGCTCGGCTCGATCAGCGGCCAGGCGCCCGACAGCGTCGGTGGCTTCTACACATCGGGCATGCTGCTCGAGTTCGGACTGGGTATCGCGATCGGCGTGATCGCGACCCGGGGCGAGGGACTGGCGCGGCTATCCTCCGCCACCGGTTGGACGATGCTGACCATCGGCGCCGCGGGCGTCATGCTGCTGCCGCAAACCGTCGCCATCCCACGCCTGCTCGCCAGCGGCGTGCCATCGGCGTTGCTGCTGGCGGGCCTCCTCGTGGTCGAAATGCATCACGGGCTGTTTCGATCGGCGCTGCTGCATGGACTGGGCGACGCCTCCTATTCGATCTACCTGTCGCACATGATCACGCTTTCGGCGACGAGCCAGCTATGGCGCGCGCTTGGCCTCGCCACGGACCTGTGGGCGCTGGCGCTATACACGCTGCTGTCGATTGCAGTCAGCGTGTTAGCGGGCTGCCTGCTGTATCTGTTCGTCGAAAAACCATTATCGCGGCGCCTTCACCGGCGGCCGGGATCACGTGCCAAACTGGCAACCGCCTGAGGATCGATGACAACAGCCGAAATGAGCCCTATCACCGCCGTCATGCCAGCCGATATCGCAGTGATCCTGCCTTGCTACAACGAAGAGGCCGCGATCGGCACAACGATCGCCAGCTTCAGGGCGGCGTTGCCTGACGCGCGGATCTACGTCTTCGACAACAACAGCAAGGACCGCACCGTCGAGGTCGCCCGGGCGGCGGGGGCTATCGTCCGCACGGAGCGGATGCAGGGAAAGGGCAACGTCGTCCGGCGCATGTTCTCCGATGTCGAGGCCGACATCTACGTGATGGCCGATGGCGACGCGACCTATGACGCATCGGCAGCGCCGGGGATGATCCGGATGATGCTCGACGAGCGCCTCGACATGGTGGTGGGCGCACGGCGATCCGAGGTCGAGGCCGCGTATCGCCGCGGCCACCGCTTCGGGAATGCGATGCTGACTGGCCTTCTGGCGCGGCTGTTCGGGCGGACTTTTTCTGACATATTATCAGGTTATAGAGTCTTTTCGCGACGGTTCGTGAAGAGCTTCCCGGTGCTGTCGGCCGGCTTCGAAATCGAGACCGAGATCAGCATCCACGCACTGGAACTGCAGATGCCGGTCGGCGAACTCGTCACGCATTATGGCGCCCGGCCGGAGGGTTCGACCTCCAAATTGTCGACCTATCGCGATGGCTGGCGGATCCTGTCGACCATCGGCACGCTGTTCCGGATCGAGAAGCCGGTGTTGTTCTTCGGCGCGATCGGGGGGCTGCTGGCGCTGCTCGCGGTCATCCTCGCGATACCGCTGGGTATCACCTATCTGCAGACCGGACTGGTGCCGCGGCTGCCGACGGCCTTGCTGGCTACCGGCCTGATCATCCTGGCCGTGCTCAATTTCTTCTGCGGCCTGATCCTGGCGACGGTGGTGCGCGGACGGCGCGAGGTGCGGCGGCTTGCCTATCTGAGTTTTGCGGCGCCCGGTGGTCAGGATCGCGACAAGGGTAGCACAACCGCCTGATCCTCGATCGTCCCGGTCCATGCCCGGATATTATAGCAGCGGCTCAGATGCTCGGCGGTCAGCACCATCGATGACGGACCATCCGCGATCAGCCGGCCTTCGTGAATCAGGATCAGCCGGTCGCAGTAGCGCGCTGCCATCGCCAGGTCATGGAGCACCGCGATCACCAGCGCCCCGCCGGCAGCCTCAGCCTTCAGAAGCTCCATCATCTGCAACTGATGGCCTGGATCGAGCGCGGCGAGCGGCTCGTCGGCGATAAGCGCGGGCGCCTCGACGGCAAGCGCTCGCGCAATCAGCGCGCGGGCGCGCTCGCCGCCCGACAATTCGGTTACCACGCGATCGCGTAGCCCGACGATTTCGGCGCGCTCCATCGCGCGCTCCACCGCCGCCCGGTCTTCGCTGCCGATTGCCGAGAACGGCGCCAGGTGCGGCAGCCGGCCTAGCGACACCAGCCGCTCCACGGTCAGCGGCCAGTGGACCATCTGCCCTTGCGGCAGATAGGCGATGCGACGCGCCAGCCGCGCGCGAGGCACGCGCTGCACGTCCAATCCGTCGAGCAGTACCTGTCCTGCAGAGGGCGGTATCAAGCCGGTGATCGCACGTGCCAGCGTCGATTTGCCCGCACCGTTGGGCCCGATCACCCCCACCAACGCACCGGGTTCGATCCGGGCATCGATGCCGTGGAGTACGGTGCGCTTGCCAAGCGCCACCTGCAGCGCCGAAATGGCCAGACTCACCATAGCCGTCGCTCGCGGACCAGGTGATAGAGGAACACCGGAACGCCGAGCAGCGCGGTCAGCACGCCGAGGCGGAGTTCGCTGTCCGTCGGGATCAGCCGGACAGCGATATCGGCCGCGCTGAGCAGCGCCGCTCCGCCAAGTGCGGAGGGGAGCAGCAGCGCCGATGGCGAACGATCGCCAAGCGGCCGTAGCAGATGGGGCACAATCAGCCCGACGAAGCCGATCGCCCCCGATACCGCCACCGCTCCGCCGACGCCGATCGCGATGCCGCCAAGGATCCGCCAGCGCAGGGCTCGCAAGTCTACGCCGAGGGTCTGCGCCGCGTCCTCGCCAAGGGTGAGCGCGTCGAGCGCCCGGCCGTTCCACAGCAACAACACCGCGCCGATGGCGATGCACGGCAGTGCGAGCCAGAGGTGCGCGAAGGAGCGATCCTCCAGCGAGCCCATCAGCCAACTCATGATCTCCATCGCTGCGAACGGGTTCGGAGCGAGGTTCAGCGCAAGGCTGATTCCGGCCCCGGCCAGCGTGCCGACCGCTATGCCGGCCAGGATCAGCGACAGCGGGCTCTCGGCACGGCCGGCGAGCAGCATCAGCGGCGCCAGTCCGATCAGCGCGCCGCCGATGGCCAGCAGCGGCAGGCTCAGCGGATGGGTCTGGGTCAGCCCGAAATAGAGCGCAACCACGGCGCCGAGCGCGGCCGCATTGGAGGTGCCCAGCACGGAGGGCTCGGCCAGCGGATTGCGGAGATAGCCCTGGAGCACTGCACCACCGAGCCCGAGCATCGCTCCCACCAATAGCCCCAGCAACGCGCGCGGCAGGCGCAGTTCCAGCAGCACCGCGCGCAGCATAGGATCGCCGCTGCCGGAGAATATCTCGATGATCTCGCGGGAGCCGAAGCGGGTCGGGCCGGTTAGCAGCGATCCGATGCCAAGCAGCATCGCCGCCAGCGCGAGGATGGCGATCAGCAACATACGTCGGATAGGGGTGCTGATGGTCATCGCGCTTGCTTGACCCTAGCGGCCCAATCTTCGATTGAGAAGGCGATGCGGTTCCGAAATCATCGCTGGTTCCTGTTGGCCGGAGCGCTGCTCTGCGCGATGCCCGCCGCGGCGGCCGCTCCCAAACGAATCGTCTCGCTGAGCCTGTGCGCCGATCAGTATCTCCTCGCGCTTGCCGATCCTTCGCAGATCGTCGCGCTCAATCGCTTCTCGCACGATCCAACAATGTCGTGGGGCGTGGCGAAGGCGCGCCGCTTCGCGGCAATCCGCGGCAGCGCCGAGGAGATGCTGACGCTGAAGCCCGATCTGGTGTTTACGTCAGGTTTCGGCACGCCGGCGGCGCTGGCAGTACTTAGAAGCCATAAGGTCAAGATGATCGACCTGCCGCGGAACGATCGTTTCGAGAGCATCGAAAGCACCACGAGGATGGTCGCCGCGGCGATCGGCCACCCGCAGCGCGGCGAGGCGCTGATCGCGTCGATGCGCGGCCGTCTGGCGAAGCTGGGCAATCCGCCGGGCAGGGGCCGGATCGCGGCTTATTATCAGCGCCGTGGCTTTCTGACCGGGCAGGGCACGCTGATCGACGAGATGATGCGCCGCGTCGGGCTCGTGAACCTTTCCTCGCAGCTGAACCGGCCCATGCTGTCTTATTTGTCGATCGAGGAGATGGCGATGGCCCGGCCCGACTTCCTCATCGTCGACAATGGTGGGCGCGTGACCGACAAGGGTACGGAGATGCTCGAGCATCCCCTACTGTCGCGGGCGATCCCGAAAGCACGGCGGATCGATATCCCCGAGGCGCTGACGACCTGCGGCGGGCCATCCTATCCGGATGCGATCGACAGGCTGGTGGCGGCGATCAGGCGGGCGGATGGAACTGGTTACAGCGTCTCGCCGTCCTTGCCGCGATATTTGAGTTCCAGATAGCGTCCCTGCGTCGCGAGCTTGTCGAGATCGCCGCTCGCCAGCTGCTCGGTCATCCGCACAAGCTGCTCGTCGACGACCCGCAGGCCTTCGACAAGCTGCTTGTCGGGCGAGCTGCCGTTGCGGTCGGCGCGACGCATCGCTTCGGGCACGCGCCGGTAGCCGTCGATCAGCTCCGGCAGCTCTTCTGCCATCAGCTTGCGCAGTTCATAGGCTGCGGGCCCACGGGCATCGAGCGTCGCAAGCTGCGGGCCGATTGCCTCGAGCTTGATGCCGATCTCGTCCGCAAGCCGTTGCGCCGGGGCGGGGAGGGCGGGCCGCTGGGCTTCGAGCCAGCGCTCGGTCTGCGAGGGCAGCAGCGGCAGATCGCTCTTTGCAATCTGCTCGGGGGTAGGCTCGGCCGCCTGCGGCCAGCCCAGGATACCGAAGAAGACGATCGCCATCGCCACGAGCATCAGAAAGAAGCCGCCGATCCCTAGCGGAGTGATGAAGGTACCAATGAGCCCGGCGGCGAGCATCACGCCAAGCAACGCGAAGAACGCATATTTCAATCGCCGGAAAAAGCCGGCCACGCGCCGCCGATGTGCCTTGATCTGCCGAGGAGAAGCGCGCGCGCGGACTCGTTCGAGGATTTCCTCGGCGCGTTCGATGGTGCCGCGGCTGTCGACCATAGCCTTCTATTCCAGCGCCCGGAACGGTTCGGCCTGGCCTTGCGCCGCGCCTTCGGCCCGCGCGATATAGCCACGCGACTTCTCGACCTCCGTCGTTAACGTGCCGACGGTCTGCTTCATCGAAGACAGCGCTTCGATCTTGAAGCGATCGATCGCGTCCATCGTGTCGTAGATGTTCTGGAACGCGCGCTGGAGAGTTTCGACCGGAATGGTCGAGGCGGCGGCCTGCTTGTGGATCTCGCCGGTCTGGTTCTTGAGCATTTCCCCGGTGGAATCGATCATGTTCGCGGTGGTGGTGTTGAGCGCGGTGATCTGATCGAGCACCAGCCTCTGATTGGTCAACGCCTGCGCCACGGTTACTGCCGTGCGTAGCGCGGCGACGGTGGTGGTCGAGGCGCGGTCCACGCCCTTGACCAGTTCGACATTGTTCTTCTTGACCAGATCGAGCGCCAGATAGCCCTGGACCGTCACCGCCATCTGGGTCAGCAGGTCCTGGCTGCGCTGGCGGACGTAGAAAAGCGCGGTCTCGCGGATCGCCTTCGCCTTCTCCGGGTCGCTGCTGTCGAGTTCGAGTGCCGTGGCCTCGAGCCGCTCGTCCAGCGTCTTCGACAGATGGATCATCTGTTCGAGCCGGCCCATCGCCGCCCACAAATTCTGCCGTTCGACATCGATGGCGGCATTGTCCTTGATCAGCTCGTCCTTGCCCGACGCCAGGCTGCGCAGGATGGAGGAGATATGGCTTTGCGCCGACTTATAACTATCGAAATAGTCGCGCATCCGGTTGCCGAACGGGAAGATGCCGAACAGCTTCTTACGGGTGAACAGGTCGCCCTTGCTGCCAGGATCCAGGTCCTCGATCGTGCGCCGTAGCTGGGCGAGATCCGCGCCGACGCCTGTATCGGCGTCCATCGCCCGCACCGGGCGGTCGAGGAAGCGGTTTGACTGGCCCGCCGCTTCGGCAATCTCGCGCCGGCCCATGTTGCTGATCGAGTCGACGCGCTTTCCGAATTCGGGGCTGTTCACGTCCTGCGCCACCAGTTCTTCGACGAAGCTGTCGACCTTCTCATCGAGCTGGCTGCGCTGCTCGTCCTTGAGAGGGACGAGACCAGCGGCCTTCTCCGGGGCGAGCACCTTGACCGGTGCCGGCGCCTGCAGGACGAGATCAGGTTCTTCGGTCATCGTCGTGCTGGCCATTGCCGGCATCTCCCTATGTTTTACGAGGCGGAAGATGGCGGCAAGAGGTGCATTATTCAAGCGATACGGTCTGCAGCGCGCTCCGGCAGGCTCGCGCCACTTGCTAAAAACGCAACGATTGCAAAATTTGCATCCACCGTTGTTGCATGAGCAGTTGTCGAATCACACGCTGCACCGCAGAAGGAACGGGCCTTTCAGGCATCCTCTCCTAACAACTAAAGGGTCGGTTCCAACGAACCGGCCCCTTTTTTTGTCTGCCGCTATTCATATCGCACTTGCGAGATGGACGCCGCCGCATAGTCGCTCCGGTTCCGCCCCTTGTTGCGTTGCGCCAATTCAGCTATGCGGCCGGCAAATTACCTCCAGTCAGGATCATCAGAATCATGAGCCTCCGCAACGTGGCGATCATTGCGCACGTCGATCATGGCAAGACCACGCTCGTCGATCAGCTATTCCGTCAGTCGGGCACCTTCCGCGACAACCAGCGCATCGAAGAACGCGCGATGGATTCGAACGATCTCGAGAAGGAGCGCGGGATCACCATTCTGGCCAAGTGCACTTCGGTCGAGTGGGAAGGTACCCGTATCAACATCGTCGATACGCCCGGCCACGCCGATTTCGGCGGCGAGGTCGAGCGCATCCTGTCGATGGTGGACGGCGTGATCCTGCTGGTCGATTCGTCCGAAGGCGCGATGCCGCAGACCAAGTTCGTGACCGGCAAGGCGCTGGCGCTGGGCCTGCGTCCGATCGTCGTCGTCAACAAGATCGACCGGCCCGACGAGCGGACCCAGGAAGTGCTGGACGAGGTGTTCGACCTGTTCGTCTCACTCGACGCCACCGACGAGCAGCTCGACTTCCCGGTGCTGTTCGCGAGCGGCCGCAATGGTTATGCCAGCGAGAACCCGCAGGCGCGCGAGGGCACCCTCAAGCCGCTGTTCCAGAAGATCGTCGACCATGTGCCCGCGCCGGCCGCCGATCCGGATGGGCCCTTCAAGTTCCTGGTGACCCTGCTCGACCGCGACAACTTTCTCGGCCGGATTCTCACCGGCCTGGTCTTCTCGGGTTCGGTGAAGACCAACCAGGCGATTCACGCGCTCGATCCGGACGGCAAGGTCGTCGAAACCGGTCGCGCCTCCAAGATCATGGCGTTTCGTGGCTTGGAGCGGGTCCCGGTCGAAGAGGCCAATGCCGGCGACATCATCTCGATTGCCGGCCTTACCGTTGCGACGGTGGCGAACACCATTGCCGATCCCACGGTTTCCGAGCCGCTGCACGCGCAGCCGATCGATCCGCCGACGCTGTCGATGCGCTTCGCCGTCAACGACAGCCCTATGGCTGGTCGCGAAGGCACCAAGGTAACGAGCCGGATGATCCGCGATCGCCTGTTCCGGGAAGCCGAATCGAACGTCGCGATCAAGGTGACCGAGAGCGCCGACAAGGACAGCTACGAAGTTGCCGGCCGCGGCGAGCTCCAACTCGGCGTGCTGATCGAGACGATGCGCCGCGAGGGTTTCGAGCTCGGTATTTCGCGCCCGCGCGTGCTGTTCCGCGAGAATGAGCAGGGCGGCAAGGAAGAGCCCTATGAGACCGTCGTCATCGACGTGGACGAGGAATATTCGGGCACCGTTGTCGAGAAGATGGCGATCCGCAAGGCCGAGTTGCTCGATATGCGCCCCTCGGGTGGCGGCAAGACCCGCATCACCTTCTCGGCGCCGTCGCGGGGCCTGATCGGCTATCATGGCGAGTTCCTGTCGGACACCCGCGGCACCGGCATCATGAACCGGCTGTTCGAGAAATATGGCCCCCACAAGGGCAATATCGAAGGCCGCAAGAACGGCGTGCTGATCTCGAACGGCGCTGGCGAGGCGAACAGCTATGCGCTTGGTCCGCTCGAAGAGCGCGGCATATTGTTCGTGGCGCATGGCGAGGCCCTCTATGAGGGCATGATCATCGGTGAGAACGCCAAGAATGACGATCTCGAAGTCAATCCCATGAAGGCGAAGCAGCTCACCAACTTCCGCGCCTCGGGCGGCAAGGACGATGCGATCCGGCTGACGCCGCCGAAGCGGATGACGCTGGAACAGGCGATCGCCTATGTCGACGACGACGAACTGGTCGAAGTGACGCCAAAGTCGATCCGGCTGCGCAAGCGCCACCTCGACCCGCACGAGCGCAAGCGCGCGAGCCGGGCGAAGCAGGCGGCTTAAGGCATAAAATGGGGTGCCGGAGTGATCCGGCGCCCCATTTCTTTTGTCCCGATGCCATCACAAGGGCGTCAGTCGAACAGCTCCTCGAGGAACGACTTCTTTCGCCTATATTTGTAGCGGTCGTCATGGCCGTAATGCTGCTGCGGTGTCGGCGCATAGCTTTGCCCGCGCGGCGGTGGCGGAGCCGCTTCTGCGGCCGTTCGTTCGATGATCTTGTCGAGTTCGCCGCGATCCAGCCAGACGCCGCGGCACTGCGGACAATAGTCGATTTCGACATTCTGGCGTTCGCTCATCGTCAGCGGCACTGCGCAGACGGGACAGTTCATATTCGGATGGGTCATGTTCACGTCTCCCTCGAAAGCGCCCGGCGCGTGAGGAAGAACGGACCCCGTGGCACCGAGCATTGCTCGATGCGGTCCGACATCACGATCCGCAGGGATCGCCAGAGGGGCCCGGCCCGCAACGGTAAGATAGGTCTGAAGCTTGGGCGGGCAAGGGCTTTCAAGCTCCAGCGCAGTCGAGACCTTTACTTAAGGCCGTCATTCCCGCGAAAGCGGGAAATCCACGGGAACGGGACGCTACATGGTGGATGTTCCGCCATCCATGGATTCCCGCCTTCGCGGGAATGACGAGTTGAGAGGCTTCGCTCATCGGCGCAGATCTCGCCTCCGCGGATGGGCGTTACACCCTGAATTGCAGTTCAGCTCGGCAGATCGCTCTTGCCCATCAGGTGGAGGTCGACTGCGCGCGCGCATTGCCGGCCTTCGCGGATTGCCCATACGACCAGGCTCTGACCGCGGCGCATGTCGCCGCAGGTGAAGATGGCGTCCTTGCTCGTCGCATAGCCGCTGGTATCTGCCTTCACATTGCCGCGCGCATCGAGTTCGACTCCTGCTTGCTCGATCAGGCCCGCTATGTTGGGGCCGACGAAGCCCATCGCCAGCAACACCAGGTCGGCCTTGAGCGTAAACTCGCTGCCTGGGATTTCCTGCATCTGGCCATCGACCCATTCCACGCGGACGCATTCGAGCGCGGTCAGCTGGCCGTTGGTTCCAACGGCGCGCTTCGTCACCACCGACCAATCGCGCTCACAGCCTTCTTCATGGCTCGATGAGGTGCGCAGCCTTAGCGGCCAATGCGGCCATGAGAGTGCCTTTGCCTCCTTCTCGGGCGGCCGCGGCATGATCTCGAGCTGGGTGACCGACGCGGCACCGTGGCGGTTGGAGGTGCCGACGCAATCCGATCCGGTGTCGCCGCCGCCGATCACGACGACATGCTTGCCGGTCGCGGTCAGGGTGCCGCGCGGGGCGGCGCGGAGTTCCTCGTCTCCGGCGTTGCGCTTGTTCTGCTGGGTCAGGAACTCCATCGCATAACGGACCCCCGGCAACTCGAAGCCAGGAATCTCCAGCGGGCGCGGCTTTTCCGCGCCGCCAGACAGCACCACCGCATCGAAATTTTCACGGAGCGAGTCGATGGAAACCTGCACGCCGACTTCGGTGCTGGTGCGGAAGGTAATGCCTTCGGCCTCCATCTGCACCAGGCGGCGGTTGATGAGGTGCTTTTCCATCTTGAAATCGGGGATGCCGTAGCGGAGCAGGCCGCCCATCCGGTCGTTCTTCTCGAAAAGGGTGACACTATGACCAACCCGGGCGAGTTGCTGGGCGCAGGCCATGCCAGCCGGGCCCGAACCGACCACGGCCACCGACTTGCCGGTCTTGTGCGCCGGCGGCTGCGGCGCGATCCAGCCTTCTTCCCATCCGCGGTCGACGATCGCGCACTCGATCGACTTGATCGCGACCGGCGTGTCCTGGATGTTCAGCGTGCAGGCGGCTTCGCAAGGCGCAGGACAGATGCGGCCGGTGAACTCAGGAAAATTATTCGTGGAATGAAGTACTTCGAGTGCATTCTTCCAATCGGACTCATAGACCAGATGGTTCCAGTCCGGGATGATGTTGTTCACCGGACAGCCGGTATGGCAGAAGGGGATGCCGCAGTTCATGCAGCGCGCCGCCTGGTCCCGCAGCTCCTTGTCCGGCATCGGCAGGACGAATTCGTTCCAGGTCTTCAGCCGCTCCGCAGGCTTCAGATAGCTGCGCTCCTTGCGCTCGATCTCGAGAAATCCGGTTGCCTTGCCCATCGTTATTCTCCGGTCATTCCGCAGCGATATTGGCGGCAGCGAGGCGCTCGGCCTCCAGCTGCTGCAGCGCGCGGCGATAGTCTCGCGGCATTACCTTCACGAAACGGGTGAGGGTGGTCTGCCAGTCGTCGAGGAGGGCGCGCGCCTGGGCGCTCCCGGTGTGCAGATGATGCCGCTCGAGCAGGATGCGCAGCCGCTCGGCATCGTGGCGAAGCATGTCACCCATGCCATAGTCCTGGACGTTCGAAGGGCGTTGCTGCGGCCGGCCCGTTCCTTCGTCGCCGTCGGACGTGCCGCTGATCGGATCGACGTCGACCATCGCCGGGTTGCAGCGGTCGCGGAAACGGCCGTCGGCATCATAGACATAGGCGATGCCGCCCGACATGCCGGCCGCGAAGTTGCGCCCGGTCTGGCCGAGCACGGCGACCACCCCGCCGGTCATATATTCGCAGCCATGGTCGCCGGTGCCCTCGACGACCGCGATTGCGCCCGAGTTGCGGACGGCGAAGCGCTCGCCTGCCACGCCCTGGAAATAGGCTTCACCGGCAATGGCGCCGTACAACACCGTATTGCCGACGATGATGTTCTCGAGCGGATTGCGGCTGACCTGGCCGGGCTGGCGCACGACGACGCGACCGCCCGACAGGCCCTTGCCGACATAATCGTTGCCGTCGCCGGTCAGTTCGAGCGTCACGCCATGCGCAAGGAAGGCGCCGAAGCTCTGGCCGGCGACACCGATCAGGCGCACGGTGATGCTGTTCTCCGGGAGGCCGGCATGGCCGTAGCGCCGCGCCACTTCGCCCGACAGCATCGCGCCGACGGTCCGATTGACGTTCAGCACCGGCCGCTCGATCACGACATGCTCGCCGCGCTCCAGCGCCGGCGCCGCAGCGGCGATCAGGTCGTTGTCGAGTGCGCCGTCGAGGCCATGATCCTGGAACTTCGAGTGATGCAGGCTATTGCCCATCGCCGGCGTGGCCTGGTGCAGCAAGCGGCTGAGATCGATGCCGTGCGCCTTCCAATGGTCGAGCGCGTGGCGGGTTTCGAGCCGATCGACCCGGCCGATCATCTCCTGGATGGTACGGAAGCCCATCTCGGCCATGATCGCCCGCAGTTCCTCGGCGACGAAGAAGAAATAGTTGATGACATGCTCGGGCTGGCCGGTGAAGCGGGCGCGCAGCACCGGATCCTGCGTGGCGACGCCGACCGGGCAGGTGTTGAGATGGCATTTGCGCATCATGATGCAGCCGGCTGCGATCAGCGGCGCGGTCGCGAAGCCGAACTCGTCGGCGCCAAGCAGCGCACCGATTGCCACGTCGCGGCCGGTGCGGATGCCGCCGTCGACCTGCACCGCGATGCGGCTGCGCAGGCCATTGAGCAGCAAGGTCTGCTGGGTTTCGGCCAGGCCGATTTCCCAAGGGCTGCCGGCATGGGTCAGCGAAGTGAGCGGCGAGGCGCCGGTGCCGCCTTCATAGCCGGAGATCGTCACATGGTCGGCGCGCGCCTTCGAGACGCCGGCGGCGACCGTACCGACGCCGACTTCGGAGACGAGCTTCACCGAGATCCGGGCGCGCGTGTTGACGTTCTTGAGGTCATGGATCAGCTGCGCCAGATCCTCGATCGAATAGATGTCGTGGTGCGGCGGGGGCGATATGAGCCCGACGCCGGGGGTCGAGTGGCGCACCTTGGCGATGTTCTTGTCGACCTTGTCGCCCGGCAGCTGGCCGCCTTCGCCTGGCTTGGCGCCCTGTGCCATCTTTATCTGGATGTCATCGGCGTTGACCAGATATTCGGCGGTGACGCCGAACCGGCCCGAGGCGACCTGCTTGATCGCCGAGCGCATCGAATCGCCGTTGGGCAGCGGCACGAAGCGGTCCGGTTCCTCGCCGCCTTCGCCAGTGTTGGAACGGCCGCCGATGCGGTTCATCGCCACCGCCAGCGTGGTGTGCGCCTCGCGTGAGATCGAGCCGAAGCTCATCGCGCCCGTGGCGAAGCGCTTGACGATTTCCGACGCCGGCTCGACTTCGCTGATATCGATCGGGCGATCGGCGGGCTTCAGCCTCATCAGGCCGCGGATCGTCAGCAGCCGCTCGCTCTGCTCATTGATCGAGCGGGCGAACTCGGCATAACGATCCTGGCTGTTGCCGCGCACGGCATGCTGGAGCGAGGCTACGTTTTCCGGCGTCCAGGCATGGTCCTCACCGCGGACGCGATAGCCATAGACGCCACCAACATCGAGCATGTTGCGATAGATCGGATTGTCGCCATAGGCGGTGGCGTGGCGGCGGACGGTTTCCACGGCGACCTCGGCAAGGCCGATGCCCTCGATCGTCGTCGCGGTGCCCGTGAAATAACGTTCGACGAACGACGAGGACAATCCGATCGCGTCAAAGATCTGAGCGCCGCAATAGCTCTGATAGGTCGAGATGCCCATCTTCGACATGACTTTGAGGATGCCCTTGCCGACAGCCTTGATATAGTTCTTCCGAACCTCGGAGCTGGACAGCGGCAGCGCCTGTCGAACGCGAATCTCTTCCAGCGTGTCGAAGGCGAGATACGGGTTCACCGCCTCCGCGCCATAGCCGGCGAGGACGCAGAAATGGTGGACTTCGCGCGCTTCACCGCTCTCGACGACCAAGCCGGTCTGCATGCGCAGGCCCTGCTTGACGAGATGATGGTGGACGGCCGCAGTCGCCAGCAGCGACGGCATCGCAATGCGGTGCGCATCCTGCGCGCGATCGGACAGGATCAGGATATTCTTGTCGGCCAGGACGGCTTCGGTGGCCGCCCAGCACATTTCCTTGATCGCAGCCGCAAGGCCGGCGGCGCCGGCTGCAGCCTCCCAGGTGATATCGATCGTCTGAGTGCGGAAAGCGCCGTCGAGCTGGGCCTCGGCCGAGCGGATCTTGGCGAGGTCGGCGTTGGTGAGGATCGGCTGATCGACCTCAAGACGCTTGTGGGTACCGGCCTGGCGGCCCAGCAGGTTCGGACGTGGGCCGATCATCGACACCAGCGACATGACCAGTTCCTCGCGGATCGGATCAATCGGCGGGTTGGTGACCTGCGCGAAGTTCTGCTTGAAATAATCGTAGAGCAGCCGCGACTTGCTCGAGAGCACCGCGATCGGCGTGTCGGTCCCCATCGATCCGATCGGGTCCTCGCCGTTGCGGGCCATCGGCTCGAGGAACTTGGCGATGTCCTCCTGGGTGTAGCCGAACGCCTGCTGGCGATCGAGCAGGGTCTGCGGATCATTGGGCAGGGCGGGGGCCTCCGCCGTTTCCAGCGCCTCGAGATCCTTCAGCTTGTACTGCGCCGCCTCCAGCCATTTGGCATAGGGCTTGGCGCTGGCAAGGCTGGCCTTGATCTCCTCATCTTCGATGATCCGGCCCTGCTCCATATCGATCAGCAGCATCTTGCCCGGCTGCAGCCGCCATTTGCGGACGATATTCTCCTCGGCAATCGGCAGCACGCCCGACTCCGATGCCATCACCACATGATCGTCGTCGGTGACGCAGAACCGCGCAGGGCGCAGACCGTTGCGATCGAGCGTGGCGCCGATCTGGCGGCCGTCGGTGAAGGCAACTGCGGCGGGGCCGTCCCATGGCTCCATCAGAGCGGCATGATATTCGTAGAAGGCCTTGCGCGCGGGATCCATCATCGGATTGCCCGCCCAGGCTTCCGGGATGAGCATCATCACGGCATGGGCGAGCGAATAGCCGCCGGCGACGAGCAGATCTAGCGCATTGTCGAGGCAGGCGGTGTCCGATTGGCCGTGCGGGATGATTGGCCACATCTTGTCGAGATCGGCGCCGAGCAGCTCCGATTCCATGGTGCGGCGGCGCGCATTCATCCAATTGACGTTGCCGCGCACCGTATTGATCTCGCCGTTGTGGGCGATGAAGCGATAGGGGTGCGCCAGCTTCCAGCTGGGGAAGGTATTGGTCGAAAAACGCTGGTGGACCAGTGCGATCGCCGAGGTGGTTAGCGGATCGCCCAGGTCGCGGTAGAAGCTGCCGACCTGGCCTGCCAGCAGCAGCCCCTTGTAGACGAGTGTGCGGCTCGAAAAGGACGGCATATAGAATTCGGCGAGGCCGGGAAGTCCGTGCGCCGCTTCGAGTTCGGCGAGCGGATTCTGGGTCTGCTTGCGGATGACGAGCAGCTTGCGCTCGAAAGCATCCTGGTCGGCGCAGTCCGGGCCGCGGCCGATGATGGCTTGCCGGATCACCGGCATCTCGTCGAGAACGGCCTGGCCGAGGCCCGTGGTGTCGACGGGCACGTCGCGCCAGCCGATCAGGCTTTGGCCTTCCTTGACAATCAGATTCTCGAAATGAGCGATGCCGAATTCGCGCGCGGAATCATTTTGCGGCAGGAAGCACATCGCCACCGCGTAATCGCCGACGGGTGGGAGGGTGAGGCCGGCGCCGGCCGCCCAGTCGCGCAGCAGCGCATCAGGGATCTGGATCAGGATGCCAGCGCCGTCGCCGAGCAGCGGATCGGCGCCTACGGCACCGCGATGGTCGATCTTGAGAAGGATCTCGAGGCCGCGCTGTACGACCGTGTTGGACTTGGCGCCACGGATGTTGGCAATGAACCCGACGCCGCACGCGTCATGTTCATTGCGGAAGTCGTACAAACCCTGGTTCGGCGGATAGGTCATCCCGCGATCAAGCTCCCCGTCGACCCGTACCGGCGGGCCTTCGCGGGGGTGCTATACATATCTAGCTCGCCGAGTGAAGCCCACAAAACAGCGTTGCCCGGCAAGCCGGGCTTTAAGCAAGAATATTGCCGTCGGCGGCATGGCTCATGGTGGAGAGGCGCCGACGCTTTTCGACATCGCGGTACCGGCGAGGAGGCGCGCGGTTTCGATCGGAGCGGCGAAGGATGTTCCGGTTCCCAGCACCGCCTGACCGCTAGCTAGGTTGGTCGGTACGTCGACGCCGCGCTGCCAGGCATAGCGGTAGCGCTGCCCGGCCTGCTCGTCAGGGCGATTGCTGCTCGGCCAGGGGCGTCCAGTCATATCGAGCGCTCCAACCAGCACTGCCTTGGGATATCCGGCCAGCGCCATGGGGAGATTGCCAGGATGGTTCTGCCCGTCATTGCCCGCTGCCAATATCACCGGGATGCCCCTTGCGGCTGCCTTGGCGATAGCGGCCACGATCTCCTCGTCATTGGCCAGGGCGAGCGAGATGTTGATGGCGTCGACGCCAAGTGCGGCCGCTTGCTCGATGGCTGCGGCTACGGGCTGCGGCGAGGACTGGCATGGAGGATTGCGCCCGAGCGGACAACCGGAAGGATCGTCGATGCGGAACGAGATCATCCTGACCTCACGGTTCAGTTCGCGCGCCAGGATCGTCGCGACCATCGTGCCGTGATCGTAACGAGGGCGGAATGAGGGCCGGGCAATGGCAGATGCAAGATCATATTCGGCAATGACGAGATCGCGCAATTCCGGGGTGCGAGCGACGCCGCTATCGATGACCGCCACGAGCGGGATGGCTGTTGCGGCGGTGCTGGGTGAGGCGATGGAGATCAGGCAGGCGATGGTAAGCAGGATTGATTTGAAGCGCATGGTCCTACGGCACCGGTCACGACCGGCGAAAGAGGCGGCGAGCGCCGCCGTTGAGAGAAATGCCTGCCCGCGAAGGCCGGCGAGCGGAATTAGCTCCCGGCTGGCAGCCAAAAAGCCCCTGAACGAGCCCGCCGAAGGAACCCTCAATCGAGGGGCACGTTTTGGCGCGCCCCAGTTAAGTCATTGGAGAATATACTATGTTTAGGCCCCTCGCAACAGTAAGCGCTGTCGCTCTCCTCGCGGTCGGCGCCGTTGCCTACGCGCAGAGCACAAGCTCTTCATCGACCGGCAGCGGCGGCACCGGAACGACCGCCTCAACCACTGGCACATCGAGCTCCGGCACTGGAAGTTCTACCGGCAGCGGCGGCTCGATGGGCACGTCGGGTGACATTTCCACTGGCGGAGGCACCTCCAGCGGCATGGCTACCGGCACAGGAACGACGTCCGGCAGCGGAACCACCGCGGATACTACTGGGACGACCGGTACTAGCGGCAGTGCAGGCGCAACCGGTTCCGGTACCTATGGCAGCGCAGGCAGCACCTCTCCGTCCTATGGCGGGGCCAGCACTGGCACGGGCACGACTGGCTCCGGAACCTATGCGGGCTCGGGCACTGGAACCACCTCCTCCCGCAGCATGAGCTCTGGGTCGGGAACGAGCGGAGCCGGCAGCTATGGCGGCACCACTGGCTCCGGCAGCTACGCGCAGGCTGGAGAACGTGGCTGATCCTGTGATCGGCATCTCGGCCTCTATATGATGCGCTATGTCGCTCTACCGACGGCGAAGTCGCTTGGCTTCGCCGTCGGCATTGCACTGATGGCCACCGGCTTGCCGGGCTGCTCCCATCCGGCGGGATGGCAAGCTGCATCGGGAAGCGATATTGGTCGCGCGCTGCGGGCGACGCTGCGCAGATCCGGACTTCCGCCGCAGGTCCAAGCCTTTTACGCCGAGCTGGGCTACCAGCCCATCTGGGTGAAAAATGGCGCATTGCTGCCGCGGACGCATGAACTGATCGCGCTGCTGCGCTCCGCCGACGGCGAAGGACTTGAGCCGCAACGTTATCTTGCGCAGCTTCGCCTGCCGGCCACCGAAATCTTGGACAAGCGGGCATCGGCGATTGCGGAACTGTCTTTTTCGCGAGCACTCGCGACCTATCTGCAGGACCTGGTGGATCCACCGTCCGGAACGATCTTCTTCGTTGACGATCATGTGCCACGGCGGCGGATCGATCTGGGCGCTATTTTCGCATCGATTCCCCGGGAAACGTCGCTCCGGCATTCACTCGCAGCGATCGATTCGCCTCACCCATTCTACCAGGCTTTGCGTGCTGCACTCGTCGCCTACCGGAACGGTGAGCCCAGGCTAAAGCTCGCGGCGGCGAAGGTAGGAGGCGCTGATGTGGAAAAAACCCTGCTCCTCAATATGCACAGGACGCGCGCACTGCCTTCCCTGCATAGCCGCTATCTGGTGGTGGATACCGCGGCGGCGCGGCTTCTGATGATGGAGGATGGCAAGGTCAGCGACAGGATGCGCGTGATCATCGGCAAGGCCGATCAGCAGACGCCCGATATGGCGGCCCAGCTCAGCTTCGTCATGCTCAACCCCTATTGGAACGTCCCGCCGGATCTGGCCGCCAAGCGCGCGAGAAGGGTATTGGAAGAGGGAGCCGCATTCCTGAAAACCGAGCGTCTCGAGATGTTGTCGGGGTGGAGCGATGATGCCCGTATCCTTGAGCCCAACGAGGTGGGTTGGGCGGCTGTCGCCGCCGGGAAGCAGAAACTGCGCATGCGGCAGCTGCCGGGACCGCAAAACATGATGGGCAAGATCAAGTTCATGATGCCGAATCCGCTCGGCATCTACCTCCACGATACGCCCCACAAGGATCTCTTCGCCGGCGCCGACCGACGGCTTAGCTCCGGCTGCGTCAGGCTCCAGGATCCGGATCGCCTCGCCCGCTGGTTGTTCGGAAGCGGCGTGCCCCGTGCCGGGTCCGGTCGCGAGCGGCGGGTCGACCTGCCGGCGCCGGTGCCGGTCTATATCCTTTACCTGACGGCGATGCCGGATCGTGGTGGCGTAACTTTCCGCCGGGACATCTATGAACGCGACAGCGCCTCCCCGGTGAGGCTGACGTCCATCGCGTCGGGGCCTTCCTCCTAACCCGCAGAGGTCAGCCCGATCGCACCATCCGCTCTACCGTGAGCAGCATTTTCCTATCCGGCTTCCTGCTTGCTCCATCGGAACCGCGGAAACTGGTCGCGGGTTTAGCGGGCAAGGAGGAATTTCGCATGATGACGCCACGCGAGCCCGCAGACATCGAACCAAACAACGAACAGCGCGATGAGGGCCAGGCACAGGACGTCGCGTCGGATGCGCTCGACATCGCACATATCGCGGTCGAGGATAGCGAGCGCGGCGGCCCGTCCAATCCCGCCTCACTCATCCCGGAGGATGTCCCCGACCTTGTGGAAAAGATGAACGAGATGGTCACCAGCGGGCGCCTCGACTTCGATGCCTTTGCCGGCGAGCCCATCCACGATGATGAAGAGGGCTCATTTGGTTCCACGGAACTGGAGGATGATGACGAGTGAGCGCGTGCACGGCTCCTGGAGCGGTCCGCTTACGAGAAACAGTCGTCGGAGGTTGTTGGACCCGCGATGATTTGACACATTAAAGCTACCCGTGGACGGGCAGCGGTGCCCGCGCTCGTCCACGGAAGCATTGCGGTGTCAGAATGCCAGGATCAGACCTGCCATCGGCCGGATGCTATCGAAATCATAGGTGTCGGCATGGAAGCGAAGGCGCGGCCCCGCCTCGCCGAGGACGCCACCCAGGCCGATGTCAGACGGGCCTACCTCTACGCCAAGCCCATACATCCAGTCATTATGGTCGGCGAAGCCGCGACGGCCGTTGACCCATTGATATCCTGCCGAGGCATAGATCATCCCGCTCTGGCCTGCACGCGCGCCTACCCGGCCCCGAACGCCATATTCCCAATCGATATCCTTGAAGCCCTTGGCCGCATTACCCTCGGCACCCACGAAGATCGGCCCAAAAGGCACGTTCACGCCGGCTACCCCTTCGATCAGCGCACCGTCCATCTTGCCGCGGTTGCCGTTGGTACCAAACTCGCTGCGGCGGTCGAAATTATGATAGCCGCCCATCACGCCGACATATGGCTCGAAACTCACCGCTGGCTCGCTGCGGTCCGGCGAAGTCTCGGTCGGCGCCTGTGCAAAGCCGGCATGGCTCATCGATGCCGCAAGCGCGGCCAGTATAAGTGGAAGTCGCATGGAGCTTCTCCGTTCCCTGACGTGGATGTTGCGCCGCGCCATTGCGCTGGCGAGACGGAAAACCATCGCGCCGGAAGCCGGTTTCGATCAGACAAAACTAGCTTTTATCCGTGATATATCCGCAACAACATGGGTAAGTCGAAAGCGCGCGCTATGGTTCCTTGCGCGCTGCGGCCTTACGCGCGCCGCTTTGATTATCGACCTTCTTCTCGCCCAGCTGGCCGGAGCCATAATAGTTAATCTCGGTCTGGCCACCATGACCCATGAAGTCGGCTGGAGAGTTTTTGGGTTTCTTGCCGCGATGCGCATTCGGATAAGCGCCGCCGCCGCTCTCGCCTTGCGGCGCCTTTCCGGATACCCCCTCGCTGACGCCATCGGCATGGCGTTTGGGGCTGCCTTGTCCGTCAGCCTGGATCGGCTGCTTGCCCGTCATAAATACCTCCATGAGTTCGAACGATTCAACGGTACTGCGCCGAGCCGGTTCCGATCGATTCCGAGCCTGGAGGCAAGATCACTCTGATCCAAGTTTAATGAATGGCCGACCACGAGAAGAAAGGAGATTTCAGCAAAACGACAAGGAGGATGTCGGCAACCGGAAACAGGATGACGGCAAGGCAACCGCCCGCCGCCTTGGCAACCAGAATGCGGCGCATGGCGGAGACCGAGGGTCTCGATCATCACCATCTTCTTCGGGGATCACGGGGTGGGCGTCACACGGTTTCCAGCTGCGTGAACATCACGCTCATGATCTCGCGGACGGTAGCTTCGGTGCCGCCGTCCCAGCGGATCTGGGCGAGCCGTTGCCCGGTTTCGTCTCCGACGGGCAGCACCAGACGCCCACCGGGCTTGAGCTGGCGGATTAGCGCTTCGGGGATTTCACGCGCCGCGGCGCTGACCAATATGGCATCGAACGGAGCCGCATCCGCCCAGCCGCGCGTTCCGTCGCCGACCCGAAGGCTGACATTGGCATAGTCGAGCTGCTGCAGGAGCGATGCCGCCGCGGCGATGAATTCCTCCACCACATCGACGCTCCAGACCTCTTCGGCCAGTTCGGCGAGCAGAGCGGTCTGGTAGCCCAGTCCAGTGCCCACTTCGAGCACCCTCGAGGCTGGGGTGAGTTCGAGCATGTCGACCATCAGTGCCGACATGAAGGGTTGTGAGATCGTCTTGTCGAAGCCGATCGGCAGCGGACGGTCCTGATAGGCCATGAGGGCGAACTGAAGCGGCACGAAACGGTGACGGGGGATCTTGAGCAGGGCGGCGCGCACCTGCGGGGCAGGGCGCGGATGTCCGATCTCTTCGCTCATCAGGTCATATTCGATCTCGATCACCTCGACCATATGGCGGCGAAGGACGGACAGATGCTCCTCGGTCAACTGCTTCATGCGGATGATGCCTCTGCTGTCTCTCCAGAAACGCACGATGGGAGCGGTCGCCGGCCAGCATCCGCAATATGCGCCTTCGGCTCGACACGATCCAATACCGGTGTGGCGAAAGCGCATGGCGGCTCGAACATGGATGAGGCCGCAACCCCGTGTTTACGGCCAAATGTTTACCGCCAACCTTCAGCGGAATCGTACAGGAGAATCAGATCGCCGGAAAGCCGCCCGACTCTGCCGACGCCGCGCTGCCACTGATCACCATCGGGGCTTTTTCCTGGCTTTCGTCCGTTGCGGATCGGTCGCTTGCGACGCGCGTTGTCCCGCGATGAAAGCAATTCGCGCCGCGCTGGCGATCGCTGCCTTTACCTCCGTGTCCTCGGCGCGCGCGGACCAACTGTGGATAGGCGCATATCAGCACGATGTTACCATGTCCGAGACCCGGTTCGAAACCGGGCAGGACATCAAGGCCGGATGGATCGGGGATCCCATCCAGTCGTTCCGGTCGATCGGCCGGCCGGCGCCGCACCTGCTGGTCTCGAAAAGCTTGAACGGCGGGACCAACTATGTTGCCGCAGGACTCAACTGGACCTTCGGAACCCGGCTTTATGTTCGGCCCGGCGTCGGCCTTTCGGTTAACGATGGGCCATCGCGGGCCTATCGCGAGGGGCGGCGGGTCGATCTTGGTTCACCCGTCACGTTCGAACCGGAACTGGCGCTGGGCTGGCGGGCCGGCGGGCGCGTGTCGCTCGAGGCGTCGTGGGTCCATCTCAGCCACGCGACGATTTTCAGCAGGCAAAATCGTGGCATAGACAGCTTGGGTGTCCGCGCTTTGCTGGCGCTGCCATGATCAGGCACAACCGGCGGTTGTTCCGGCAACGTTTTACCCCACAGTAATAAACACCGTGTTAGGCATGCTTCCATCGCGGAAGGAATGCGGATGTTCTCATCAGAAGTTACCGTGCTGGAGCATCGCCGGGGGGAGGAGCGGCTCCCTGCCGATGTGCGGGCGCGCTACGGGACCGGCGGCCGCCCCGAGCGTGCGCTGTGCCGGGTACTCGACGTGACGACGCGCGGCGCCAGGCTCGAAGTATTTTGCGACCTTCCCCGCGGCACGAAGATCACGCTGAGGCTCCCCAACTGCGACATCGTGCGTGCAAGCGTGATCTGGTCGAAGGATTTCGAAGCCGGCTGCAAGTTCATCGAACCCTTGAACGAGCGGGAGTTGGCATCGATCTTCATGAAGGGTCATGCCTGATCGGCGAATGCGGTCCTCCGATCCGCGCTGGTTATGAAGGCTAGCGGAATCGGGCGATTAGCGGGCCGCCGCCGCTCTCTGCCGGATCACACGCCGAGCCCATCGGCTAGAGACAATCATGGCAGCCAGAAGAGTTCTCGCGCTCATCATGGCGCATTGGACGATAGTACGCAGCAGGTCCGAATGAGCATCGTCGCTGGGAGCGGTTTCATCCTTGCCGACGATTCGGCTTGAGGCATCGCCATGACCGGCGCCGTGCTGGCAACCGCTTACGTTCGCGTCAAACTGCGGGATTAAATGTAGAGCCGACTTGGGCAGAGCGCTATTTTACCACGCGAAAGTAACGTGATAAATCGTCTGCAATGGTGACCCCTACGGGACTCGAACCCGTGTTTTCGCCGTGAGAGGGCGACGTCCTAGACCGCTAGACGAAGGGGCCGTGCGAGCGGAGCGGCGTCATTATGGGGCGGGATGGGGCAAGTCAAGGCGGATCGGATATCGGCCGACAGCATATGCTGGCGCCGGCGCCAGCACCTCCCCCGGCTTACCGGGAAACTACAGACTAGCCTAAATCGATCGTGACGACTAACATAGGTTGATGCAGGCTGATATCAGTTGGCGGGACGAGGCCGAAAACCTCATAGCCTTACACGGCGCTGATGCGATCGGCACACTGGTCGGTCGCATTGCCGATGCGGTCCGGCAGTGTGATGACCAGGCGGTCCGCAACCTGGATTTGGTCCTGCAACTCGTCGAGGCGCGATTCGAGGAACCCTGGCGTTTCCCCGCCGCCGGATCGGTTCGCTAGCACTCCGATAAAGAATGGGCGCGCGGCGCGATCAGGCGGCTGCCCGATCGCGCTCCTTCATCTCCTGGTTGAGCATCTCGGCGAGCAGGAACGCCAGCTCGATGCTCTGGCCGGCATTGAGGCGAGGATCGCAATGGGTGTGATAGCGATCGGCGAGATTTTCGTCGGTCACCGCCATCGCGCCGCCGGTGCATTCGGTGACATTCTGACCGGTCATCTCGGCATGGATGCCGCCGCCGTGGGTGCCCTCGGCGCGATGCACCGCGAAGAAGCCGCGCACCTCCGCCAGGATACGGTCGAACGGCCGGGTCTTGTAGCCGTTGCCCGCCTTGACGACGTTGCCGTGCATTGGGTCGCACGACCAGACCACCTGGCGGCCTTCCCGCTTCACGGCGCGGACAAGCGTGGGCAGGTGCTTCTCGATCTTGTCATGGCCATAGCGGGTGATCAGCGTGATCCGGCCCGGCTGGCGGCCCGGATCGAGCGTGTCCAGCAGGCGCAGCAACGCGTCCGGCTCGAGGCTGGGGCCACATTTCAGGCCAATCGGATTGCCGACGCCGCGCAGGAACTCGACATGTGCGGAGCCCTCGAAGCGGGTGCGATCACCGATCCACAGGAAATGGGCCGAGCAATCGAAATAGTCGCCGGTCAGGCTGTCTTCGCGGGTCAGCGCCTGCTCATAAGGGAGCAGCAACGCCTCGTGGCTGGTGTAGAACTGAGTGCCCTTGAGCTGGGGCACCGTCTCCGGATTGATCCCGCACGCCGCCATGAAGTCGAGCGCGTCGCCGATGCGGCTCGCCACCTCGCCATATTGCGCGGCCCAGGGGCTCCGGCCCATGAAATCGAGCGTCCAGGCATGGACTTGGTGAAGGTTGGCATAGCCGCCCTGGGCGAAGGCGCGCAGCAGGTTGAGCGTTGCGGCAGACTGGCTGTAGGCGCGGATCATGCGCCGCGGATCTGGAGTGCGGCCCGCCTCTTCGAACGCGATGTCGTTAATGATGTCGCCGCGATAGCTGGGCAGCGACACGTCGCCCTGTTCCTCGGTCGGCGTCGACCGCGGCTTGGCAAACTGGCCTGCCATGCGGCCGACCTTAACGATCGGCATCTTCGACGCATAGGTCAGCACCACCGCCATCTGGAGGATGACGCGGAAGGTGTCGCGGATGTTGTTCGGGTGGAACTCGGCGAAGCTCTCGGCGCAATCGCCGCCCTGCAGCAGGAAGGCCTTGCCGGCCGCGACCTCGGCCAGCGTTGCGGTCAGCTCGCGCGCTTCGCCCGCGAACACCAGCGGCGGATAGTTCGACAGCTCGTTCTCGGCCGCGGCCAATGCAGTGGCGTCCGGATAATCCGGCATCTGCACCGCTTTTTGTTGACGCCAGCTTTGGGGCGTCCAGTTCGTCGCCATTCCCAGTCCCACTTCCTTTTAGGGCGCTCCCAATGCGCGCGGGGGCCGTGAAAGGCAAGCGCAGGGTGGATTGGGGCGGCGCAAGATTAACTCGTGGCGGAATGGCGCCGTAGGAGCTCAGCGGTGCCGAACCTTCCAGCGCATATAGAGATTAGCGAAAATGCCGAGCAGAACCGCGCTGCCGATGCAGAGGGCGATATAGGCGGCATGGGTGGGCATATATTCGATCCAGAGAAATCCCGCCGCATAGCTGAGCGCTACGCACACGACGAAGGTCTGCAGCGAATTAGACCCGATCACCGCGAACTGCCGCATCAGCCACAGCCGCTGCAGGCCCGGCCACATCCACAATATGCTCATGATCAGCCAGCAGACCGACATGGCGTGCGCCACGCGGATCGGCCCGATCCGGATCTTGCTCTGGTAGAGGACCTCGAACGAGAACCAGCCCTGAGCCAGGAACAATATGGTGAGCCCGGCGAAGATCAGCACTGGCGGCACCAGCCATCGCCAGTCGCCCTCTGCGCGGCGTTCCATCCTTGCGAGCAGCCGGTAGCGGCCGGCTGCCATCGCGCCGAAGAACAGCAGCTGCCACGACGCCGGGTTGAAGTTCCACAGCCAATCGCCGACCGGCGAGCCGCCGACGATGTTGAACCAGGCATTCTCATGCGCGAACCAGTAGAGCCCGACCGACGCGAGGAGGCCGAGCAGCACATGAATCCGCAGCAGCAGGGCGAAGATCGGTGCGGTGGCGAGCAGCACCATATAGGTGACGAGGATCTCCAGGCAGTAAGGCTGGATGTAGAGGATCAGGAAGTCGATCAGCGAAGCCGGGCCGCGCTGTATGAACCAGCTGTAGAAGCTCAACCGAGCCAAATCCGCGGACTCGATGCACAGCGGCAGCAGGACCATGAACAAGCCGAGGTTATAGAGATAGAGCTTGCCGGCCCGGGGCCATACCTTCGCGGCGAATCCGCCGAGCGTCACATTCCGGTCAGCCCGCAGATAAACGGCGCCGACAAGATAGCCCGAAAGCAGGAAGAACACCTCGGCCGCGCTCGAAAAGCCCCACAGCGTCAGGGTAGGGAACTGCATCCCGACCATGTGCATCCGGTCGGTGAACCCGGTTATGTGGTTGATCGTAATGGTGATCAACGCGAGTCCGCGCAATATGTCGATACTGGAGTCGCGCTGGTTCGGGCGCGGCCCGCCGGTCTGGCTGGAATCGGTGGAGGTCACGCCGGGGGCTTACCGTGCACGCGAAAAAATACAATGTGGAGCGCCTGCCATGCGGCTGTTCATTGATCCTGAAGATAGCCCAGCCCATATAGGTGGCAAGCGATGCGCCTGACGGCGCTCCGATCGGAGACTACATGACTGAGAATCTGCCCGTATTGCCGTTGCGCGATATCGTCGTTTTCCCCCACATGATCGTGCCGCTATTCGTCGGGCGAGAGAAATCCGTGGCAGCGCTCGAAAGCGCGATGGCCGCTGACAAGTCCATTTTCCTGGTCGCCCAGCTTGATCCGGCGGAGGACGATCCCGATCGGGATGCGCTGTACGATCTGGGCGTGGTGGCGACCGTGCTCCAGCTCCTCAAGCTACCGGACGGCACGGTGCGCGTGCTGGTCGAGGGCAAGCAACGCGCTCGCCTGGACGAACTGTCGAGTGGGGAGACGCACCTCACCGCGGCTGTCGAGCTGATCGAGGAAGCCGAGGCGGAGGGTGCCGAAGTATCCGCGCTGATGCGGTCGGTGATCGACCAGTTCGAGAATTACGCGCGCCTCAACAAGAAGCTGCCGGCTGAGACTTCGGTTCAGCTCGGCCAGATCGAGGACGCCGCCAAGCTCGCAGATGCGATTGCCGCGAACATTTCGATCAAGGTGGCGGACAAGCAGGCGCTGCTTGTCGAACTCGATCCCGCCAAGCGGCTCGAAATGGCGTTCGCGCTGATGGAGGGCGAACTGGGCGTGCTCCAGGTCGAGAAGAAGATCCGCAGCCGCGTGAAGCGGCAGATGGAAAAGACCCAGCGGGAATATTATCTCAACGAGCAACTCAAGGCGATCCAGCGCGAGCTCGGCAATGGCGAGGGCGAGGACGCCGGCGACGAGCTGGCCGAACTCGCCGGCAAGATCGCGAAGCTCAAGCTGTCGAAAGAGGCTCGCGGCAAGGCCAATGCCGAGCTCAAGAAGCTGCGGACAATGGCGCCGATGTCGGCAGAAGCGACGGTCGTGCGCAACTATCTCGATGTCCTGCTCGGCCTGCCATGGGGCAAGAAGTCGAAGCTCAAGAAGGACATCGCGGCGGCGCAGGCGGTTCTCGATGCGGATCATCATGGCCTTGAAAAGGTCAAGGATCGCATCGTCGAGTATCTTGCCGTGCAGGCGCGCACCAACAAACTCAAGGGACCGATCCTGTGCCTCGTCGGCCCCCCCGGCGTCGGCAAGACCTCGCTGGGCCGCTCGATCGCCAAGGCCACTGGCCGCGAATTCGTCCGCCAGTCGCTCGGCGGCGTGCGCGACGAGGCCGAAATCCGCGGCCATCGCCGCACCTATATTGGCTCGCTGCCGGGCAAGATCGTCACCAATCTGAAGAAGGCCGGGGCCTCAAACCCGCTGTTCCTGCTCGATGAGATCGATAAGCTCGGTCAGGATTTCCGGGGCGATCCGGCCTCGGCGCTGCTCGAGGTGCTCGATCCGGAGCAGAACAGCCGCTTCCAGGATCACTATCTGGAGATCGATATCGACCTCTCCGACGTGATGTTCGTTTGCACCGCGAACAGCCTCAATCTGCCGCAGCCATTGCTCGATCGCATGGAGATCATCCGGCTCGAAGGCTATACCGAGGACGAGAAGGTCGAGATCGCCAAGGCGCATCTGCTCGACAAGCAGATCGAGGCGCATGGTCTCAAAACCACCGAGTTCGAACTCACCAACGAGGGGCTGCGCGACCTGATCCGCTATTACACCCGGGAAGCCGGTGTTCGCACGCTGGAGCGTGAGATCGCCAAGCTTGCCCGCAAGAGCCTGCGCCGGATCCTCGAGGGCAAGGATAGCCGGGTGGTGATCACGCCGGACAACCTGTCCGATTTCGCCGGCGTGCGGAAGTTCCGCTTTGGCATCGGCGAGGAGGAGGATCAGGTCGGCGCCGTCACCGGGCTCGCCTGGACGGAGGTCGGGGGCGAGCTGCTGACGATAGAGGCGGTGACCGTAACCGGGAAGGGCGCAATCAACACGACCGGCAAGCTCGGCGACGTGATGAAGGAGAGCGTCCAGGCGGCGTTCAGCTTCGTCAAGGCGCGTGCGCCCGCTTATGGCATCAAGCCGAGCCTGATCGGACGCAAGGACATCCATATCCATCTGCCCGAGGGTGCGGTTCCCAAGGATGGCCCTTCGGCGGGCATCGGCATTACCACCGCCATCATCTCGACCTTGACCGGTATTCCGGTTCGCAAGGAGATCGCGATGACCGGCGAAGTAACGCTTCGCGGTCGAGTCTTGCCGATCGGCGGTCTCAAGGAGAAGCTGCTGGCGGCGCTGCGCGGCGGCATCACCACCGTCCTGATCCCCAAGGAGAATGAAAAGGATCTTGTCGAGATCCCGGCCAACATCCGGGAGGGACTGACCATCATCCCGGTGAGCCATGTCGACGAGGTGCTCGCGCTGGCTCTGGCCGGTGATCTCACGGCGATCGACTGGACCGAGGCCGATGAACTGGCGCTCACCCTGCGCGGCGCGACGAGCCCCGACGGCACCGAAGTCGCCGTCCGACACTGACGCGGCGGTGAAGCGGCTATCGGTGGAATGACCGTGCCGCTTCACCGGGCCGGGTCACAAATGCCCCTTCGCCCGGAAGCTGTAAAAGCCTGATCGGCTGACGATGATATGGTCGAGCAGGCGGATATCGAAGAGCTTCGCCGCCTCGAAGATCGCGCGAGTGATCACCATGTCACTGTTGCTGGGCGTGGAGTCTCCAGAAGGATGGTTATGTGCCAGGATCATGCCTGTGGCACCGATATCCAGCGCCTGGCGCACGAGTTCGCGGGGCGTCAGGCTGACTCTGTCGACGGTGCCATAGGCGACGACATCGTCGCGCATCAGCCTGTTCTTGGCGTCGAGGTGGAGTATGCGCGCCTGCTCGACGGGCATGTAGGCCATATGTGCAAAGAGATATTGTTGAACTGCGCGGTCATCCGCGAGGATCGGCCGCTCCTGAATCTCCTGGCCAAGCGAATGGAGCAGAAGGTGGCGGGCGGCCAATAACAGCTCGACGACGTGGGTTGCGTTCGGCAGCGCTCGGTTCAGTCGGTCCGGACTCGCAGACAGGGCGGAGGATGATGTGCCGAATTCGGCGATGAGCCGATCGGCCAGTCGCGTGGCCCCAACGCGCTCGACCGTATAGATCAACCTGCGAAGAAGGTTCCGTCCCTCCTGCGCCGATGATGGCGCCACGTCGCGAAGGCCAATGTGGTGAGCATCGGATAGACCCACATGGCTGTCGCGTTCGCGTATGCCCATGGAATCACATGGGGTACGTAGGGCGCGAAATGAGTGAGGGCCGTTAGTCCCTGCATTGCCGTGAGCCATAGAGGCCAATATTTTTCCGTTGTCATCGAGAGACAGAGCAGAACCACAAAAAACGAAAAGTCGACCATGAAGACCGACAATTCCATGTGGCGAAACCGCAAGGTCACCGAACTCACGACGAGTAAGCTCAGATAGGTCATAGCTATGATGCCGACCGCCGCGATCCGCTCAGCCGTGCCTCCTCGAAGCAAGGCGTAAACGCAAACGGCCCACATCAGGGCGCCATAGATTAGTTGCCGGGTCACCCGCTGAGCCCATCACGGCCAGGGGCCTGACGTCAAGGGGTGACCCGTCACCTCATGCTGCGCGTAGCGGCGTGATCTCGCGATCGTCGATCACCGGCGGGGGCGGAATCTTGTCGCCGCCGGCGACCACAGGCAGCTTGAACTTGCGCTGGACGACGGCCAGCTGGCGATGACCTTCTACAACCTGTCCCCGCGCCGCGATGATGGTCGAGAGCGATCCGAAAAAGTTGGTGAAGGCGCCCTGCGCCACCTCCATGGCAAAATTGCCATCAAGCCGCGCTATCGGCAGTTCCGCCGCGAGCATGGCACCCCGGTTGGCCGCGATATCTAGGGCGCGCTCATATTCTTCGAGAGCGGCATAGACACGCAGTGTCGCATCATCACGGTTCTTGGACATAACTCTCCCCATGCGCCGGATAGGGCGCGTCAGATCGATTGGCGGGATGTCTAGCGCTTCAGCGCCAGGACAATATTCGACAGAGCAGCGAAGCCAGAGAGTAGCGCGCCGGTTCCCATGCCAATTCCGATGATCAGTACCGCGATCCAGAACAGGCGTTGGGCGATCGTCAGATCGTTGCGTGGTTTCCCTCTGGTAGGCACGGGCAGCGGGAAATCTATGAAGGTTGCTTCGCCGTAGGTTCTGTAGGGAACCTGGTCTTCACGAAGCGCGCTCATCGCATCTCGATGCCCGTCACCGACCGAAGCCGGTGACTGCATGATGAGCGTTTCGGAACGTGAGGCAACGGAGTACGGTTGACTAGTCAACCGCTGACTAGGCTCCTCGCGCTCGAAAGAATCGAGCAAGCGCGCGGCTTCGAGACGATTGCTCACGCCCAGAGTCTGGATCGCGCTGCGAAAATGATTGTCGACCGTCATCGGCGAGATGCCGAGTTCGCGGCCGATCTCCTTCGACTGCTTGTGCTGGAGGACTAGGCGCAGACAGTCGCGCTGCCGCGCGGTCAACTTGGTGATGGCCTCATGTCCCATGCGCTGAATTTACCCGATCGGCCGGCCAAGTCGATGCGAATCTGAACAGCGACATGCTTTCGGGTGATCCGGGGAGGGACGCCATGCCGCGAATCGGCACGTCTGACCCGCTCTGTTCAGGCGCCGGGATAGCTGATTGCGAGTACTTCATGTTCTTTTGTGCCGCCCGGCAGCGCCACGCGGCGGACGTCTCCAACGGCGGCACCCTTCAACGCATGGGCGAGCGGGGAGCGCCAGCTGATGCGGCCATGGCTCGCATCGGCCTCGTCCTCGCCGACCAGGGTGAGCACGCGCTCGACGTCGTCGTCGTCGACGATGGTCACCGTCGCGCCGAAGAAGACCCTGCTGCGGTCGGTCTGGCGCGCGGGATCGACGACCCTGGCCGATTTCATCCGCCGCGAGAGATGGCCGAGCTCACGATCGATTTCGCGCAGCTTCTTGCGGCCGTAGATATAATCCCCGTTTTCGGATCGATCGCCGTTGCCGGCGGCCCAGCTAATCACTTCGACCAGGGCTGGGCGCTCGGTCCCGAACAGCAGCTCATACCGTGTGCGCATCGCGGCGAAGCCCGCCGGCGTGATATAGTTGACGCGTTCCTCGGTCACCGCCCGCGCCGCTGATTGAGCACCTCATAGGCCATGACCGCGGTTGCCACGGCGGCGTTGAGGCTATCGGCCTTACCCAGCATCGGCATCTTTACCAGCAGATCGCATTCCCCCTCGTAATCGGCCGGCAGTCCCTGCGCTTCGTTGCCGACGAGGATGAAGGTCGGGGCTGCATAGCAGGGCGCCTGATAATCCTGGACGGCCTTTAGGCTGGTGCCAACGAGCTGCCCCGCGCCGGCGCGCAGCCACGCCACGAATTCCGGCCATCGTGCGGTCGCGATCCGCTGGGTGAACAGTGCCCCCATCGTCGCCCGCACCGCCTCGACCGAGAAGGGATCGACGCAATCGTCCACAAGGATGAGGCCGCCGGCTCCCACGGCATCGCCGGTGCGCAGGATCGTTCCGAGGTTGCCGGGATCGCGAAGCGACTGGGCGACGATCCAGATATCAGCGACGTTACGGTCGAGTTGGTCCAGGGTGGTATCGAACTCACGATACACGCCGATGACCGTCTGCGGATTATCCTTGCCCGACAGCTTTGCGAGAATGTCGCGATCGGTTTCGATCACGTCGCCGCCGGCCTGTTCGACCAGGCCGACCAGCCGTTGCGTCAGCGGATGTTCGGCGCCGTCCTTCGCATAGAAGATCATCTCCGGAAGGGTTCCGCTGTCGGCGGCCTCGGTCAGGATGCGTAATCCCTCGGCTAAGAACAGGCCCTCCTCGCGACGATGCCGCTTCTCGCGCAGCGAACGCACGCGTTTGATCAGCGGATTGGAAAAGGCGGTGATCTGGCGGGGCAGGGTGAAGACTCTCGTCTGGTGTTCCACGCGTCCCGAGCAAAGTCGAGGAGCGCTGTTTTGGTGAAACATGTCTCGACTGCGCTCGACATGAGCGCAACCTACTATGCTATTCCTCGCCGAATTTGCCCTCGACGAGTTCGACCAGCGCGCTCAGCGCCTTTTCCGCACCGTCGCCACGAGCCGAGATGATGACGCTGTCGCCCTTCGCCGCGCCCAGCATCATCAGACCCATGATCGAGGTACCCGCGACCTTGGAACCGTCCTTCTCGACCTCGACGTCAGCGCTGTGCGAACTCGCCAGCGTGACGAACTTGGCGCTTGCGCGGGCATGCAGGCCGCGAATGTTGGTAATCTGAACCTCCCGCTGAATCAGCGTCATGCAGCAGCTTCCCCCAGCACTTCGGATGCAACCGATATATATTTACGCCCTGCGTCGCGTGCCGCTGCGATCGCGGCTTTGATGTTCATCATCTTTCGCGCGCCTTCAAGACGAATCAGCATCGGCAGGTTGATTCCCGCGATCACCTCGATCCTCCCAGGCTCCATCAGCGAAATGGCTAGATTCGACGGGGTGCCGCCGAACAGGTCGGTGAGCAGGATGACGCCGGATCCGTCGTCGACGGACTTGACCGCGCGTGCAATGTCGGCCCGCCGGCCTTCCATGTCGTCGTCGGGACCGATGCAGATCGCCTCTATGGCGGTCTGCGGCCCCACGACATGTTCCATCGCGGTCACGAATTCGGCCGCAAGACGGCCGTGAGTAACGAGCACCAATCCGATCATTCGACTAACAACCCAATGGTCACGATCCTAAGCCTGGCAAGGTGCTCTCCCGGACGTCCAGCTTCGGCTGAGCCAGATCGCGGTGGCGAACCGTGGGCGAAAATCCTGCCTCGCGCAACCGCATTGCGAGCGATTCCGCGAAATGCACCGATCGGTGCTTCCCGCCGGTGCAGCCTATTGCGACGGTGATGTAATTTTTGCCCTCGGCCTCGTAGCGCGGCAGCAGTAGCAGGATCAGCTCCTCTATCCGCGCCTTGGCCTCGGGATAGACAGGATCCCCAGCGATATAGGCTGCGACTTCCGGATCGAGCCCGGTGCGAGGCCTGAGCGCCGCGACCCAATGCGGATTGCGCAGGAACCGCATGTCGAACATGAGGTCTGCATCGCGGGGAACGCCGCGCGAAAAGGCGAAGGACATCACCGTCAGCGTCGCGCTGCCCTGGCCGGAATTGCCGAAGCGCTGCCGCAACAGGGCCTGCAGGTCGTTGGTCGAGCGGCCGGTCGTCTCGACCAGCTCGTCGGCGGCTTCCCGCAGCGGTGCGAGCAGCTCGCGTTCATAGGTGATCCCATCTTCGACCGGGCGGTCCTGCGCGAGCGGGTGGCGGCTGCGGGTTTCGGAATATCGGCGGCTAAGCTCGGCGCCCGAACAGTCCAGGAAAAGAATCGAGGTATCGCGTCCGTCGTCGCGCAGCGACTGTGCCTGCCGCACGATCCGGTGACTATCGAAATCGCGGGTACGGCTGTCGATCCCGACAGCCAGCGGGCGATGATTGTCGACGCTCCCCTCGGGCGGGCTGGCGGCAAGCAGCCTGTCGAGCAGCGACACGGGAAGATTGTCGACCGTTTCCCAGCCCATGTCCTCCAGCGCCTTGAGCGCGGTCTTCTTGCCGGCCCCCGACATCCCCGTGACGAACAGGATCCGGCGCGGACCCGATGGCGCACTCATGGCCTCGTTTCCAGTCCGAACATGCGAAGCGCCTGCTCGGCCTTGATCGGTGCCGATGCCTCCAACGCGGCGAAGGCGAGGACCGGGACCGGGATGCCGCAAAGCCTCTCCGTTGGCAGCGTCTCGTCCGTCATGCGTGCGGGCACGGTATCGAGGTCAAGCATCAGCGCTACCGGTCCCTCCCCGCCGCAACCTATATCGACGAGCCCGATGCCGCGAACTTCGATCCGGCCGGCGATCCGCGGCGGTGCGCTTGCATAAAGAATGCCGGCGCGGGCCTCCAGCCCGGTATAGTCGTCGGAGATCAGCAGCGCCCCCCGGTCGATCAGGCGCAGCGCCAGGTCGGATTTGCCGCTGCCCGACTGGCCGGACAGCAGCAGCACTCGACCCCTTATCAGCACGCTGGTCGCATGCAGAGGATTGGCGTGCGGCACGGTCATCGGCTCCAGGCGGGCAGGCGGATCACGAAACGCGCGCCGGTGGGTGCATTGTCCCGGTCGGTAGCCATGATCGTGCCATTATGCCCCTCGACTATTGCCTTTGCGATAGCGAGGCCGAGGCCGCTATGCCGGCCGAACTCCTCGCCGTCCGGACGATCGCTATGAAACCGGTTGAAGATCGCCTCGCGAGCCTCGGGCGGCACGCCCGGGCCCTCATCCTCTACCCGGATCACCACATCATCGCCATCGCGCGTGGCTGCAACCTGAACGAGCCCTTGGGGTGGAGAAAAAGATACCGCATTTTCAACGAGATTCTCGACGACTCGGGTAAGGCGCGAGCCGTCTCCGAACACGACGGCCGTGCCCCGGTGGGGCCGCGCGAAGGCGACGCGAACATTGCCGTTGCGGCCGCGCTCCTCGCGCGTCGTCAGCAGCCCTTCGATCATGATGCCGAGGTCGATCGACTCGAATCGAGCCCGGGCCAGCTCGGCGTCGACCCGCGACGCTTCGGCAATGTCCGTGATCAGCCGGTCGAGCCGCCCGACATCGTCGCGGATCACGTCGATCAGTTGCTTCTGCAAGTTGGGATCCTGCACAAGCCCGAGGCTGTCGACCGCCGAGCGCAGTGAGGCGAGCGGGTTCTTCAACTCGTGTGTGACATCGGCGGCGAACGCCTCGGTTGCATCGATTCGTTGCCGGATCGCGAGACTCATGTCGGATAAGGCGCGGGCGAGGGTTCCGATCTCGTCACGGCGGTCGGGCAGGCGGGGAACCTGCACTTCGCGCGCTCGGCCGAGCCGCACACGGTGCGCCGCCAGGGCGAGACGCCGCAAGGGGCGAACGATGGTGCGCGCAAGGAACAGCGACAGGCTTACCGACACCAGCACCACGAGCAGCAAGACGACGCTCAGCCGCAGCCGTTCCGCGCGCACGATACGGGTGATGTCCCGCTGGTTCTCGGTCGATAGCAGCACGCTGCCGCCGCCGTCCGGGCCGCGCACGTCGATTGCGGCGATGATCATGGGCGTGCGGTCGGGCGCGCGCTGCACGTCGGTTACGATGTTATGGCTTCGCACCGCGTCGATGGCCTGCGGCCAAGCCGCGAGCGTGTCGACCTGGGGTTCGCGATAGTGGCGGGGGCGATCTGCCCCAACAACGACATCGATCGATCGATCGAGGAAGCGCGCCGCGCGTTTCTGCCATTCCTCGAGAGTCGGATCGCGCAGCTGATAAGTCGGACCGGAGATCGACCAGCTGTCGAACGTGGCGCGAACGTCGACCGCGCGGGAACGGCGCGACGGGTAATGGTAGACGCGCAGCCTGGTATCGGTGACGGTCCCGAGCTTGGCGAGCAGTGCCGCCCGCCCGCCAGGGGGTGTCACCGCATAGGCTTCGGCGATCAACCGCACCTGAGTCGCCGTTTCCTCGAGCCTGGCGTCGATCAACTGTGAGCGGTAGCTGTCGAGATAGAAGAAGCCGCCGGCCAGCATGGCCAGCGCGAAAATGTTGACCGCCAGGATCCGCGTCGTGAGCGACGTCCGCGCGGCGGCTTCGGGCGTGCCGAGCGCGCTATCATTCCTCGGCAAAGCGGTAGCCCACGCCATAGAGGGTCTCGATCGCCTTGAACTCGCCGTCGACCTGTCGGAATTTACGGCGCAGGCGCTTGATGTGGCTGTCGATCGTGCGGTCGTCGACGTAGACATCGTCCTGATAGGCGGTGTCCATCAGTTGGTCGCGCGATTTGACGAATCCAGGACGTTGCGCAAGCGCCTCCAGGATCAGGAATTCGGTGACCGTCAAGGTCACGTCCTGCCCGTTCCACTGGACCCGGTGCCGGGCGGGATCCATTTCGAGCCGGCCGCGCACGATTTTCTCGGCCGGCGGCGCATCGGGCTGGTCCTCGCTTACTGCGCGGGCCTCGGTGCGTCGTAATATCGCGCGGATACGCGCGATCAGCAGCCGCTGCGAGAAAGGCTTGGTGATATAGTCGTCGGCGCCCATGGCGAGACCCAGCGCCTCATCGAGTTCGTCGTCCTTCGAGGTGAGAAAGATCGTCGGGATGCTGCTCTTCTCGCGCAGCCGCCGCAGCAATTCCATGCCGTCCATGCGCGGCATCTTTATATCCAGCACGGCAAGGTCCGGCGGATTGTCGAGCAGGGCCTTCAGCGCGGCTTCACCGTCGGAATAGACCCGCACGCTGAATCCTTCGGACTGCAGCGCGATCGAGACCGAGGTAAGGATATTGCGATCGTCATCGACCAGAGCGATGGTAGGCGTCATGGGACCGGATGGCCTCCCCGAGAAAATGGCCGAAAGGAAGTTGGCCTACACGCCATGGCCCGGAAACTGTGCACCCTGACTAGCCTAGCCCTTATGCGCGTTCAACTATGCCGCGCGCACTCTTTACGATCAGCCGCTTTGAAACTATGCGCGAAAGAAACAGCTAAAGGCGCGGATGAGGCTCGATCGATCAGTTTGAGCCTCATCGACGCACCCAATCATTAGGAGGGCGGCCGCCCGTTGCGGTCTAACCCGTATAGGAGAACAATGTGCCTCAGCTCCCGCCCGCCTTTGGCCTCGACAAACAGGGACTTGACGTCGACGCCCAGCTTCACTGGAACCTCGGAACCGCGCCGCTCGTCGA